>CAXZAJ010000009.1:0-25053 GCA_964293355.1 uncultured bacterium
CGAGCCCCGAATATTCCAGGCACTGGTCGTCCAGCCCGATGTTCTTGTGCTCCTGGCTGACGTTGACCATGGTGCCGTAGGGCACGGCGTTCTTCTGGCGCAGGGGCTCGTAGTCGTCCATGGGGCGCAGACGCTTTCCATAATAGAGGCCAGCCAGGTGGCCTGTGGGCATCACGTCGAGTATGTAGCTCGCGCGCTCTGTGTCCAGATGGATGACGTTACTCACTCTCGGCCCTCCGTTCTGTCAGTTCAGCCTTGATGGTGCCGTAATACGCGCCGTTGAGTCTGTAGCCCTTGAGATATATCGCGAGCGAGGCGATGAGCAGGACTATGGGCACCGCGAACATCAGCAGCCTGATGCCGGTCAGCGCGCTCTGGCTCTGCCTGGTGTTGGCCACGAAGCCGAACGCGGCGAGTCCTACGCCGGTGACCAGTCCCGAGAGCGCCATGGCAAATTTGACCATGAAGGTCTGCATGGAGAACACGATGCTCTCGTTGCGCGTGCCCAGCTTCCATTCGCCGTAGTCCACCGCATCGGCGAGCATGACGCTCGTAAGCACGAGGGAGAAGCCGAAGCCGAAGAACAGCACGACGCCGGCCACCACGAGGAGCGCCATGCTGTTGCCCGCCAGCCTGCCCACGAGATACAGGGCGGCATAGCCGGCGATGGGCAGCACCGCTGACAGGATGAATACCCTGCGCCTGCTGAATTTCTTTGCGAATGCCGGGAACAGCAGCATCGCGAGCACCTGCGCGCCTCCCGCGGCCAGGTAGAAGGTGCCGTAGAGCCGCTCGTCGCCCACGTCGTACTTGAACCAGTAGAGGCCCAGGCTGGAGGTGAGGTTGATGGCCAGCGTGTAGAGGGCCATGGCGACGACGATGACCACCAGCTGGTCGTTCTTCGCTATCGTGGAGAAAATGTCCCTGAACCTGAATTTGTTCTGGTTGAGGATTACGATCTTCTCTTTGACGAACATGACGGTGATGACATTGGTGACCACGAAGACCACGCCGATGAAGGCCGCCAGCCAGAAAAAGCCTCTGGACTGCTGGGCCTGCGTGGGCAGCGCGCCTGGAGCCACCTTGCCCATGGCGTTGACTATGGCCAATCCGAACGAGCCAACGGTGACATTGCCGGCCGCGGCGAAAATGCGTGGAATCACTGATATGGTGTTGCGCTCCGATTCGTCGTCGGCGAGGGCCGGAATCATCGACCAGTACGAGATGTCCTCGAGCGTGTAGGTCATGCCCCAGAGTATGTAGACGACGCTGAAGAACACGTACTGCCCGGCACCGCGTATGGCCGGATTGGAGAACAGCACGAGGAGGACGACGGTGTTGCTCAAGGTTCCGGCCAGTATCCAGGGCCGGAATTTGCCGATGCGGCTCCGGGTGTTGTCGACGAGCCAGCCGGCCATGGGGTCGTTTATCGCGTCCCATATGCGGGCTACCATGAAGAGCACGCCCAGGAACGCCGGCGCGAGCCCTACGACGTCAGTGAAATAGAACATCAGGAAGGTGTTTACGATGCCGCAGGCCATGTCCTTGCCCAGCGCGCCTATCCCGTACCCCGCTTTTTCTGAAAATGAGAGTTTCATTATATATGCCCCTGTAGTACAATATGTTCGATTGTTGCCGGGGACAGTATTGCGGTGCCTCCGGAGGGCGTCAAGCGCAAGGTCTGTGGGTAAAATCGGTGCGTTTTGATTCCTGCTACTTGACTAAGCATCGTTACTACTATACATAGAAACAATCGGAGAACTGTTATCTGTTTTCAGAGTATGCGGATCCCGGTTGTGCCGGCTCCCGCGACTCACGCCTTTCGCTACGATTGAGGAGGAACTAATGAAGAGAAGCATGTTGGTACTGGCGGCTGTGGCACTTTCAGTGTCATTGCTCGCGGTCGGCTGTCAGAAGAAGGTCGTTGAAACGATCAAGATCGGTGTGGCTGGCGCTCATTCGGGCGACCTCGCGTCCTACGGACTCCCGTCCGTAAACGCCGCCAAGCTCGTCATTGAAGAAGTAAACGCCAAGGGCGGAATCAACGGCCGGATGCTCGAACTGTTCATTGAAGATGACCAGTGCAAGCCCGAGCTCGCGACGAACACCGCTTCCAAGCTCGTCAGCAGCAACGTCGTGGCCGTCATTGGACACATCTGCTCCGGCGCCACCAAGTCCGCTCTCGGAATCTACAAGGATTCCAAGATCATCACCGTTTCTCCTTCCGCCACAAACCCCCCGCTCACCCAGAGCGGCGAATATCCCAACTTCTTCCGCACCATCGCTCCGGATGATGCCCAGGCAAAGCTGGCCACCATGTTCATCAAGGACAAGCTCGGGCTCAAGTCCCTCGCGATCCTCCATGACAAGGGCGACTACGGCAAGGGCTTCGCCGAACTGGTCAAGAGCTTTGCCGAAGCAGAAGGCATCAAGGTCGTCCTGTTCGAAGGCGTGAACCCCGGCGCTCCCGACTACTCCGCCGTCGTCAACAAGATCGGCAATTCCGGCGCTGATGGCGTCGTATGGGGCGGCTACCACCCCGAGGCTTCCAAGCTCGTCCAGCAGATGAAGGACAAGGGCATGAACCTTCCCTTCGTTTCCGATGACGGCGTCAAGGACCAGACCTTCATTGAAGTCGCCGGCAAGTACGCCGACGGCGTCTATGCAACCGGCCCGATGGACACCACCTCCAACCCGCTCGCCATCAAGGCCGCGGCAGACCACAAGGCCAAGTTCGGCGACGAACCGGGCGCCTTCTTCCTCAATGCCTATGCCGCCACGGTCGCCGTGGTCAACGCCATCCAGAAGGCCGGCAGCACCGAGTATGACGCCATCGACAAGGCACTCCGCTCAGAGTTCGTCGAGACCCCGCTGGGCAAGATCAGCTTTGATGCCCGTGGCGACGTCATCGGCTTCGGATTCTCGGTCTACCAGGTCCAGAACGGCAAGTACGTCGAGCTGAAGTAAGCCTTAGGGCCAGGAAACTCGTTCGTGGGCCGTTCCGGTATTTTTTGTACCGGAACGGCCTCGTCGTTTAAGCCGGGATCGCTAAAAGAGGGATTCGGAACATGGATTATTTTCTTAAGCTCTTTCTGAGCGGTACGGCCAAGGGCAGCATCTACGCTCTGATTGCCCTCGGCTACACGATGGTTTACGGCATCGTACAGCTCATCAACTTCGCGCACGGCGAAGTGTACATGATAGGCGGCTTTACGGCGCTCATCGTCGGCGGCTTCATGTTCACCATGGGAATGCCCGTGCCGCTGGTGCTGCTCCTGTCGATAATCGCCTCGGTCATCTTCTCGTCAGCCTTCGGTTTTACCATAGAAAAGCTGGCGTACCTGCCCCTGCGGAACAAGCCCCGCCTGTCCGCCCTCATCAGCGCCATCGGCATCTCGATGATACTGCAGAATTTCATCATGCTGGCGCAGACTGAAAAGTACCTGTCCTTTCCCTCGTACCTGCCTGAACTCGGGTTCCTCCTGCCCGTCAGGGAATACATCAACTCGACGCAGTTCATCATCCTGATTACCACCTCGGTCATCATGGTGGCGCTGACCCTGTTGATCAAATTCACCAAAATCGGAAAATCAATGCGCGCGACGGCCCAGGACAAGACCATGGCACAGCTCGTCGGCGTCAATATAAACCAGGTCATATCGGTGACCTTCATCATCGGATCCGCCCTTGCGGCGGTAGGCGGCGTCCTCATCTGCTCATACATGGGGCAGATCAACTACTACATAGGGTTCGTGGCAGGCATCAAGGCCTTCGTCGCGGCCGTCCTCGGCGGCATCGGCAGCATTCCCGGCGCCGTGCTCGGCAGCTTCATACTCGGCTGGACCGAGAGCCTGGGAACCGGCTACATATCCAGCGATTACGAGGACGCCTACGCCTTCGTCATCCTCATACTGATACTCATCCTCAAGCCGGACGGCATCCTCGGCAAGAACCTGAAGCAGAAGGTGTAAGCGAATGACCCGAAAGCATATGTTTACAGAAATCCGCGCCTCGCTGGTACAGATGGTCTGGTTCATCGTATTGCTGTTCCCCTTCATGGTCATGAAGGTTAACGTGACCAGCGGCAAGGCTTCCATCATCTTCCGCTGGTCGGCCCTGCCGGTCATCGCGGTGGCGGCCTTCGTGCTGTCCTTTGCCTGGCGCCAGGCGCTGGTGTGGAACGAGCACCGCGGCGACAAGGTCAAGGTCCGCACGCCGTTTACCAAGGTCGGTGAGGCCGTACGGTCCGCCCTGGCCCGCAAGCCCATACGGCTGGCCGTCATAGCGGCGTTTCTGATCATCGTGGTGGCGTATCCCTTCGCGCTCGGCATGTACCACACCAACATCATGATCACGGCCCTCATCTACGTGATACTGGCGCTGGGCCTGAACATCGTGGTAGGCCTTGGCGGTCTGCTCAACCTCGGTTACGCGGCCTTCTTCGCTGTCGGCGCCTACACCTACGGCCTCCTGTGGAAGTACGCCGGCCCGGTTTTCGTCGAGGCTGGCATCGCTACCGGCTGGCTGTTCTGGATAGCGCTCCCGCTGGCGGGCATACTGGCGGTCGTCTTCGGCATACTGCTCAGCCTGCCGGTGCTTCGGCTCAGGGGCGACTATCTGGCCATCATAACGCTGGCCTTCGGCGAGATCGTGCGCATGGTGCTGCAGAACTCCAGTTCAGTGACCGGCGGCGCGACGGGCATAAGCCTGATACCGCGGCCGTGGTTCTTCGGGCTGCGCCTGCCACCGCGGCAGGCTGCCACGTACATCTACTACATCGTGCTGGTGCTCGTGTTCCTGACCATCTTCGTCGTCAGGCGCATCGAGGACTCGCGGGTCGGCCGCGCTCTTGAGGCCATGCGCGAGGACGAGATAGCCTGCGAATCGATGGGCGTGGATCTGGTACGAAACAAGCTGGTCACCTTCGCGCTCGGAGCCTTCTGGGCGGGCATAGCCGGCGTCATCCTGGCATCGCAGACCACCTACATCAACCCGGACAGCTTTACGCTGTGGGAGTCGATCATGGTGCTCATGGCCATCGTCATCGGCGGCACCGGGTCCATACCCGGGGCTATAGGCGGTGCCATGTTGCTCAAGTTGCTGCCCGAGTACTTCAGGCCGCTGGCCCAGTACCGCATGCTTATCTACGGCATCGCGATGATCATCATCATCATATTCAAGCCTGACGGACTGTTCCCGCGCAACCGCAAGAAGTTCACGTTCGTCCAGAAGCCGGCCGTTGACCAGTCGCCGGCGGGCGTAGCCCCGGGAGCCCAGAAATGACCGCCGCCGCACCCATACTCGAACTCAAGAACCTCTCCATGGTGTTCGGAGGCCTGCGGGCCATCGACGACGTAACGCTGCACATCCGCTCCGGCGAGATCTGCGCGCTCATCGGCCCCAACGGTGCGGGCAAGACCACCATCTTCAACTGCATCACCGGCGTCTACACGCCCACCGAGGGCACCGTGTCGATACAGCGCGGCGAACTGCCCATGGAGCAGATCCAGGGGCTCAAACCCAACGTCATCAACCGCAAGGGCCTGGCGCGAACCTTCCAGAACATCAGGCTGTTCGGCAACATGAGCGTGCTCGAGAACGTGATGATAGGCAGGCACAACGCGCTCAAGGCCGGCATCTTCAAGGCCATAATCCGCGACAAGGCCACGCGCGAGGAAGAACAGCGCCTGCTGGACGACTGCCACGACATCCTCAAGAAGATGAAGCTGGAGATGTTCATCAACGAATCGGCCCGCAACCTGCCCTACGGTGCCCAGCGCCGCCTGGAAATCGCGCGCGCTCTGGCTACCGACCCCTTCCTCCTCCTCCTGGACGAGCCGGTGGCGGGCATGAACCCCAACGAGACCAAGGAACTTGAAGAGACGATCAACCTGATACGCGAGCGGGAGAAGGTGACGATCCTGCTCATCGAGCACGACATGAGCCTCGTGATGAACGTTTCAGAACGCATCTACGTGCTCGATTACGGGCGCCTCATCGCCGAAGGAACGCCGGACCAGATCAAGCGCAATCCCGAAGTGATCAAAGCGTATTTAGGAGAATGACATGCCTTTGATGGAACTCAAGAACGTCTGTACCTATTACGGCAACATCCAGGCCCTGAGGAGCATCTCGCTCTCGGTGGAGGAAGGTGAAATCGTGACGCTGATCGGGGCCAACGGCGCCGGCAAGTCCACCACGCTGATGTCGATCTGCGGCGTCACCTCCATCCGCTCGGGAGAAATCCTGCTGGACGGCAAGGACATTTCAAAGAAGAGCCCGCACGCCATCGTCAAGATGGGCCTGTCCCAGGTACCTGAAGGCCGCAGGATATTCCCGCAGTTGACCGTGGCGGAGAACCTTGACATGGGCGCGTTCCTGCGGGACAACAAGGCCTTGATCAAGGCTGACCTCGAAGAGGTGTTCGAGTTGTTTCCGCGCCTCGCCGAGCGTCGCGGCCAGCAGGGCGGCACCTTGTCCGGCGGCGAGCAGCAGATGCTCGCCATATCCCGCGCGCTGATGGGCCGGCCCCGCATACTGCTCCTCGACGAGCCGTCCCTGGGCCTGGCGCCGATCATCGTCCACAACATTTTCGAGATAATCAAGCGCATCAACGTGGAGCGCAAGACGACCATCTTCCTGGTGGAGCAGAACGCCAACATGGCGCTCAAGATTGCAAACAAGGGCTATGTACTGCAGAATGGCAGCATCAAGATGGCGGATTCAGCCGCAAACCTGCTGGCCAACGAAGAGGTGCGCAAGGCGTACCTCGGGCTCTGAGCCCGGATTGAGGAGAAAGCGATGAATGTAGGACACTGCATGACCAGGAACCCGGTCACCATCACCAGCGATGTGACCGTGCCCGAGGCTCAGGCGATAATGCGCCGCGACAAGATCCACCGCCTGCCGGTGGTGGACAAGGCGGGCAAGCTGGTGGGCATCGTTACCGCCTCCGACCTGGCGCACGCCTCGGCGCCGCCCGCGACGACGCTGGACATCTACGAACTGCACTACCTGATCTCCAAGCTCAAGGTGGAGACGATGATGACCAAGAAGCTGGTCACCGTCACCGAAGACCTTCCGGTGGAGGAAGCCGCCAGAATCATGGACGACAACCGAATAGCCGGCCTGCCTGTGGTACAGGGCGACAAGCTGGTGGGCATCATCACCGAGTCTGATTTGTTCAGGCTGTTCATCCAGTGGTCCGGCGCCCGCCCCAAGGGGGGGAGGCTGACCGCTCTTTTCCCCGAGAACCGGGGTGAACTGGCACTCGTGGCCGGCGCGATAGCGGCGGCCGGCGGCAACATCATCTCGCTAGCCACCTTCGAGGGAGAGGATCCCAGCAACCATTTCTGCACGTTCAAGGTCGAGGGCCTGTCCTCCGACAAGCTCGTAGCGGCTGTTACGCCGCTCGTCGTACGGGTGGAGCACATCCTGGAGACCTGATGCCAGGGAGGGGGCGGCCGTGCTGTTCGCGGGAAAGCGTGGGGTCTGACCCCGCCGGAATCGTAGCAGACCCCCAACAGAACCCGAACGCGAAATTCCTGAAAAGACGTTTGACTTTTGAAAAACCCTCGGGTACATAATGAAACGGTACGTAGTGTATCGGTGTACCGTTGCAGGAGGTGTTTGAGGTGGACAGTGAAACGACACTGGCTCTGGCCGTAGTCGGTGGAGCCGCGGCTCTTGCCGTTCTGGCGCAGGCGTCATCGCATGCGCGGAGGCCGTACGCCCAAGTGCATGCTGCAGCCAAGGCTGCCGGCGGCACCATGCTGGAGTACCGTGACTTTGTTGCCAAACTGGCCGACGCGGCTTTATTCAGGGCTGCAGACGCTGATCTGCACAGGGAGTACCGGAAAAACTATGCGGTGGTTACCGTCAGGAACAGTGACCAGCTGTCGTTGGCCGGGTGCTTCAGGCTGAAAGCGGGTAAAGCGGGCAAGGCAGTTGCGTATGTGATGGCCTTTGACACGGAAAAGGATCTGGACAAGGCGTTGCGCGGCGGTACCGAGCGGCATCACCGCATCCAGAAACGGCAGAACCTGTATGTCTGGATACCTGACGCCGAAAACACCCTCTGTCCCGGCCGGGAGGAATGGCCGGAACTGACCGGCACGTTGCTCAAGGCGACAAGAAAACGGGGCGGGTGGCTGGCCGCCACCGTCGACCATGGCCAAGGTTCGTACCGGGCCATGATCGAAAAGAGCGGTGTCATCGCCGCGCTCGGGCGCTTGCCCGGAGCCTGAGTCCGGCTCCGGGCCACCCCGACTAGGGTCTACCGCCGGCGGCTGCTTCCTGGGCTTCCTTCATGACGGCCTGCAGGTCGCTGTCGTTGGTGACGGCCCCGTGCGAATACTCCATGCGGAACTGCCTGGGCGAGCGCACGCCGTACTTTGCCCTGGTCTCTATCCAGCCTCCGTGCTTCTTGCCATCGTCGTCGTAGGTTCCCGAGGCTTCAAGCGAGCTGTCGGCATAGTAATACGACCAGGCGCCGATGGGCATGCCGGCCTTGTATTCGCCGGTAGACTTGAGCTGGCCGTTATCGTGCCAATCCTTGTAAGGTCCCCATGGGAGTCCATAGAGGTAGAACGCCTCCACCTTCTGTACTGAGCTGTCGGGATATATCTCGCTTACCGGCCCGTGGAATTGCGGGGCCATGGTGGGCTCGGTAGGTTTGCGCTGCGGCAGGTCGGCCGGCCGTGAAAGGCCTATGAGCCGGTAGTTGCTCATGCCGCCGTGTGAGCCGAGCGGATCGTCTGAAGGAGCCAGTTTCATGTACAGGAGGCCCCGGGCCTTGAGTTCGGGGTCTTGTATCGCAAGGTAACCCCAGTCTTCCGCTTTTTCTACCAGCCATCGTATGGCGCTGTCGCTGGTCTCCTTCTTGAGGTTGGGGATGAGTTTTTCCAGTGCCGCCCTGGCAGTCTCGTAATCCCTGGTGGTCTCCAGGGTTTTCAGGGCCGTCACCAGATCCCGCTTCGTGCTGCTGACCGGGGCGGGCTGTTCTTTTTTCTCCGGCTCGGGTTCCGGCTGCTTTTCTTCGACGG
Organism: uncultured bacterium; assembly: GCA_964293355.1. Classification (GTDB taxonomy): domain Bacteria; phylum Spirochaetota; class Spirochaetia; order Treponematales; family UBA12059; genus SZUA-370. The sequence goes on from CAXZAJ010000009.1 coordinate 9,045, forward strand.
CGGCCTTGGCTTCAATGTCGAAGGCAATGTCGATGACCTGGACGCTGCCGTTCATCGAGCCGCCATAGGGTATGGTCGCTCTGGCGTACTCGGCTAGCTTGTCCTTGTCGGTCATCCTGACGTACAGCACGACCTCGTCCGGGGCCGTGGCCGGCAGCTGGCGCACCGGTACGCTGGCCGCAAAATCGGCGCGAGCGTCGACGGGGCGGCCGCGGAATACCGGAGCTCCGTCACGCATGAAGACTGCCACCACTTCCTTGGCCAGATACTTGCCCCGAGCCGTGATCCAGTACTGCACGTGGCCTTCAAGCATCTCCCTGGCCTTGTACTCGATGTCCAGGCGCCTGCGGACGGCTTCGGTTTCAAGCACCTCAAAGGCCCGGTCCACGGCCACCTTGATCGTCGGCCAGGAGCGTTCCATCAGGCGGTCTTCCATTTCCAGCTTCAGTTCATCACTCATGCCAGCGTCATAGCCGAAAGCGCCTTGCTGATGTTCGGATATGTTTTCAACGAAGCCGCCTTCGTCGGTCCATATGAGGTTTTTATAGTCAGTGATGAGCTGCAGAAGGTCCTGCCGGTGGTCCTCGTCGTTGCCGGGCCTGCGGAGCAGTTCCAATATTTTGTCGAGCCAGACCGTTGCCGTCCAGTTGGCTTTTTCGTAGTAGCCGAGGTAGGCGTTGATGAGCACGTCCCGTCTGGCTTCCCTGACGCCCTGGGCGAAGGCCTGCAACGAGCTGTCTATGAAGAAAACGCCCAGGCCGGCGATGCGGGCTCCCCAGGTGCCTATGGCGCCGAGGGGCCAGCCCGACGCGGCCTTGATGATGTCCATTTTTGCCTGACTGGTGTTGCCGTTTCGTATGTCGTTGGCTATGCCCAGTATCATGGTCGTGCTGGCCAGCGAGCCGACTGCGCCGTCAAGTTCGCCGAGGAAGGGGAAGTCCGAGAGCAGCGTCGTCATGGAACCCAGGTTGCCGGTGTCCGAGACCGACGACTTGAAAGCCTGCCAGTAGGCTTCTTTAGCCGCGGCCAGGTCGGGGACGGTATCGCCCGGCGTGTAGGTCATGGTGCTGAACGGCCCGTTTTCAATGATGGCGAAGCTGGACAGATGGGTGGTGCGCAGTTCTATGCGGCCATCGCGCAGGATTGTCGGCTCGGGTACCCAGCGCTGGTTCGCGGCCTGCCAGCTGAGTCCCGCGTACGGGTACACCGCGAAGCCTCCTTCGGCTGGCGGCTGGACAGCGGGTATTTCGGCAAAGCGGAGTGCCAGCGGTTCCGCGAAACGGTGTTCCGAGCCGAGTGTCACCGAGGCTGCCGCCTTGATGTTGACGCCTGCGGGAGCCGTCGGGCTGAGGGTTGCTATGGACACGGGCAGCTCGCCGCCGGGCAGGGGTGGCAGGCGCAGTTCCATTCCGGGAGCCGACACGGTCGAGGATGCGTCGGTCGACAGCGCGGCAAGGCCGGTCCAGGCAGTCTGCGAGCCTCCCGGGGGGAGGTCTGCCGGGGCTGCACCGGCGGCCGAGTCGACACCATTCGATCCGGACAGCCAGGGATCCAGGACCGAGGCGTCGGGGAAATCCACGTAGAGCCAGTCGACCTGGACCGCTCCTTCCGGCGAGCCGCCCAGGTTGGCCATGGCGACCGACAGGTACGGCCAGACGGGCAGGGAACCGCCGATCATGGTGCGGCTCTGTCCCAGGCGGTGATACACCATGCCGGTGGACTGGTCGTACAGCAGTTCCTCGTCAAGCCAGGCACCGAATTGCGGTTCCGTAATCTTGTAGTTCTGGGGTGCTTCAACCGACCCGTTGCTGACCACGACGCCCTGCTGTACCTGCAGAAAGCCGCCCGGACGGTCCATGTCCAGGTAATAGACGAGGGCGAGCGCGTTGGTTTCGGCGTACGGAGCCGAGATGCGCCAGGGCGGGGTCGGGGCCTGCGGCGTCTGCACCAGGGCAAGATAGCTGGCAAACGTGCCGCCGCCGGGTGTCACCTGAACGCGCCTGCGGACCCGGACAAGGGCCTGTGGCGGAGCCCGGAAGGTTTTGGTGAACAGGAACGGGTTGTCGCCTCCGAAGCGCGGGGTCAACTGCAGCTTTCCGTCGGCTACGGTGATGATGGACGGATCGTTGACGGGAGCCTTGTCGGTAAAGGCAAGCCAGGTCCGGGGGTCGGCGGAGTCGAAGCCATCCGCAACTACGTGTCTGGCAGGCGCGGCCGGAAGCTCGTCCGACGCTGGTGCCGGCGCCAGCCATGCGGCATGGTCGCCTGGTTCGACTAGGCTCGCTTCCGGTACTTCCGTCAGGTTCACCTGCGATTTTCCGCCGCAGGCTACCGAACCAAACGCGGCAGCAGTCAGCGCCACCATGACCATGATGCCCCGCCCTTGCCTTAACCCGCGGCGTGCCGCATTTCTATGACCTGTTGATTGACTCCTTGAACATTCGACCATGCCTCTGGCCCTCCACCTGTAGTATTTCACCGCTGTGTGATGGATGTGCCTACAGCGGTTCACGTTACATGATAAAGAAATTTTCGAACCGGGCAAGTGCTAAAATAGAAATATTCGATATATAGGAGTTGTGGAATAGAAATCTTGATGGGTATCCGGAAACGCTCAGGGCGACAGGAATACCCTGAAGATTGCATTGGCGGCCAGGGCCGCCAGAAAGCCAAGGCAGGACAGGACAAACGACCTCAGGGCCGGCGGCTTCTTCTGAACGACACGGTGCAGCCTGCCGTGTTCCATGGTCTGGATGCCGATGGTCCTGGACGGGTACACCAGCAGGGCGTACACAAGCGTTCCCATGATCAGCAGGTACAGCAGTCCCCGCAGCAGTTCCGGCCCGAGGCGTCCGGCAGCCAGGTCGTACCGCATCATCCGCAGCGGAACCTGCAGCAGAACCCGTGAGATTTCAGCATTCAGCCACAGGGCCGGTATGCCGGCGAGGGACAGCAGTTCGACGCTGTACGGACTCGCGCGCAGTCGCCGTACGAGCCCGGCCATGGGGGCTGCTGTTCCGGATCCGGGCAAGCGCCCCGTCGCCATGGCCTGCACCGTCAGGAACGACAGAAGGACAAAGACCCCGGTACCCAGGGCCGCAAGGCCTCCGCGGCTGATGACGGAGGATCCGTCAAACTCGGCAAAGGCGATAAGCAATCCGCAGAGACCCGCGGTCACCAGCCCGTTGAGCGCGCCGAGATGGGTCCGGTTGGTGTACCGCTCGTTGCGGCCGGTGAGCAGCAGCATGGCTACGATGGACAGGGCGTACAGGGCCTGAAATGACGCAAAGACCAGACCGCCGTCAATCTGGCCCTTCAACAGAGCCAGGGGTTCCAGCGCCAAAGCCAGCGAAAACCCGGTCAGCGGCTGCAGGATCAGGTACCACGCGCTGAACACCAGGGTCACCAGGTGGAAGGGCCCGAACACCCGCTTCTGGCTGGCCAGGGGCGCCATGCCGCCCGCGGTCTGCGGGTCTCCGGTCAGCACGAGCCCGGCATCCCTGCCGGTATCCTGCAGGCACAGGGACCTGGCTTCCCCGGCATCCCTGGCCCAGGCCACATACCGCTCCTTTGGTGAAAGGACGCAGAAAAACTGGATTTCCGCTAGCTGTTCCATGGCATGACGCTAGATCGGACGACGGGGCTTGTCAACTCCGGAAGGAAGGCTGGAAGAAGACGAGGGTCTGTCCCCGCTTGCCGCTTCCATCCTGCCTTGCCATACTGGCGGGCATGACGATGAACCACGCGCTGGCCGCCCTGCATGAAGGCAAGACCCTGCCCGGAGCGGACGCCCGGGCCTGTATGGCGCCCGGCTACCGGCTTGAGCCCGATTTCTTCAATGCTGCAGGTCCATGGCGGGAGGCGGCCGTGCTGGTGTTGCTTTACGAGCATGATGGGGTGGTGCGGTTTCCGCTGATGTTGCGGCCTTCAGGTGGCGGCGTGCATGCCAGCCAGGTGTCGCTGCCGGGCGGCTCGCGGGAATCAGGCGAGAGCCTGCAGCACTGCGCGCTCCGGGAGACCGCCGAGGAACTCGGCGTGGATCACGGCTCGGTGCGGGTACTAGGCGCGCTGACCCCGCTGGAGGTGCCGCCGAGCCGCTTTACCGTGCATCCGTTTGTCGGTACCGTCAGCGCACGGCCCGTGTTCAGACCGGCGCCTGAAGAAGTTGCCGCGCTGTTCGAACCCTCGCTGGATGACGTGCTGGCCGCGGGCTCGCACGAGGAAGACCAGGCGGAGTTCTGCGGCAGCCTCTGGCGCGTGCCCTTCTACCGGCTTGCCGGACAGCGGGTATGGGGCGCCACCGCCATGATACTCGCCGAACTGGAAGCCCTGCTCCAGGGCAATGTACCCTGACCATCCCTGCTGGCACTTTTATACGATGTACTACCTATACGATGAAGCGCGCCATCTCTTCGTCCAGCGCGCCGACGGTGCGCAGGTTGGCATCGGCCTCGCGCCTGACAGCCGCAAAGGATTCCTCCAGGGCGCGCACCTCGCCCGACTGGCGGCTGGCGGCATCCGCGAGGCTTTCCAGCCTTGCCAGCACCGCTTCAAGCGACTGCGCAATCTCGTCGCTCCTGCGCGACTGATCGGCCATAAGTCCGCCTACCGTCTCGGCAGACGCTACGGCCTTCGTTATGGAGTCGAGTACCGAGTTGGTGCCTACCGCCTGTTCCCGCGCCGCTTCGGCAATTTCCTTTGAAATGGACGCCGATTCACGTATGCCTTCAACTAGCCTGGCCAGCACCACGCCGGACGCGTCTGCCCGCAGGACGCCGTTGCCCACCCGCTGGCCCATCGTCGCTATGAGGTTCTTGATGGCCTTCGTGCGCCCGGCGGCGTTGGTGGCCAGGGTGCGCACTTCATCCGCCACGACGGCGAAACCCTGCCCGTGGACGCCCGCGTGCGCCGCCTCTATGGCGGCGTTCATGGCCAGGAGGTTGGTGTCGGCCGCTATCTTGTTGAGCGAGGCCAGCACGCCGAGCACTTCCCTGGCGGCAGCGTCTATCTCGTCCATCGCGGAACGGGTATCGCGGACGGCCGAGCCACCGGATTCGCCGCGCTCGGCAAGTTCGCCGGTCAACGTGCCGGCCCGGTCGGTCATCGTCGATATGGAACGTATGCTGGCGGCCATTTCCTCCATCGCCGCCGAGGTTTCCGCCACGAAATGCTTCTGGTCGGCCGTTGCGGCGTCTGCCTTGGCCACCGAGTTCCTGAAGGATCGCAGTTCCGATACGAAGCCCCTGGTTTCCCTGGCCTGATCCTGCAGCGTGGATTCCATGGCCTGCACCGCGGACCGTGAGGTCCTTGCGAGTTCCTCTGAACGGACGAGTTCCCGATCTATCGCCTTGGCCCCTTCGCGGCTCTGGCTCGCCGCCGCGCCTATGCCGCGGGCCACGGCGTGGAACCGGTCCAGCAACCGGTTGAGTAGGTCGGTCAGCTCGCCCAGATCGTCCATGGAGCGGAGGTTGAGGCGCAAACGGAGGTCGCCGCCGCCGTCCAGGACATCTTTGACACGCCTGGTGATCGCCGCGAGTTGCTGTTTTACATCACGCGAAACCGCGACCTGTATCCCCGCGGTCACGAGCAGTATGAAAAAGGCATGGATGAAGAAGACGCGCTGCTGGCGGGTGGTCGCGGCATCCGCGCGTTCCCAGGGCAGACGCACCAGCTCGAGGTCGACTCCGGGGCGTGAGATGAAGCCATCGAGCCGTTCGCCGAGCAGGCGCCGGAATTCTGTTCCGGCCTCGCCGGGAGCCACCCGGCCGGCAGCCAGGGACGTGAGCACCTCGTCGCCCACGATGTCGTATTCGGCGGCATCCCAGATGTTGAACTGGATGAAGGTAATGACGTAGAGGACCAGGCTGATCGTCAGGAAAATCTGCCTGGTCGTGCTGCTCCGCTCGCGCTTGCGGCCGCTGATCTCCCGTATGCCCAGGCCTTCCCGGAGTTCCGCGAAGGCGACGTTGTGCAGGGCCGTCTGGGCAGCGGCGTACACGACGCCGCCCGCCAGGTTGGAGACGAGGATGACGAGCCTGTCCGGCCGGATCATTTCCGCGATGCGGCCCCTGAGTACCATGAGAAGTATGTAGCCCGCGGTAAACCCGACCAGGTTTATGACCAGCACGACCGTGGAGAACCTGAGCAGCCGGGTACGCGTGCGTTCGATCTCTTCCTGCGCGATGGATTCACCCGCTTCCAGACGTTCGCCGACCCGTTGGATGCGGAGCGCCAGGATGAACATGATGGATCCGAACACCACGGCCGGCGGCAGTACGGTGCCGACTATGAATGAAAAAACCATGCCCGGCATGGCTGCCAGATCGGACAGGCCCAGTATCAGGTTGTCTTTCCAGTAGGTAAAGACCTGCATCACGATGTATACCCCGAGTATCACCGCCAGTGACTGCAAGGTGACGGTAAGGGCCAGACGTTTGGTTTTCATTGTCGGGATTCTAGCACGGAAGCGGAAATATTTCCGCCGCTTCTACGCCGCTTCTAGGCCCGTTCCGCACCGCGCTGACGCCGTTTTGACGCAACGAGCAGCAGCACCAGCAGGCAGAGCCCCGCGACCATGAGTACCGCGCCCGAGAAGAGGCCGGCCCGGTAGGCGAACGCCGTGCCCCTGCCCGAGTGTATGAGCCCGTCTATCAGAGGCCCTGTAATAAAGGTGGCGGACAGGCCCCAACTGAGGAAGAAGGTGCTATTGTAGAACGCGAAATAGCGGCCGCGCTTCTCTGGCGGTATGAGCGTCGAGGCGAATGCGTAGGACGACGAGGCGACGCAACCGTCAGAGATGCCCTTGAAGACAGCCGCCAGGTAGATGATCGCCATAGTCGGCGCGGTGACGTGCAGCAGCAGCGAAATGATGCCTGCTACCGTACCCCCGACGAGCAGCCGCTTGATGCCGAAGCGCCGTCCCAGGGTTCCCAGGAAGAAACCCATGACGATCAGCGCCGCCGATTCCATATTGACGACCAGGCTGATCGTTCTGGCTGGCGCAGCGAAGCCTTCGGGGAGGTCCAGATATTGAGCCCTGAAGGCGCCCAGCGTATTGATCCCTGAATTGATCAGGAGCATCGCGACCAGGAACACGGCGAACAGCCTTAGGCTTCCACCGGGAGTCGGGGCGCTTTTCGCAATGTCGGTTTCAGCTTCGTCGGGACTGGCGGAACGATACCGTATGCCGCCTTCGGGCAGGGCCAGCATCGGCAGCACTGAAACGAGCATGACGACGGCGGAGGCGAAGAATATGCCGCCCTCCTTGAAGCCCCAGCCCGGAAAGGTCCTGCCCAGGCCGTCGTACAGGAGGCCTCCGATCATGGCTCCGACGATGCGGCCGCCGCCGCCTATGCTCGCCAGTCTGCCCTGTATGGCATTGCGTTGCGTCGTCGAGTACACGTCGGAGATGAAAGCGCTCCACCCGATGTTGGACATCGACCAGAAAATTTCTATCACCGTCAGCCCCGCGATGATCACGTACCCTGCCGACCGCGGGTCCGGGGCTGTCGAGTGGAAGTACCACATGGCAACGTGGCCGATGCTCGCCATGATCTCGCCGATTATTATCAGCGTGCGCCTGAGCTGCAGCCGGTCGGTGAGCCTGCCCCAGACGAGGGTCTGGAACAGTACGTTGAGTATCATCGGAATAGTCTCGAAGAGGGTCGTCTCCGTGACGCTGAGGCCAAGGTACGAGCGGAGGTAGACGGCGAGGAAGGTATAGAAGATGCCCCGCCTGAACATGGCGAGGGCCTGGAAAGACGCCAGGCCGAAGAACATTCTGGAAGGGCTCGTGGTATGCGGCATCAAGGGTTGCAGTGTAGCGGTCTATGCTTTTGTCGGAGTGTGCACGAGCCCGAGTCCCTGCCGTATCGTGCCCAGATGCCAGGCGCCATGGGCGAGCTGGCCGAGAACTCCGGTAAAGTTCATGTCGTCGGTCCAGGGCAGACCTGCGGTGATGGCTTCGCGGAAGGCGTCATATTCACTACGGAGGCTGGCGAGCAGGGCTTCCCAGGCGGTTTCGTCGACGGTGCCGTACCTCCAGCTGTCTTTCCATACCGCTGTTTCGTGGACGTTCTCGCCGCGTAATGCCCGGTTGGCAAGGTTCAGCGAGAAGAGGAGATGCCCGGCATGGGTTGCCGCGCCGGCGTTGTCCCCCGCGCTGAATGGTGCTGAAGCCTCTGCCGCAGTCAGTTTCTCGAGTGTGCCCAGCACGCCGCAGGCAGGTTCGTTGTCGGCGAACCAGGTCATCCTGGGATCCTCCGGTCCGTCGTAGGCTTCGGTGACAAGGCCTACGAGTATCCGCGATAGCTTATCGGAATCGATGTTCATGGCGCGCTCCTGTTCCGGTGTGGACCGGAACCTACTATAGCACCGGGTTGCCCATCAGCGGAATGCCGTTCAGCCAAAAACCTTGAGCTTTCTGGGTACCCATGACGGGTAGCCGCAGACCAGCGTAGCGATGATGGTGCGTACCGACGCCGCTCGGCTCCAATGCAGGCCCTTGCGGCTGGCTTCGCCCCTGTGCGCCCGGAGCGCCGCGGGCAGTTCCGCCAGATGTATCGCCTCGACCGCGCCGAAGATTCCGACCCAGGCTGGCGCGCCGAGCCCGAAGACCACGGTTCCCGTCGCCGCCATCCCGCAGGCCAGCGGTCCCAGCGTCACGGCCGTCGCAATGACCTGCTTGACCCGCCAGAGCGCCCGCTCCTTGATCCGGAACACCAGGATGCCCCGGAACGAGGCTATGGCCGCGTCGTCCTCAAAATCGAGCAGGGCCTTTTCCTCGTCCTTCCCGATCGGGGGCAGCGGCCACTCCACCCAGTCGCGGGCCGCTTCATCCGGTGAGAGTTGCTGCACATCCGCGGGCTGGTCGTCCAGGTGCAGCGCAACGTCCAGGCGCTGGCCGTCCTTGATGAGCCGGCGTCGTGCCGAGCGCGCACCGAGCGTTGCCACGAGCAGCGGGAAAAGATTCTTGTTCTTGAGTGACATGATGGTGCACGGCACGCCGGCAAGCTCGTGCAGCACCATGTGCGGCCCGTTGGGCATGACCATGCACCCGACAACGAAGCGGTCGGCGAGCGGCGCCAGTACCCGCGTGCAGGAACCTATGACGGCTTTCTTCATCCGTAGCGCGCGTATCGCCGCCTCGTCGTATTCCTTGCCGTCGTGGTCCAGCCAGAAGCGGTTTCCGTCCCGCTCGAACCCCGCGCCGACGATCAGCGCCACGGGTTTCCGGGGTTTGACCCCTTCGGCTTCCAGCATGGAGAACGCGAAGCGCGTGGTAGCCACGCAACCGCCGCGGCAAGAGGCCTGCATCTCTTCGACGAGAGCCGGCCCGCCAGACGCCTTGAGTCCGCCGCGGTTGATGCCGACGAGCACGAGTATCTTCGGAAAAGCCGCCCGCACACGCTCCGACGTGAGTAACCAATCTGCGGCCCTGAAGGCTGTCGGTATCGCTCCTCCAAGGTCAGGTAGGGCGCTGCGCGCCGACGACAGAACTGGTTTGTCGCGGTCCGTTGCGTCGAATCCGTTGGCCAGCACGCGAACGCCCGCAGCCTCGTTAAAGTCGAGTTCGTCGGCGACGCGCATCAGTTCTATCGACCCTGGATCGAAGCCCATCAGCCTCGTCGCCACGCGGTCGGTCTCCACCGGGTGGTCGCCCGCTATGATCATCCGCGAATCCACCGGATCCACCGGGGCAGGGCACTCGCCTTCGCCACCAACCACGCCGTCGATCAGCACGAGGTCCGGCCTGAAGAGGTACAGCATCTCGACGAGCTTGCGGTTGATGGCGTAGTGGTGGTGCCGCTGGCGCAGGTTGTACGGGATCACACCCATCGCGTTCTTGAACCCCAGCGTCACGCCGGTGTACAGGTTGGTCTTCAGCTTGGGTACGGAAACATAGGCTGCTTCGCCTCGTACTACGGCGGAGAAGGGCCGCGGCACGAGTATCTCCCGCTGCACGGTGGCCCTGGGCAGCAGGTAGCGGCCCACCGTCGTTTCCTCGAGCGCTATCAGCCCGCAGCCGCGGTGCTTTGCAAGCCGGTGGACGCCGGCCACCCTGACCGAGCCCCGCGTCGGGGCGCCGCGGCCGGACGACTCGACGATGCTGATAGCCGACGCGAAGCGCTGCAGCCAGAGTACCGTCGCGTCAAGCACGCGCGGATCGGTCGTCTCCGGGTACGAGCGGCACCTGAGCCCCATCTCGTGGTACACGGTCACCAGGTTCGGCTTGACGAGCACCGGCCTGCCCTTGAAGCGAGACGAGATGCCGGTCTCCGCTTCAAGGCGGTCGAGCGCGGCGAAGGTGGCCGTCCTGATCGCGGCCACCGCCGGGCGCGCGTCCCAGGCGCTCGTCCCGTAGTCGCGAGTCAGCGCCGCGCAGTCCTCCGAGTAGCCCGTGTCGACGAGGCCGTCGGCATTCGGCTGCAGCGCCGCGTTCCTGAGCGTCGGGAGCCGTTCTACGGTAACTGTGGCCATGGGGAGCCTCCTCTGGAGCCTGTCGTCGCTCCCGACAGTATAAGTCGGGGATTAAATTTGCACAATGCAAATACTGGTTCTATACTACGACCCGTGCGGCTGGCATGAAACCGGCCCCACAGGGAGGTACGTCATGGAAAACCGGAACGGATACATGCTCTCCGGAGCGCGGGCTCGTCGCGGCTACGACTGGTGGTGGCACTCGTTCGTCGCCGTGAGCGAAAAGACCGGAGAACGCCGGCCGTATTTCATCGAGTACTATATCATCAATCCAGACCTCGGCACGGCAGAGGCTGTAGCGGGTCAGCTGCCTGCCAACAAGGCCGCGGGGCGCAAGCCGAGTTACGCGATGATCAAGGCCGGGCGCTGGGGCGCTGAAGGCAAGGCGCAGCTCCATAACCTGTATCCGGTCTCGGACTTCTCGGCTTCCCGCGAGCGCATGGACGTGAACATCGGCGGACATACCGCCACGGAAACGCGCATCAAGGGCTCGGTGGCACTGAGCGCGGCAGACGCCGAGGCGCATCCCGAGTACATGTCCGATTCCGGAGAGATGAGCTGGGACCTCGAGGCCGAAAAGGTGCTGTCGTATTCGGTAGGCTGGGGCACGAGTCCATTCTTCCGCTGGCTGGACGCATTCAACATGTACTGGCACGTGGCCGGCATGAAGACCCGGTACAAGGGCACAGTCACCTTCAACGGAGAAGTCTGGAAGGTCGACCCCGAGACATCATCCGGCTACCAGGACAAGAACTGGGGCCGCGACTACACGAGCCCCTGGGTGTGGCTCAACTGCAACAGCCTCACGAGCCGCAAGACAGGCCAGCGGCTGGAGCGCTCCAGCCTCGACGTCGGAGGCGCCCAGCCGGTCGCGTTCGGCATATCCCTGCCGCGCAGGCTGCTCGTCGCGCTTCATTACGAAGGCAAATTCTACGAGTGGAATTTCTCCAAGTTCTGGATGGGCTCGAAGCAGGTATTCAACTGCCCGGTGCTCGACGACCGCGTGGAATGGAACATAGACGCCTGGGATGCTAAAAGCCGCGTGGAAATCCGCTTCGCCTGCCCGCGGCCGACCATGCTCAACGTCAACTACGAGAACCCGGACGGCCAGAAGCGCCACAACGCGCTGTGGAACGGCGGCTACGCGGCCGGCACGGTGAGGCTGCTCGAGAGGCTCAACGGGGAGTGGGTCGAGGTGGACACGCTGGACGGGGAACTCGGCGGCTGCGAGTACGGGGAGTACGACCGGTAACCGGTGAGCCGCGCGCCGTCACGCGTCGGTATCGATCCTGTCGCTTACGCCGAGGACCCGGTCGATGTTGCGCGCGACGGTGACGAACGCGGTCTGCTCGTCGCCCGTCAGCATCGAGGCAGAACCGACGATCAACCCGAAGTTGTGGGCCTCGATTTCCGCGACGAGCTTGTCGCCCGCGGCCTCGAGTTTAACCGAGACACCGCGGCGGTCGGATTCGTCGCGCTTCTTGCTCACGTATCCGAGCGCTTCAAGCCGCTGGACCATCCTCGTCGTCGAGAAGATGGGCACTCCCAGCGCCGTGGCTATCTCGCCTATCCTGGCGGACTCGCGCCTCCGGAGCAGTTGCAGCAGGTAAATCTCCTGAAAACCCAGGCTAAACCGATCAACCATGCTCCGCTCGAAGTGGTACACGGCCCGGAGGCTTTTATAAAGCAGCTCGTCGGCGGTTTCTCTGGTGAGCTGTATCGACTGGTTTTCTTGTGTTGCCATATGCATATAATACTACAATTCCAGTCAGATGCCACATGCCGCGCTAGCTCCCCCGGCCTGATTTAAAATTTAAGCACAGAGCCACAGAGAAGACGAGGGGAAAAAAGAGTATCAGAACAAAAGGACCAAGGGGCGATGAGCATAAGGAAGGTAGTTCACGACTCCTTTCTTTATCCTTCCCCTATTCCTTTTCCTGTTTCCCCTCTTCCTCATCTTCTCTGTGTCTCTGTGCAAATTCCTATTCTTTCCGTTGTCTTGTCTATCAGCCAACCAGCAGCTTCAGGTCGTCTTCTACCGAGCCGATGCCCGCTATGCCGAACGCGTCGACGAGCACCTTGACCACGTTGGGTGACAGGAACGCCGGGAGCGTGGGCCCCAGGTGGATGTTCTTGAAGCCCAGAGAAAGCAGGGCCAGCAGCACGATGACGGCCTTCTGCTCGTACCACGCGATGTTGAACGCTATCGGCAGTTCGTTGACGTCGGCCAGGCCGAAGGCTTCCTTGAGGAGCAGCGCGGTGACGACGAGGGAGTACGAGTCGTTGCACTGCCCGGCGTCGAGCACGCGCGGAATGCCCCCGATGTCGCCAAGGTCCAGCTTGTTGTAGCGGTACTTGGCGCAGCCGGCGGTGAGGATCACGGCGTCCTTGGGCAGGGCCTGTGCGAAGTCGGTGTAGTAGCTGCGGCCCTTGGCGCGGCCGTCGCAGCCAGCCATCACGACGAACTTGCGTATCGCGCCAGACTTGATGGCCGCCACCACGTCGCCGGCGAGCGCCGCGACCTGGTCATGGGCAAAGCCGCCGAGGATGGTGCCGGATTCGATTTCAACGGGAGCGGCGCATTTTTTCGCCGCAGCTATGACCGCCGAGAAATCCTTGTGTCCGGTAGCGTCGCCGTTGATGTGGGGGCAGCCAGGGAATCCCGCGACTCCGGAGGTGAACAACCGGGCCTTGTAGGACTCGGGCGGCGGGACGATGCAGTTGGTGGTCATCAGGATGGGGCCGCCGAACTTCTCGAACTCATCGCGCTGCTTCCACCAGGCGTTGCCGTAGTTGCCTACAAAGTTGTCGTATTGCTTGAACGCGGGGTAGGAGTGGGCGGGGAGCATCTCGCCGTGCGTGTACACGTCGACGCCTGTGCCCTTGGTCTGCTCCAGGAGCATTTCCAGGTCCTTGAGGTCGTGGCCCGAGACAATGATGCCGGGGTTCTTGCGCACGCCGATGTTGACCTTGGTGATCTCGGGCTTGCCGTAGGTGCCGGTGTTGGCGCCGTCAAGCAGGGCCATGGAGGAAACGCCGGCGGTGCCGCACTCAAGCACGAGGGCCGTCAGGGCGTCGGCCGACAGCGTGTCGTCCAGGGTCGCGGCCATGCCCTTGTGCATGAACGCGAATACCGTGGCGTCGCGCTTTCCGAGCACCGCGGCATGGTGGGCATACGCCGCTACGCCCTTGAGTCCGTATATGATCAGTTCGCGGAGCGAACGTACGTCTTCGTTTTCGGTCGCGAGCACGCCGACGGTCCTGGCCTTTGACGCGTAGTCCTGGGGTGCCGCCGTCCAGAGGGCCGCATCGGAGCGGAGTACGGCTTTTTCACCGGCTATGCCGTGGTCGGTGCCGCAGGCCGGGCAGCCCTTGGAGCCAGATGCGCTACGGGCGCGGTTCACCGAATCGCGCAATGCGTCACGGAAGCGCAGAGCCTTGCCGATGGCCTGCATGAAGTATTCGTCGTCGAAGTTGGCATTGGTGATGGTGGCAAAGAGGCCTTCCATAACCACATCGTCAGCTTCATCCGTGGGCAATCCGAGCGCCTTCGCTTCAACCGCCCATGCGCCTATGCCCTTGAGCGTGTGAACGAGCAAATCCTGCAGATCGGACGTGTTGGCCATCTTGCCGCATGCGCCAGCCTGTGCCGCGCAACCCTTGTTCCCCACCGTCTCCTGACACTGATAACAAAACATAAAACCTCCTGATAAAACGAAAGCCGTTTTTACCGGCTTGGTATGATTTTTAAGCACAGAGACACAGAGAAGATGAGGCAGGACAAGAAGTCTAGGGATCAAGAAAGACTAAGAAATTCGCAACGAGACACAGAGAAGAAGAGTAAGAGGGCAAAAAAAAGTGGAGTGTAGGAAATGAGTCTTGAACTTCATTCCTTATCATCCTCCTCTTACTCCTTCTTTCAAATTCTTCTTCTTACCTCATCTTCTCTGTGCCTCTGTGCAAAATTCCTGATTCTCTTACTCTTCTTCCCTGTGGCTCTGTGCGAAATTCCTATACTTCTACAGCCAGGTGAGGCTGCCGCCTTCGATGCTTACTACTACGGTGGAAATCGGGATGGTGCGTGATGCGCCTGCCGCCGCTTCGTCGACGAGGCGCTTGAGTCCGCTGCAGCAGGGCACTTCCATGATGGCCAGCGTCAGCGAGGCTATCTTGGAGTCGTTGATCAGCGCGCGGATCTTGTCAACGTAGATTTCCTTGCCGGTGTCCAGCTTGGGGCACGCTATGACCAGTTTTCGCCCGGCGAGCAGTGCCTGGTGGAACGCGCCGCAGGCGAAGGCGGTGCAGTCGGCCGCGATGAGCACGTCCGCTCCGTTGAAGTGCGGCGCCCGCGGGTTGGCCAGGTGGAGCTGTATCGGCCAGTGGTCGAGCTTTGATGCCATGCCGCCACCTGAAGCGCCCGCCGGGGTCTGTCCCCCGACTGGTCTGCCTGGAGTCTGTCCACCAGCGGCTGCGCCGAAGGTTCTGGCGGCGGAACCGGGGCAGCCGCCGGACATGCCGTTGTCGACGAGCCGGGGAGTGGGCTGGCTGCCGGGAACCTGCCTGAGCGAGCCGAACCGAGCCCCGGCCGCCGGCCCTGGTGCGGCGCTGGAACCGCACCCGCAGTCGGGCGCCCGGGCCGGGGGGGTTTCCCGTTGGGGGGGGGGGGGGCGTAGAGGAGAGGGGGGGGGGGAGGGGGCGATCCACACGCTTTACAAACCCCGTGGGGTTGCGGTAGATTCCCCGCGTTCCTTACAGCATAAACAAGAGGCGAAGAAATGATGAAAAAGGCAATTTTGTGCGCGTGCGCGTTGCTGGTTTGCGGCGGAGCGGCGTTTGGCGGTTTGCTCAGCGAGGATCCCGGCGTGTTGACGGTCGCGGGACAAATGTGGGTTCCCGGCGCGGGCGACATCGATCTGTTCGAAAACGGCTTTGGTGCGATCGTCTCCTATCGCGAGTGGTTTAGCTTCCCTTGGGGCGTGGGCGTCAATCTCGGCCTGGCCCAGTGGCAGGTGGACAACGGCTCCAAGGCCTTCAAGTACGACCAGCTGAGCGACTATGACGGGGATGCGATGCTGATCCCGTTGGGCGCCTCGGTCTATTTCAACATGATCGACTGGGACAACTGGAACCTGATCATCGAGAGCGGGCTGCAATATGTGCTCGTCGATTCCAGCGTGACGGTCTTCAACAACGAGCCGGGCGTCGAGGAGACGCAAGACGTGGATATCGGCGGAGCTGTGCTCTGGCTGATCGGCGCGGAGTACGAATACATGGTTGCGGAAGACATCTATGTGACGGGCGGCCTGGGCTTCCAGACCGACCTGATGAGCGGGGACACGGATTATGCCGGAGGCGAGCTCCGCGATGCGTCGCTGGCCGGGTTCTATGCCCGTCTCGGCGCCAAGATCCTGTTCTAGACGCGGCCGATGAGGATTGGCCTCCGCACGGCACGTTCCGGGCCCGCGCCCACGAACGTGCCTTTGCTTTATACGGAAGGAGCGCGGCAATGATCCGCTGTTATCTGCCCTCC
>CAXZAJ010000010.1:0-24517 GCA_964293355.1 uncultured bacterium
TGTGTTTTTCGGAGCAGCGCCTGCCTCGTGTATTCGATCAGGCCACCCGCGTCGATGATGCCCTGCATGAAGGGCGGAAACGGTTGAGCCGTGTACGTCGTGCCCTTGGTGCTGTTGACTATGGTGCCGGAGCTGAAGTCGACGGCTATCACATCGCCGGCATCGATGCCGGCAGCGGCCTCGGGGTATTCCAGTATGGGCAGGCCGATGTTGATGGCGTTGCGGTAGAAGATGCGCGCAAAGCTGGCCGCTATGACGCAGCGCACACCGGAGGCCTTGATGGCTATAGGGGCGTGCTCCCTTGAGGAGCCGCAGCCGAAATTCTCCAGCGCGACCATGAAGTCGCCCGGCTTAACGGTCTTTGCAAAGCTGGCATCCAGATCCTCCATGCAGTGCGAGGCGAGTTCCGCATGCACGGTGGTATTGAGGTGCCGCGCGGGGATGATGACGTCGGTGTCTATGTCGCGGCCATACTTGAAGACGCGGCCTCCGGTGCTGGTTGTTTCGCTCATGCTGGCCTCCCCTATGCTTTCGCCGGCACGGCCGGCTTGTTGAACAAGGCCCGCGCCGGCGCGTCCATGATGGATGAAGGATCAACGAGCTGGCCGGTGATCCCGGCCGCGCCCGCTACCGCGGGGCTTGCCAGGTATACCTTCGATTCGACGTGGCCCATGCGGCCGGTAAAGTTGCGGTTGGTGGTGGCCACCGCGACTTCGCCCTTGGCGAGGATGCCCATGTGGCCGCCGAGGCAGGGTCCGCAGGTCGGCGTGGATACCACCGCGCCCGCTTCCACGAATATCTCGATGAGGCCCTCCCGCAAGGCCTGCAGGTAAATCTTCTGGGTGGCGGGGAACACGATGCAGCGCAGGCCCTTGGCCACCGTGCGGCCCTTCATGATGGCGGCCGCCACGCGGAGGTCCTCGATGCGCCCGTTGGTGCACGAACCTATGACGGCCTGGTCCACTTTGATCCCTGCCGTTGCCGAGATGGGCCTGGTATTCGAGGGCAGGTTTGGCAGCGCTACGGTTGGCTCCAGTTTCGAGAGGTCCAGGGTCACCACTTTGTGGTATGTAGCATCGGCATCGGCGCTATATCTGGTATAAGACCGATTGGAAACGGACGCTGCCCAGGCTTCTGTACTGCTATCAACAGGAAAGATGCCGTTCTTTGCGCCAGCCTCTATGGCCATGTTCGCGATGGTAAAGCGCTCGTCCATGGACAGGGCCGCAACACCGGGGCCTGTGAACTCGAGTGACTGGTACAGCGCCCCATCGACGCCGATGAGGCCGATGAGGTGCAGCACCACGTCCTTGCCGGATACCCAGCCGCGCGGCTCGCCTTCCAGCACCACGCTGATGGCGCCCGGTACCTTGAACCACGCCGTGCCCGACGCCATGCCGGCCGCCATGTCGGTGGAGCCGACACCCGTTGAGAATGCGCCTGCAGCGCCGTAGGTGCAGGTGTGGCTGTCCGCTCCAATCACCAGCTCGCCCGGCAGCACGAGGCCCTTTTCGGGTATCAGCGCGTGCTCGATGCCCATCTGCCCCACCTCAAAGTAGTGCTCGATATCCATGGCATGGGCGAAGTCGCGCATGCGCTTGCACTGCTCGGCGGCCTTGATGTCCTTGTTGGGCGCAAAGTGGTCGGGTACCAGTGCTATCTTCGAGCGGTTGAATACTGCCTTGGCGCCTATCTTCTCGAACTCGTTGATGGCCACCGGAGCGGTGATGTCGTTGCCGAGCACCAGATCCAGTTTCGCCTCGATCAGTTGCCCTTCTTCCACCCGGTCCAGCCCCGCGTGCGCCGCGAGTATCTTCTGCGTCATCGTCATTCCCATGTCCAACTCCTAGAGGTATGCCTTGTAGCGGTGTTCTATGTCCCTGATCAGCTTGTATTCAATTGAATCGACCAGTGCTATCCAGGACGCCTCGATGACGTCGGTGGACACGCCCATGGTGGTCCAGGCCTCGTTCTGGTCTGCGCTTTCTATGAGTACCCGCACCCGCGCGCCGGTGTTGCCACCTGAATCGATGACCCTGACCTTGAAATCCTTGAGCCTCATGCCGGCCAAACCCGGGTAGAAGCGTTCCAGGGCGCGGCGTAGCGCCTGGTCGAGCGCGTGCACGGGGCCATTGCCCTCGGCGGCGGATATCTCGGAAACGCCGTCAACGGTTATCTTGACCATCGCGGTGGCGCAGTGCGCATGGTCGGCCGTGGGCTGCTCGCCTATGGTCCGGTAGTGCCCCAGTTCGAAAAACGGCTTGTACTTGCCGGCTGCCTTCTTCATGAGCAGTTCAAGGCTCGCATCCGCGCCTTCGTACTGATAGCCCTGGGCTTCCATCTCCTTGAGTTTCTTTACCACCGCAATGACCAGCGGCGAATCCTTGGTGGCGCTGGGTTCAAGCCGTCTGACGCGCTCCATGACGATGGCCCGCCCGCCGACTTCCGACGCCAGGAAACGCCGGGCATTACCCACCTGCTGGGGCGGCACGTGTTCGAACGACACCGGGTTCTTGGTTATGGCGTCAACGTGCATGCCCGCCTTGTGCGCGAACGCGTGGAGGCCCACGAACGGCATGCCCTCGTCAAAGGTAACGTTGGCTATCTCCGCTACCGTTCTGGTAACCCCGGTCAGACACGCCAGGGAATCCGGCACCAGGCAGTCCTTGTTCATCTTGAGCATCAGGTCTGCCGCTATGGTGGACAGGTTGGCGTTGCCGCAGCGTTCGCCGAAGCCTGCCAGCGTGCCCTGCACGTGCACCGCTCCCGCATCGACGGCAACCAGCGAGTTGGCCACGGCCAGCCCTGAGTCGTTATGCGCATGGATACCGACGGGTACCTTGAACGAAGCGGTAACCTTTGCCGTGTATTCGGCGATACGCGACGGCAGGCTCCCGCCGTTGGTGTCGCAGAGCACGAGGCATTCGGCCCCCGCATCAACGGCTGCCCTGAGCGTGGCCATGGCGTAATCGGGGTTGGCGGAGTATCCATCGAAGAAATGCTCGGCGTCGTAGATCACCCGCTTGCCCTGCCCCACGAGGTACGACAGGGTATCGGAGATCATGGCCAGGTTCTCGTCCAGGCTCGCCCCGATGATGTGCTGCACATGGAAATCCCAGCTCTTGCCGAAGATCACCACCGTGCCGGTGTCCGCGGCGATGAGGCTGGCCATGCCCGGATCCTCGGACGCAGTGCTGTTCTTCTTGCGGGTTGAACCGAAGGCCGCGAGCGTGGCGTGCTTGAGTTGCAGTTTGGCGGCTTCCCTGAAGTACTCCAGATCCTTGGGATTGGAACCCGGATTTCCCGCTTCTATAAAATCAACGCCCAACTCATCGAGGGCCAGGGTGATGTTGAGTTTGTCGCTGACTGAGAAGCTGATGCCCTCGCCCTGCGCACCGTCGCGCAGGGTAGAATCAAGGAGTACGATGCGCTCCATCGAGGCCCCCTGTTTCGCTGAGCATCGAGTTGATAGCGGCAAGGTAGGCCTGGATGCTGGCCTCCACGACGTCGGTGGACAGGCCGCGTCCGTTGTAGTGCTCGCCGTCGCTCTGTATCCTGACGAGGGCCTCGCCCTGGGCATCCTTGCCCTCGGTTACCGAGCCGAGCGAGAAATCGCTGAGCACGATGGTGCGGCCTACGATCTTGTCTATCGCCTTGAACGAGGCGTCTATGGGGCCGTCTCCTATGGCCACGTGTTCCGAGAGGCCTCCGCCCAGCTTTGCCAGCCGCACGATGCTCGTGGAGGTAAGGTTGGTGCCTGCGTTGATGACGAAACGGTCCAGCGAGAAATGTTTTTTGGCAACCAGGGTGCGGCCCAAGCCCAGCGCCTCGATGTCGCGGTCGCTGACCACTTTCTTCTTGTCGGCCAGGTCCTTGAAGGCGGCAAAGATGCCGGCCATGTCGTCAGCCGCAACCCTGAGCCCCAATGTCGCCAGGCGCTCCTCGAAGGCGTGGCGTCCGGAATGCTTGCCCAGCACCATCTCGTTGTGCGGCAGCCCGATGGATTCAGGCGTCATGATCTCGTAGGTTTCCTTGTTGGCCAGCATGCCGTGCTGGTGTATCCCCGACTCGTGGGCAAAGGCATTTGCGCCGACGATTGCCTTGTTGGGTTGCACCTTGACGCCGGTTACGGTGGACACGAGGCGGCTCGTCCGGTGTATTTCTGTCGTCCGCACCCCGCAGGTGGCGTCGTAGCGCTCCGAGCGGGTCCTCAGCGCCATCACGATCTCCTCGAGGGCCGCGTTGCCCGCACGCTCGCCGAGGCCGTTGATGGTGCACTCCACCTGGTCGGCGCCTGCCTGCACAGCCGCCAGGCTGTTGGCAACGGCTAGCCCCAGGTCATCGTGGCAGTGCACCGAGATCCTGGCCTTGTGTATGTCGGGAACGCCTGCCTTGACGGCCCTGATCAGCGCGGCGAACTCGTCGGGTACCGAATAGCCCACCGTATCGGGTACGTTGATCGTCGTAGCGCCGGCCTCTATGGCGGCCTGGAACACGCGGCACAGGAAGGCAGGGTCAGACCGTGACGCATCTTCAGCGGAGAATTCCACATCGCCGCACAGGTTTCTGGCATAGGCGACCATGGCGCGCGTCTGAGCTATGACGGCTTCCGGGCTCATCTTGAGCTTGTGTTCCATGTGGATGGCGGAAGTGGCTATGAACGTGTGGATCCTCGGGCGCTCGGCCTCGCGCACCGCCTGCCAGGCCTGGTCTATGTCCTTTTCCAGCGCCCGCGACAGGCTCGCGATGATGGGACCCTTTACCGAGCGGGCGATTTCCCGAACCGAGATGAAGTCTCCGGGGCTGGCGATGGCGAAACCTGCCTCTATGACATCCACGCCGAGGCTGGCAAGCTGGCGCGCTACCTCGATCTTCTCGCCCAGGTTCATGCTGCAGCCCGGGGCCTGTTCTCCGTCCCTCAGGGTGGTGTCAAAAATGGTAATCGTCCTTGGCATAACCAGCTCCTCGTTCGTGTACCGCCTGCGAGGCGGCCGTGCTTCAAAAATCCTGTAAAAAAAGAAATATCCCCTATGTTGAATTCCAGTAACGGAATTACGGTTGTTTGTGAGTCTGCGCCGCCTTCGAACCCTGTTGGGGACGAAGGCAGCTAAATAAGGTTGAGAAGGAGGGAAATGGAGACGGGGCCGCGTTCGAGAGCCGCGACGCCGGTGCGTGCGAGTTCCCGTATGCCGTAGGGGCGCAGGAGTTCTATGAGGGAGTCGATTTTCTGGTGGTCGCCGGTGGCTTCCATGGTCAGGCATTCGGCGCAGACATCCACGACGCGGGCGCGGAAGATGGCGGCGGTCTGGATAACCTCGGCGCGGGTCTGGTCGGGAGTGTTTACCTTGATGAGGGCCAGTTCGCGCCGCACGCTCGACTCGGGGTCGAGACGCTTGACGGCCTGCACTTCAACGAGCTTTTCAAGCTGCTTCTGTATCTGTTCTATGATGGTGTCGTCGCCCTGAACGACTATGGTCATCCTGGACAACAGGGGGTCGGCCGTTTCTCCGACCGTGAGGCTTTCGATATTGTATCCCCTTCGGCTGAAGAGTCCGGCAATGCGGGACAGTACGCCCGCATTGTTCTGGACCAGCGCCGAAAGCACATATCGTTCCATGGGTGGAAACGTATCTTGGAGTAGTAACGTGTGTCAAGTATTGAAACGGAAATTTTCGAAATATTTTTTAGATGCAGCTCTGGGTCACGCGGTCACGTCCCTGTTCCTTGGCTTGGTACAGGGCTTTGTCAACTTCCTTGATGAAACCCGACAGGGTGTCATGCAGGTCAGGAATGGCGCTGTGTACCCCTACGCTCACGGTTACCCCGCCGGGGACGCCCGGAAACGAATGGTCATGCACGGAGCAGCGGATGCGTTCAGCAACCTCGATACCGGTTCTTACATCTGCATCGGCCAGTATGACGAGGAACTCCTCGCCGCCGTAGCGGATGAACAGGTCCTCAGGGCGCAGTTTTGAGGCCATGGTCACCGAGGTCTCCGCCAGTACGACATCGCCCGCGTCATGGCCGTAGGCATCATTGAGGTTCTTGAAATGGTCAAGATCGGCCATCAGAAGGGTCAGGGGCTTGCGGTCACGCTTGGCTGCCTCGAACATCAGCGGGCCATGGATGCGCAGGCTGTGCCGGTTGCCTATGCCTGTCAGGCTGTCGGTTTTGGCCATTTCCTGCATGTTCTTATACAGGCACGCCTGCTCGATGGCCATGGCTACGTGGTTGGCCATCATCTCGGCCATTTCCTGGTGCCTGAGGGAATAAAAATCCTTTGAGACGCTGTCCAGCGCCATGAGGCCCAGCACCTCGTTGTTGGCGATGAGGGGAATACCCATCCAGGAGCAGATCGGCTTGGCATCAGGAGCCTGGTAGAAATCAGGAAAATCATTTTCTACATCGGCGCAGACCACAGGCTTGCGCGACTGCAGGGCCAGCGTGCTCAGGCTTCCAGGCACCGGATACTTGAATCGCAGTTTCAAGGTGCTTTCACGGTCAGCAAAACCATAGCACCCGATGACCTTGAGCCAGTCGCCCTGCAGCAGCTGCACGGAGGCCTTGTCGTACGGTATGACCCGCTTGGTATGCTCCAGGATTGAATTGACGGTCTCGTCGAGATCAAGGCTGGTGCTCAGGTCATTGCTGACCCGCCTGATCGTCTCTATTTCCACCAGACGCTGCTTGCTCTCCAGTTCTGCCTGCTTGATCGCATCGACATCCTGGTCGTGGCCTATCATGATGTGCGGAGTTCCATCAGGTTGCCTGGAAAGCACCTGGTAGTCCACCTTGGCCCAGACCGAAGTGCCATCAGCCCGACGGATCTTGAAGGTACTGGAGAAACTGTCCAGCTTGCCGCTCCAGAGATCGGCCATACCGGCGAAAACCGCTGGATCGTTGTCATCGTCGACAAGGTCGATGAACTTCATTTCCCTTGTCGTCTCAGGCGTATAGCCCCACGCGGCCATGACGGAGCTGGAAAAAGATCGCCCCGTGACGAGATCGACAGCGAAAAATCCCAGAGCCGAGAGCGCGGCCCTGGTCGGAGTATCTTCAAAAAGCCAGAAGGCGGTGCTGTGCTCAGTCATCAATAAATCATCGCCTTTCATCCGAGAGCATGGTATACACTGTATGTTCACTGGTGATAAGCGTCAATGGATTGTTGTACCGCACAGCACGATATCGTACGACAGGGGATCAAGAATGAACGAGGAACTCCGGAAAAGCGCGCAAAGGGTACAGGACGTGCTGGACAGCTTCGGACTGGCCCTGACGGTCGTAGAGTTCCAGGAATCCACGCGCACCGCACAGGAAGCGGCAGACGCCATAGGCTGCGAACTGGGCCAGATAGCAAAAACCCTGATCTTCATGGGAAAAACCAGCCACTCGCCGGTCTGCGTCATAGCCAGCGGCGCAAACCGCGTTGACGAGAAGAAGCTGCGCGCGTTGCTGGGAGAGAAAGTGGAAAAAGCCGATGCAGATTTCGTGCTGGAACACACGGGCTACGCAATAGGCGGCATACCGCCGGTAGGGCACGCTACCCCGCTCCGGATACTGGTGGACAAGGACCTTTTACGGTTTGAGACCGTCTGGTCAGCGGCCGGCACGCCGCATGCCGTTTTTCGGCTTACATCAAAAGAACTGGTGATGATAACCAACGGCGAGGTGGTGGATATGAAGCAATAAGCGGTGGACAAAGCCGCTCTTGCTGTCAGGCGCTCCCCGGGAACTGTACGATGCATTTCGTCCCCTTGGTTGGGGTCTCCATGCTGAACCGCCCATTGATCTGGGCGGCCAGGCCATGTACCAATGAAAAGCCCATCCCTGAACCGCTCTCGAGGCTGACTCCGGCAGGTATTCCCGTACCGTCATCCTGAACCTCAAGCAGCACAGTTCCTGATCTCTGCTGGAGCCGGACCGTGATGAGCCCCTGCCTATTACCCGGAAAAGCATATTTTATGGCATTTGTCAGCAGTTCGTTGACAATGAGACCAAATGGCGCGGCAATCTTGACGGGAACCATTACCGATTCCAGCTCCATTTTCATGGTGATGTTCCCGGACAGCCCGGCGAGCGAACCGGTTATGCGCCTGCAATAGTCATCAAGTCTGGCTTCAGCGAATGAACCACTGGCATAGAGAAGCGAATATAAATCCGATACTGACTTGACCCGTGCATCGAGGTCGGCGAGCTTCACCGTAACGTCCGGGCTTGGCTGGGAAGCCGCAGCCAGATGTATCATTGAAGAAATCATGCTGAAGCTGTTCTTGACCCGGTGCTGCAACTCGGCAAGCAACACCCTGTTTTCAGCGTAGCTTTTCTCGAGCGTGGCTTCCGCGTATTTACGTTCCGTAATGTCAGTATGGGTGCCATACATCATGAGCGGTTCGCCGCTATCGGTGCGCGACTGGAGGCTACCGCGGTCAAGCACCCATACCCAGTGCCCGTCACGATGCCGCATGCGGCATTCGACTTCATAAAAAGGAAGATCGCCGGAAAAATGTCGCGCAAGTGCTTCAGCGGCGGCCTTTAAATCATCGGGATGGGCGAAACGCTCCCACGTCGTTATATCAACGGATCCAAGTTCGTCGAGTGTATGGCCTATGATGTGCGCCCACTTTTCGTTCAGATCCAAGGCTCCAGTCTGGACGTTCCATTCCCAGGTTCCTACATTGGTGCCTTCAATGATGCTTTCCATCCGTTTGCTCACCGAGCGCAATGTATCCTCGGCATTCTTGCGGTCGGTTATATCGCTGACGTTTCCGATCAACGCAGTACCATGTACTTGCGCATCATGCATGATCCTGAACTGATCGTGAAACCAACGATACCGCTCGTCCTTGTGCCGGAAACGATATTCGATTTGCATTGTAGTACCTATTTTGCCATGCATTGCCTCAGAAAGGAGACCGTCGAGTGCCGCCTGATCGTCGGGGTGCACCAGACGTTGTACACCCTCGAGTGGCATAGTGCCGATTTCAGAAGATCAATAACCGGAAAGGGACTGGAAAACCGGACTCAGATATTCATACGTATTGGTGTCAAGCAAACGTTTATATGAAGCATCCAATGAATTCTCCAGTACCTCACGCAAGCGAATCTCGCTTTTTCGCAGTTCCTGTGTCAGGTTCAGCGCCATGCGGTGTGCCCGCTCACGGGTCAGAACCAGGTTCAGCACCAGCCCGAACAACAACAGGCTGATGATCGTCCCTCCGATTTGAATGTACCGGATGCTGGTTAGTTTCTCGGAAGAAACCAATCCGGCTGACTGAACGAACCGCAAGCTCCACAGCCGACCGGCTGTTTCCAGGGAAATGATACGGTTGGTTGAAGATCCGGGATCCGTATCCGCCGCTCCGGTTCCGCGGCTGTCGAAAAGCAGATTCTGTTGCGAGATGGAACCACCGTCAAAGATTTGAAGGTACATGCCTCTGCTCTCGAGTCTTTCATGTTCGTTACGCAGGGTTCCACGCATCAGGTCTGTCATCCTGTATGGGCTGTACACCCACCCGAGAAGGGCATTGCGCCGTTGCTCGACGGTTTCCAGTTTTTCGCCATGGCGGTACACAGGTAGATAGAGCAATGTGCCAGACTGGATTTCATCAGTGGTCTCCTGCATCAGGATGACTTTGCCGGACAGCGCGGGTTTGTTCTCGTCGCGCGCCCGCTCCATGGCGGTACGTCGCACCGGTTCTGAAAACATGTCGTAGCCGAATGCCCGGAGGTTTCGTTCATTAAACGGTTCGAGATACAAAATGGAAGTGTACTCTGAGCGCTCACTCATCGGAAAAACCGCATACCCGGGAAAACCCTGGGAACGGATTTCACGAACATGCGCTTCCAGCCCTGAAGCAGGCACCAGAATGGAGAAGCCTACCCCCTGGATGCCTGGATAATTATTTTCAAGATGCAAAGATTGGGAAAATTCCCGCCATGCTTCGCGGTCGACGGTGCCAGTAGCATTGATGAGAGCCGCTCCGCCACGAAGGATCTGGGCATTGGTGTCGAGCCTGGCCAGAATGCTGTTCTTGATATCGTTACAGAACAAATCCAACTCGCGTCCAGCCGCTTCTTCCATGGTCATGCGGGATGTCCGGGCTGCAGAAAACGTAAAAAGCATTCCTGAGATAAATAAAATACTTGCCAGAAAAAGGCCCAGCTTCGTCTTTGAGGATGGAACACTATGCATAAAGTTCCTCGGTTTTAGATTCAATGGATTCAAAAGAGATTCTGAACATTTTATATTTTTCACTCTAGCCCGGATTCCAGGAATAGTCCAAATAAATCGAGGCACATTTCTTCTGTCATCGATTGTGTTCAGCTTGATTCATAGTATAATCGCTATATGAAGACACTCAAAGGCAGAATACTGGTTTTTCAGCTCGCTCTGGGATTTGTAACGGCTCTGGCCGCTGGCGGAACGCTCTACTATCAATTCAGGTCATTCATCGATGCATCAATCCAGGAAAAACTTGAAAAAGCCAGCGGGTATGTTCTTGCAAGTTATCCATTCGACTCGATCGATGACCTTGAAGACCAGGGCCTGGCTCAGAGCGATGCGTACAAAACGTATCTGAATGGCCTGGAGCAATTCCGCACGAATTTTGGCTTTGCCTACATATATTTTATGGAAGCAGAGGGCAAAAACGTCTCGTTCATCCTGGATACGGGCTTTCTTGAAACGGACTCAACCATCGATGTTGGTCTGGCCTATGATGAGCCACCCGAGAGCCTTGCGGCCAGCTTTGCTGATGGCAAGCAACGTCTGTCCACCCCCTACACCGATGAATACGGAACCTTCATTTCTCTCTTCGTTCCTGTGATGGAACAGGGCCGACTAAGGGCTGTCCTTGGTGTGGACATAGATATCAGCTCCATCGAGGCAACCAACAGGAACACCCTACTCATGGGCATGGTCGCGTTGGCTGTAGCCATGTTGTTCGCTCTAGTTTCCGCGCTCGCCCTGAGCACGAGCCTGAGCAAACCGATCATGGCCCTGAGCAAAGCCGCTGACTCGATAGCAAACGGAGACCTCTCCATAAGCATTCCCGATGACGTGCAGCGCCGGAAGGACGAAGTGGGCATACTGGGCAGATCGTTGCAGGAAACGGTAGTGCGCTGGGTTCAGATCGTCGGGGACGTACAGTTGTCCGGCGAATACCTGGCGGATCACTCCGGAACGCTTGCTGAGTCTTCACACCAGATGCAGGAACGCCTGATGGCCATAAGCGAATCGACGCAATTGCTGGCGGAGGGGGCCTCATCGCAGGCCGCGAGTGCGGAGGAAGTATCAGCAAGCCTGGAGCAGATGAGCGCTACCATACAGCAGAGTTCAGATAATGCGATGCAGACCGAGGTCATCGCCAGAAAAGCCGCTGACAACGCGCTGGAAGGTGCGCAGGCGGTAAAGGCTACCATCGTGGCCATGCGGCAGATAGCCGAGAAAATTGCTGTCGTAGAAGACATAGCACGCCAGACCAACATGCTTTCACTCAATGCCAGCATAGAAGCGGCACGCGCGGGCCAGCATGGCAAGGGCTTTGCCGTCGTAGCAAGTGAAGTGGGCAAACTGGCTGAGCGCAGCCGCGCGGCCGCGGTTGAAATATCCGCGCTCTCGTCGCAAAGCGTCGAGGTAGCGACCAATGCCGGTGTTTTACTGGAAGCCATGGTTCCGGATATACAGAAGACAGCCGACCTGGTACGGGAAATAAGCGCCGCCAGCAGAGAAGAGGATGCCGGGGCGAAGCAGATAAGCCAGGCGCTTTCTCAGCTTGATTCCGTCATCCAGCAGAATGCCGCGCTCGCGGAAGAAATCAGCGCAGGCAACATCGAGATCAAGGATCAATCCATGTACGTGTCCGGCACGGCGGCGGATTTCTCCGACCAGGCGCAAAGCCTCAGGAAAAGCATGTCGTATTTCAGGAAATGACATTGCGCCTGACCCTTGCCCCCGACCTTGCGGCAAATTATAGTACTAGCTATCGTGCATGAATTACCGATGATAACGCGGGTCGTGGAACTCGCGCTTGAGGCGGCCCCTAAAAACGCGGTCATACGCCGCATTCAACTTCATGTCGGGGCCCTCTGCGATGCGGATCCTTTATGGCTGGAGCGGTATTTCAGGGTAGCCGCGCGGGGCAGCGCGGCCGAAGGCGCGAGCCTGGACATCCGCAGGGATGACACCACGCCCGGGGCGGACCGCCGCATGCCCACCGAGTACTGGCTGGAATCGATCGAGGTGCTTGAAGGAGACCCATGAATCTGCATGCGCGCATCATCGATGTGAAGGCGGCCGTTTTCGCCGACAACGACGAACGGGCCGTTGCACTGCGTTCTTCACTCCGTGAGCGCGGCATTTTCCTCGTCAATGTGATGGGCTCTCCGGGAGCCGGCAAGACAAGCCTCCTCGCGGCCCTGCTGCCCCGTCTGGGCAAGGGCATACGCCCCGCCGTGATAGAAGCCGATCTTGATTCGCGGGTTGATGCCGACGCGCTGGAACGGCTGGGCTGGAAGGCCGTGCAACTCAGGACGGGCGGATTCTGCCATCTTGATGCCTGCATGGTGGAAAGCGGCCTTGCCGAACTCGGCTTGCTTCAGGACCAGGTTCCGGCCACAGGCATCATCGTTCCCGGCTACAACCTGGTGTTCGTTGAGAATATAGGCAACCTCATCTGCACGGCGCAGGTGGATACCGGTGCCCACCTGAACCTCGCGGTGCTGTCGGTACCCGAGGGCGACGACAAGCCGCTCAAGTATCCGGTGATGTTCGCGATGGCAGATATCGTGGTGATAAGCAAGGCGGACTACCTGGAGCACGAAGCATTTGACCTTCATGGCCTGAGGGAACGCTTGGCATCAATGAACCCCGGGGCACGGCTCTTCGTTGTCTCGGCCCGCACGAACACCGGACTGGATGAACTTGCCGGAGAAATCATCTCCCGCTGCTCACCTATCGGTGCTCACCTATCGGTGCTCACCTATCGGTGCTCACCTTCGGTGCGGTCGAACCCTGATTCCCAGCAGGCCGCCCGCCCCCAGCCGTACCTTGCGCCAGAGTGAGGGCCGGGTCGCGGCCAGCCGCTCCAGCAAGGCTTCAGTATTCAGCGGCGGTTCGTGCGTATGCTGCAGACGCTCCAGCACGATCGCGCCGGGCCTGCATGCACCCACGCAGACTCCACACCCTATGCAGCGTGCCTTTAGTACACGGGCTCGCGGCGCCCTGCCGGGTTGCGCGCTCTGCGCATCCATGACAATCGCTTCCATCGGGCACAGCCGCGCGCAGGCCCCGCACGCAAGGCAATCTTCCAGGCGCATCGCCGCGCGGTGATTGGTAGCCACGAAATCGGCGGGCCGCTTCATCGCCTTTATCACCGCGATGAGCCCGCAGCAGTCCCCACAGCACGCGCAGAGGAACTGGGGCTCCCGCTCGTTGGATGGCCGCATCACCAGCCCCTCGCGCTGGTTCAGGTCGGCTAGCTCCAGCGCCGCTTCCTCGGTCAGCGGCTTGCCCCAGCCTTCACGCAGCACGGTATCGGCGAAGTCCCTGAACACCATGCAGAGCTCCCGCCGGTCGGTCGCCTTGCACGGGTTGCCCGCGAGATCAGCGCCGCGCCGGCATATGCAGTCCAGCACGGCAATTTTGCCGCCTGCGCTCCTGATCAGTTCCCTGAACTCGTCGTAATCAGCTATGCGGTGCTCAGGCCGTATGGCAGCGCCTATGGGGATGATGCGCGTCTGGGCGGTGCCGGTGGTCAGGAGTTCCAGCCCGTAGCCCTCCCGCATGTACGACGCGGTATCGGCGGTAAACTCCTTGCTGAGCCTCGCTATCTGCATCTCGTACATGCCCACTACGAAGGGCACGAGCGCAAAGTCCTCACTGGAGCCGCGCATGAGTATGCTGCCCTTGGACGCCATGGCACGCAGGAGGGCACCCAGATCGGCACTGCCCGCTTCAGCAGCCAAGGCGGCCGCGGACAGGCCACGGGAAGCCAGAACGGCTGCGGCCTCGGTTACCGTGCGGAAGCTCGCATCCAGGCCGAGTGCTACCCGCGCCTCGGTTTCTGTAAACAGGCGCCTGAGTATGCGCATACCCGAGCTGCTCTTTGGAAACCCTATGGGCAGGCCGTCCAGGTGCCTGCGCAGCTCGATGTATGTGCGGTCATCACTCATGGTGCGAGCATGACAATATGATTACATGATGTCAATCATGGTGAAGCTCGACACTCAAGGAAGGCTTGTATCAATTGTCTTTATGGCTGTAAACGCCGCAAGCACGGCGGTGGGGAACGCAGCCATGTGCGTTTCACCCATGGCGTCAGAAATGAGGGGAAGCGGTGCCACATCGACGATGTCCGGTATCATAAGCGGATTGAAGAGCGGCCCTAGGTACGCCTGCGCCGCGGCTATCAGGTAACCGCGAGCCACCACCGCGTTCTGGTACGGCACGATGTCGTCCACGGGGCAATGCACGAACACAAGGGGCGCCAGAGGCACCCAGCCTGCATACCCGTTGTTGGCAGCCAGCAGATTGTAGACTGAGCCGCCCGGAATCAGCGAATCAGGAGGATATCCCGGCGAGCCCAGCAGCATATCCGCAGGAACCTGAGGCAAGCCGAGCGCGTCGATGTCGGCATGGGTATGGTCGCCGTCAAAGGGATTCTCATGGGTGAGCAGGTTGCCGTAGTAAGGCCGCAGGAACAGGTAGTAATCCAGCAGGTTCCCGTAGATAGCCTTGTACCCGGACGCCACGTAAAGCAGATAATAGGGCACCTTGACCGGCAGGCCGGAAAGCATCTGGTTGAGCATCGTGCCGGAGATGTCGTAGGCGCCGTCGCAGGGAACCACGCCGCTCACCGGTAAGCCCGCCTGCTGGAAGGCCCTGGCCGCAGCCAGCGTCGCGTAGCCGCCCTCTGAATAACCTGTAAGGAACACCTTGCCGTTCGGCCTTACGGAGCCGGTCAACTTTGCCTTGGCCGCGGCAACAGCATCCCTGGTGGAATTTCCCAGGGACGAATGCATGTACGGGTGGATTGCGGTACTGTCACCGAACCCCTCGTAGTCGGGCATGACCACAATGTAGCCCGTGGAAGCCATCAGCGCGCCTACAACACCCTCCACGTACGCGTTCAGGGCTCCCGTCGGATCAGGGCTGGAAAATACAGTCAGCGGATTGATGTTGAAACGTGAGGGAGCGCAGTCCCGGTAGAGCTGGGTACCGTGCAGGTAGGTGATCACCGGCGCGTCGAGCCGTCGTCCCCAGGTGTACGGAATCCACATGAGGCCGCTTTGCTGCTTGCCGTCTGTAATCCATGCCAGCTTTACGGGACGCACAAGGTAGGGTTTGCTGCCCGTGATCGAATACACATAGGCCGCGAAATCGCGCTTTATCGAGCCTATGAAGCTGGACAGATCGCCAAGGCTCAGGTATCGGCCGCCAGGAGCGGGATATACGGAAGTCTCCGGCTGCGTGAGGCTGCGGGCGTTCGAACCCTGGAGCACGTCCAGGGTATCCAGCAAATCCTCGATGGCAATGGCGTCTCCGCCTGCCTGCTCGGGTGCCTGCTCGGGTGCCTGCTCGGGTGGCTGAACTGGCGGCGAGCAGGCAAAGAACACGAGTACAAGCGCGATGATACAGGTAACAGCTCCATACAAAAACAGTTTTTTCATGTCTTACCTCCTTCTTCAAAAAGGTTCCGCACGAGACTAGCTGTATTGAATGATGGGGATGTTGCATGATGGTTGGATTATTGAAGTGCCGCTGTGTTTACCTGAGCTCCAGTACAATTTTAATGTGCGGAGCATTGTGGATCAAGACTTCAGTTTCCTTGACTTCAGCCCCATGCGGGTATCATCTTGTTGTTTTGACGATTCAAACGCACGAAACATGGAGCAATCATGGAATACAGAAGACTTGGCAATTCAGGCATCAAGACGAGTGTGCTTTCTATAGGCTCATGGGTAACGTATGGAAAGCAGGTTGATATTGATGCAGCGGCAACTTCCATCAAGACCGCCTACGATGCGGGTGTCAACTTTTTTGACAATGCGGAGGCCTACGCTGGCGGCAAGTCAGAGGAGATCATGGGCACAGCCCTCAAAAAACTCGGGCTCAGACGCGGTTCATACCTGATATCCACCAAGCTCTACTGGGGCCTGCATGACGGCCCCAACGAGAAGAACACGCTCAACCGCAAGCGCCTGCTCGAGGGCATAGACGGCAGCCTCAAGCGCCTGAACATGGACTATGTGGATTTCCTGTTCTGCCACCGCCCTGATCCCAATACCCCCATTGAGGAAACCGTCTGGGCCATGAGCGACATCGTTTCTTCAGGCAAGGCACTCTACTGGGGAACCAGCGAGTGGAGCGCCGAGGAATACCGGCAGGCTTGGGAAATTGCAGACCGCCGCAACCTTCGCAAACCTGTCATGGAACAGCCACAGTACAACCTGTTCGTCCGCGACCGGGTGGAACGCCAGTTCGAGCGTCTGTACGACACCACCGGCTTGGGCCTTACAACCTGGAGCCCGCTCGCTTCCGGGGTACTCTCGGGCAAATACGCCAATGGCATACCGGCAGGTTCACGACTGTCGCTCGATGGTTTTGGTTGGCTCCAGGAAAAATCACTCGTTCCGGCAAAGCTGGACGCGGTTGCCCGGCTCGCCCCCATAGCCAAAGAACTGGGTGCCACGACCGCCCAGCTGGCTATCGCCTGGTGTGCTAAAAACCCCCATGTAAGCACGGTGATGACCGGTGCATCGAGTGCAGAACAGGT
The DNA here is from genome assembly GCA_964293355.1 of uncultured bacterium. Classification (GTDB taxonomy): domain Bacteria; phylum Spirochaetota; class Spirochaetia; order Treponematales; family UBA12059; genus SZUA-370. Next base: position 16,776 of record CAXZAJ010000010.1, read on the forward strand.
GTCGGAAAACATGAAAGCCATGGACCTCGTGGCAAAGCTGGACGACTCAGTCATGGCGGCGATTGAGGCAGCAACCGCGGGTGCTTCCGACCTGCTACAGCGTAACTGATTCTGGATACCGGCGTTGAACGTGTGCATGGCAAGAATCACCGCGTGATGGCTAATATACGAATTGCCACGTTCAACGCGGAAAATTTCTACATGCTTCTGGACAGAGAGTATACCCAGGAGCAATTCGAGGCGCTGGCCGAAGCTGACTACCTGGCGATGAATGCCTCAATTTACAATCCCAACAAGGCGCTTGAAAAAATCGCGGCGATAGGCCGGACCATACGGGAGTACGACTTCGACTTTGTGGGGCTCTGCGAGGTTGGCGGCATGGAAACGCTGGTCAACTTCAACAAGCATTACCTGCAAGGCCGCTACGACTGCTACCTGCACGAGGAGAACAGCAAGCGAGGCATCTTCGTTGGGGCACTGGTCAAGAAGGACCGCTTTGCTCAGGTGAGCGCACGGAACATGCAGGGTGCCTTTTCGCGCAACCTCATGCAGGTAACGCTGACGGGCGGTGGCACTACCCTGCACATCTTCGTGGTGCACCTGAAGGCGCAGCACGGGCAGGATCTGGGCATAGAGCAACGCATTGCCGAGGTCAAGCAACTGTGCGCCATCGTCGAGCGTCAGCGCTGCGTGGTGCTCGGCGACTTCAACGGCATACTGATACGGGGTGAAAACCAGTTTGAATACGACCCGTTCCTGGAGCTGCCGTTCCGCGATGTGCTGGAGGCAATGGACGTACCGGCCCACGCCCGCTTCAGCCACTTTTACTTCAAGGGCGGCCCCAGTTTCAGCCAGCTGGACTACATCTTCTGCTCAAACGATCTGGCCATCCTTGATGGCGGCATGGTAGGCGACCTGGTGCCCGTAAACTACGAGCAACGCAGGCGCCTGCCATCGGACCACATCTTCCTGCGGGCCACGATCAGCGGTTGACCAGCCCCTCGCGGAGCTGACCAGCCTGCTACAGGACCTTGAACCGGCGGATGGTGCCCTCGACGCTCTCGATACCGTCCATCGTCTGCTTGCTGAGTTCGCTCACCTCGACGACGGCCATGTTGATGTCAGCCGTGCCTTCAGTGATCTCCTTGATGGCCAGCTGAGCCTCGCCCGTAACGTCCGAGAGGATCTGTACGGACCTGAGTATGGCCTGGCTGCCCGTGGACATCTCGCTGGAACCCGAAGAGACCTCGGCGTTGATGCGGCGGAGCCTGTCGACGCTTTCCAGCACCACCTTGTTGCCGCCGGTCTGTTCCTCCACCGCGCTGCGGATCTCCCGCTGGCGGGTGGAAACGTCGTTGACCGAGCTGCGTATTGACTCGAACGAATGGCTTGCCTCGGAGGAAAGCGTTACCGCGGAACCTATGAGGTCGCCGAGCGTTTTGAGCACCGACGAAATGTCGCGTGAACGGGCCGCCGTATCCTCCGCCAGCTTGCGAATCTCGTCTGCCACCACCGCAAAGCCCTTTCCGGCATCGCCGGCATGAGCGGCCTCTATTGCGGCATTCATGGCCAGCAGGTTTGTCTGCGAGGCGATGGAGGTAATGGTTCCGTTGGTCTCCTCGAGCCCCTGCGACTGGGCCGCTATCTTGGTTATGGTCTCGCTGACGGCGCTCAACCGGTCGTAACCCTGTTCCGATGCCTCGTTGAGCCTGGAAAACGCGTCCATGCTGATGTCTATGTTGCGGGTGATGGAGTCCATGTTGGCCACCATCTGCTCCACCGCCGAAGCGCTGGCGCTGAGGTGCTCGGTTTGCTCACCTACCAGGCGGTCCAGGCTGGTGATGTTGCCGACGATTTCTTCCACCGTCGCGCTGACATCGTCCACCGCGCCGTGCTGCTGGTTAAAGGATTTACCGGCACTTTCTATGTTGCTGTTGATCTGTATGATCGAGGCGGAGGTATGGGCCATGTTCTCGCCGAGCCGCTGCCCCAGTTGCTGCAGCTTCTGCATCTCGTCGCGTATGGCGGCGATGATGGTGCCCAGGTTGGAGACGAAGGTATTGAAGTTGCCGGCAAGCTGGCCCAGTTCATCCTTTGACTTGACCTGCAAAGTCTGTGTCAGGTCGCCTTCACCCTGGGCAATGGCCTGGAGCGCCAACTGGGTACTCTTGAGCGGCTTGAGCATGCCGCCGGTAAGCAGCCACACGGTAAGCAGGATTATGAGGAAGCCCGAGGCCATGATGACGATGATGGTAGTCAGGGCGACCAGTGCCTGCGCGTAGGTTTCTTCTTCACGGACAACAGTTCCGTACACCCAGGGTTCCGGTGATTCCCCAATAAATACCGGTACAAAACTCTTCAGGGTATTGCGCTGGAGCGAGACTGAATAACTCATGCGGGTGAAAGACTTTCCTGAAGCCAACGCGCCGGCAATCTCATCTCGCTCGTCGGAGGTCCACTCCGGGGCTTCTTTGCCGATCCTCGTAGCATCGGCATGGGTAACTATCGTGCCACCATACGAAATGAGCCGCCCGAACCCGGTCTCGTACAGTTTCAGCTGGCTCAGTACGTCGTTAAGGCTGTCCGTGAGCAGGTCGATGCCCACGACTCCCAGGAATTTTCCGTCCACGATGATGGGCGCTGAGGCCGTGATCATGAGCAACTCCTGGCCCTGCACCGGAAACAGGTATGGTTCAGACAGGAATTCCTTGCGCCGGTCACGTGGATCGGTGTAGTAATCGGCGGAGTAGCCTGTATCCGCATCAGGTACTTCCAGTATGAAGCTTCCCTTGTCCCGCACATAATACGGCGTAAAACGGCCACGGGCGTCGCTGCCCAAATCCGTCCTGCCCGCGTAGTCCCGGTCACTACCTTCGAGTGCGTCGGGTTCCCAGAGCGTCCAGACTCCTACGAACGTGTCATCATTCTCCAGAATCGATTTGACCATGGACAACAGAGATTCACGCCGGGTCTCTACTGGAATAGAAGAGTAGACAGCCATGGAGTTGGCGAGGGATCTCGCCGTAGTCAGCGGAATCTCGAGCAAGGCATCAGCCTTATTGGCATATTCCCTGGACAGGCTCTCCATATACAATTCAGCGCTGTTGGTGTTGAGCCGGTACACGCTGTTGACCACGAAAAAACCCGTGAGGCCAAAAACCGCGCCAAGGGCGAGCAACAGGAACGCAACGAGCTTGAACCGTATGGTGAGGGCGCGTTTCTTGGACATTAAAACCTCCGTTGGCAATGAATAACTCTATACGTACAGCGTTTCGAACAGCGCCCGTATGTCCCGCGACTCGCGCAGGATGTTGAGTGCCAGGTCTGAATGGCCCTTGGCATAACCATTGCCGACGATAAGCTCGATGTCCTTGCCCACGCCTTCAGCGCCGAGGGCGGCCTTGGTGAACGATGTGGCCATGGAGAAGAAGTAGATTAGGCCCTGGCCCTTGGTTATGAGGATGGACGTCATCTCGGTATTGGGAACATTGACGTTGTTGATGGTAACATCGCAGCCGCGCTGGCCGGTGATGGCTATGACCCTGTGGTACACGTCGAGCGCGTTGGTGGCGTCAGCTATGATCACATCGGTGGCCAGCTTCATGTCGACGATGCGCTGGGCATTCTCTCTGGGATACTCGACGACGATGACTTTGCCATACGGCCCCACGTTCTTCATGGCCTGGTAGCAGCACAGGATGCCCGACTTGCCCCCGCCGCCGATGATGCAGACGGTATCGCCTTCATGCACGAGCCTGTCCACCTGGGCGGGCGCGCCTGCAACGTCGAGCACCGCAAGAGCGAGCTTCTCGGGCAAATCTGCGGGCACGATGGCGTAGATGCCGCTCTCGAACAGGATGGCCTGCGCGTCAACGTCCACCTGGTCGTGGTCGGGATCGAGGTGCTTGATGGCGTTTATTTTAAGCGGCGTCAGCGATAGCGACACGAGCGTGGCAATCCGCTGGCCCACCTTCAGCTTCTTGTCCGGGTACTCGGCGCCGATCTCGCGTACGGTACCGATGAGCATGCCGCCTGAACCTGTTACAGGGTTCTGCATCTTGCCGCGCTCCGCTACGATACCCATGATCATGGCCTGCATTTTTGCTGGATCGCCGGCGCAGGCGGCGCGGATCTGCGTATAGCTGGCTGAATCGATGTTCAGGGTGCTCACATCGATGAGCACCTCGTTGTCGTAGATGGCCATGCTGTTGTCCAGCTTGATAGCCGGCTGGGGCAGGATGCCCTTGGGCTCGATGACGCGGTGGCTGCCGTACCTGCAACCTGTTCCCATGCTCATGGTTTTCTCCTCATGATCGCCAGCGATAGTCCGCCAGACGGCATTCGTTGCAATGATACCATCTGAATTGACGCCCCGCAACGACAGAGACGTTTTTGTGATAAAATTACGGCATCATGGAAGAACGATCTATGACCAGCAATATCACCCCTGTGATAGCGGCACTGTGCGTCATATTGTGTGCAGGCTGCTCCAGCGTGCCGGTATCTTTGGGTTCGGCAGACGCGTACCGCGAGTCCGGCAAAATTATCGAACCGCTGCGTGAATACGAGTTGCGGGTCCAGGCATCGGCCAGACTGCTCATCGGGCAACTTCCCGATGCACGGGTCAGCATCAACGGCCGGGTGTTCGTGCTCGACTGCATAGGCACGATTGCGGCCATCTACTGGCGCATGAACATGGATGTCCAGAAGGACTTTGCGCTGTACAGCGGCAACGGTGTCAGCCGCCTGTACCACAGCCTCGCAAGCCAGGAAGTGGTGCATGCGGACAGCTATCCCCGGCCTGGCGACATCGTATTCTGGGACAATACCTGGGATGCCAACAGCGACGGCAACAGGTCAAATGACCCGCTGACCCACGCGGGCATCGTCATGTCCGTCGATGACGATGGCACCATCCAGTACGTCCATGCGCATCTGACCCGGGGCGTGGTGATCGAGGTGATGAACCTGCTCGATCCTGCGTCGGCCTTTGATGCTGCTGGAAAGCGCATCAACAACACCATGGCCATAGCCACGACAAGCGGCGGCCCCAGGCCAGACCGCTACGTTTCAGGCGACGTGTTCAGGCAGTTCGGCGACATACTCGGTGCCACCAACTACTACGTGGTCGCAGAACCCTCTGGCAACTTCTGAACGTACCATTCGAACTCGGCCCTGAGCGTCTCGGTGCCCGCGGCATCGGAGACTGAGACCTTGATCGTTATCATGGAGCGCCCCCGCTCGCCGTATTCGTTTCTGAAGCGCGATACGCTGTCCGGATCAACCGAGGCATGTGCCGTGAGGTCTGTCATGCCGGCACCGCGGTACTTCACCTCGGTACGGCGCAGGACCGGAAGCGTCTTGCCCTACAGGTCCGGAAAGGGTTCCCTGCGGCATTTTCCCGGGCCGGGCTCGGCGAGCACGAACTGGGCGCCCGCATGCACGGTACCCACGTGGTTGAGGATGCGCTCGCCCGCCGGCATCATGAGATCGCCGTCAGGTCCTTCCTGTATGCCAAGAAAATCGCTCAGAGGCAGGCTGGGAAAATCCATGGTCATTCGTCCTTTCGGGTTAGAAGAGAATCCTGTATCAGCGCTGCCTGAAAATTTGCCAGGTCGCGAGCAGGCTCTCGTGCTTCACGGCGGTGGGGTCGAAGCGCAGCAGCCTGAAGGTCAGCTGCACGCAGAAGCCTATCAGCAGGGCGGGGAGCACGGTACCGAGGCCGACCATGCCGCCGAGCCGCCAGCCTGGGAGCACCGCGGTCAGTTCTATGCCGCCGCGGATGACGCCTACGGGCAAGCGCGTCTTCCGGACAAGCGCAACCATCAGGCTGTCGCGAGGCCCCGCGCCGAAGCCGGAGCCTATGTAGAAATACGAACCGAGCGCTATGACGAACAGTCCGGCTACCATCATCGCCACGCCGATCCAGAACGATGCGGCTAGCGGGATGATGGCAACCGCGAGTATCGCGTCGAGAAAAATGCCGATCAGCACCATGTTCAGCACTGTGCCCAGACCGAGTTGCTCGCCTATGAGCAGCGCTATCACGGCGATGGCGACTCCGGTAACGATTGAAGCCGTTCCTATGCTCATGCCGGTCGTTTCAGCAAGGCCGACATGGAACACTTCCCATGGGCCAAAGCCTATGCGCGCGTTGAGGGTGAGTACGATACCGAGAGCATACAACAGGAGCCCCAGCAGCAAACGGAGCATGCGGTTTACGAATGATTTCAATCAGGGCCTCCAGTAACAGATTCTGCGATTACATGTCAACGCGGGTGCCGATGCCTTTTTCAAGCGCCAGGTCTATGGCTACCTTTCCGGTAACAAGATCAAGGAGTGCGAGCCCGGTGGCGTCAAAGATGGTGGTTTCATGGTCGTTTGTCCTGCCGGGCATCATACCCGCGAGCACCTGTCCCAGTTCTTCGGCTATGTCGCTTTCTGTAATGGCACCCTGCTTGAGCGGCTGTTCCATCTCGCCCACGCGCATGCACTGAGGCTTGTCGTCCGCGAAGATGCGCGCGCCCCGGAATATTTCAGGTTCCAGTTCTTCCTTGCCCTCCATGTCGGAGCCTATGCAGGAGAAATGCGTGCCCGGCTTAACCCACTCGCTCCGGATCAGCGGCTTGCGCGAAGGCGTTACGGTAATGACCACATCGCTGGTGGCAACAGCCGCTGCGAGGTCATGGGCAACCTCGAAATGTATGGTTTTCTGCACAGTCATGTGGAATTCGTCATGCAGGCGCGCGGGCACGGCATCGACGAAGGCCTGGGCGTTGGGAGCGCTCAGCGGGTCGGCCACCAGCACGCGCTTGAGGCTCGGTATCAGGATGAGCGTGGCGGCTATCTGGAACGCGGCCTGCTTGCCCGCGCCGAGTACCAGAAGCTGCGCCGAATCCTTGCGCGCGAGCGTCCGAGCCGCAATGGCTCCAGCCGCGCCGGTGCGCATGCCGGTGATGTACGAGGCGTCGAGCACGCCGAGCGGCACGCCCGTGTCTGAATCGAAAATCATCAGCATGCCATTGAAGCCAGGGATTCCCAGTTTGGCATTATTGGGGAAGTTGTTGAGCATCTTGAGGCCGTGGAGCTTCATGCCGGCTACGTAACCCGAACGTATGTCCATAACCGCATTGGCGTGCTCGAACTCGTGCGAGACCAGGGGCCACACAACCGTCTGCCCATTCGCCTTCATGCAGTACACCTGCTCCACGGCATCTATAACGCGCGGCATTTCCAGCACGCTCTTGACCTGTTCGCGGCTGAGGACGGTTATCATCATCGCGGCTGCCCCGCGTTGCTGGCCAGCTGGCTGAAATAACCGCCCAGCAGTTCGAGCGCCGTGGCGAATTTCTGCGGGTCCCCGAAACTGTAGCCGAGGCGGAACGAGTGCGGCTCCTCGAAACAGTCGCCGTGACAGAGCAGCACGCCGGTCTTCTCCAGGATGTCGGTGCACAGTTCCTCGCTACCGATATCAAAGTCGTAGTACACGAACGCGGTGGTGCCGAGGCTCGTGGCGCTGCAGGACAGGTGCGGCTGCGTTGCAAGCCAGTCATCGAGCAAGGCGCGGCTCGTGCGCACGATCTGCCTGCTCCGGGCCAGCAGCTTGTCCTTGTGTTCAAGCGCCACAGCGGCCAGCAGTTCGTCCAGGGGGCCGTCGCAGATGGTGTCGTAGGAGCGGCGGTTTTCAAGGATGTCGTGGGCTTCCTTGCAGCGCGTGACTATCCAGCCAACGCGCGTTCCGG
>CAXZAJ010000011.1:0-24503 GCA_964293355.1 uncultured bacterium
GGTACCGGTACTCGTCGGAACTGGTCTCTACAGATTCTTTTTGCGCCTGGGCAAAGAAATACGTAATGAGTGAGGTGCCATGATGTTCAGCGATGATGGCCCGTACTGCATCGGGCAACCTGAGGGCTTCCGCCCGTTCCAGGCCAAATTTTACATGACCTCGTAGCACGGTAGCCGACAGCCGTGGATTTATTTCGTCGTGCTTGTTGTAGCCGGACTGGTTTTCTATGAAATATTCGGGTTTCTCAATCTTGCCGATGTCGTGGTAGTACGCGCCAACGCGGGCCAGCAGGGCATCAGCCCCGATCTCGCGGCAGGCCGATTCCGCGAGGTGGGCCACCGTCACCGAATGGCTGTAGGTGCCCGGTGCTACCGACAGCAAGCGCTTGAGGGCCGGCGCGTTGAGGTCGGACAGTTCCTGCAGCCTGAACACCGTTGGCGCGTTGAGTGCGTGCTCAAGCAAAGGCAGGAACGAGAGAGCGAGCACTCCACAGAGGAACCCATTTATGGATGACCAGAAACCTGAGCCAAGGGCACCGGCAAAGCCCCGGTCGGAGAGCGCCGCAAGGGCAAACCCGGCAAAGAAACGGGCTATGGCGAGCTGGCCACCAGCCCTGACGAGGTCGATACGCTTGTCGGCACGCCTGACGAGCACTATGCCCGCAAAACCTGAAACCAGAGCCTGGGCAGGCACGAATGCATCGAAACCGGTAACCAGCACGAGGCTGGAAGCGATGATCACCGTGAACATGAGGGCGAAACGCTCTCCAATGAGAATTGCGACAAGCATCGAGGCAAGGGCTGTAGGAAGAAACGCTTCGAAGTGTGTATCAAGGGAGGCCGGAAGGAATGCGGCGAGAGCGCTGGCAATCATGAAATACCCGGACGCAAGCAGGATCACGAACCAGAAGCCCGCCCCGTCAAGACTTACTCCGGTATTTACACGGCCAAGCACAGCGGCGGCACCAAGACCGAGGGTGGCCAGCAACATGATGCCGGCTATCACGAAGAGGGGATCCAGCCTGGAGCCTGAACCGCGGAGGGCTGCAAGGCGATCGAGGTCCTCTGCTGTGACAATGAACCCCTTGCGGATGACCTTGTCACCCTTGGCCAGCTTCCGCATTACAGGTTCCACCCTGGCTTTTGCGGCCTCAAGGCGACGTGCACTCTGATCAGCATCAAAAAACGCATTTTCTTTGGCAAAGGCAATGGCTATGTCAGAAGCAAGGGCAGTCATGGTGGCGGACATCTTGAGTGCTCTGGCCGCCTCGAGAGAAACCGCCTTGATGCGCCGCAAGGTTGTGGCCTTCTCTATTGCAACCTGTTCGTACAGCAAGGGTCCATCCGACCAGCGGCGCAATTCCAGGCTTTCTGGATTGTATTGTTCAAGCCCGGTATCGGGGATGGCGAAAATTCCACGGCGCATGAGTGACTCAAGCAGTATCCGCCCCTGCTCTATGGCATTGGCGGGTGCCGCGTACTCGGCGAGTCTGGTAGAAAGGTCGGCGGAAGCCAATTCGGGGAAGGCACCGCGTATCCGGAGTGACAACTCCTCACTGCTGATATTCCCTGTTGCCAACTGCAGAAAGCTCTTCCTGAATGCGGTGATGGCCTCCAGCGAAGTTTTGGTTGCGCCATCGTCAAGCGAAAATACCGCTGGAACCAGTCGCAATTCAGCATCGGTCCTGACTTTTGTAGCCTTGGTATCGATATAGACGATATCCAGTTCGGCAACGATGTCGCGGTCGGCAACCTTGCCGACCTCGAAACCGCCCAGCCCCGCGGAACCGGATATGGCGCCAAAGCCGACGAACGCCGACAGGCAGATGAGTCCGGCCACGAGGGCAATACCATACCGGCGAACCGAGTTGCCATCGCGAAGTACCGAAGCAAAGCGGGATTTTGCAAATGCAACGGCGATCCGGTGGCGAAAATCAGATTTCTGAATCATACGCATCCAATATTTTTCTGACCAAGGGATTACGCAGGACATCCCTCCCGTCCATACGGCAGACAAAAATGTCATCTATTGAAGAAAGCACATTCAGGGCATGAACAAGCCCGGATTCGGATTTACGGGGAAGGTCTATCTGCGTTATGTCACCGGTAACGACAGCAGCCGATCCTTCACCAAGCCGGGTCAGGAACATCTTCATCTGCTCTTTTGTAGTATTCTGGGCTTCATCAAGGATGACAACACAGTTATTCAGGCTACGGCCGCGCATATACGCAAGCGGGGCTATCTCTATGGTATGGTTTTCTTCGAGCCGCTTGACCACATCATACGGCACGAGCGCTTCCATGGCGTCATATAGCGGGCGCAGGTAGGGGCTGATCTTCTGGCCGAGATCCCCCGGCAGGAACCCAAGGCTCTCGCCGGCTTCCACTACAGGGCGCGTCAGCACGAGCCTGCGCCGCGATTTGGTCAGCACTTCACGGAGCGCCCAGGCTACAGCCAGGTAGGTCTTGCCAGTACCGGCCGGGCCTACGGCAATGCTGATGTCGTGGGTTGAAAGGCCCCTGAGATACAAAGCCTGGTTGGTGGTGCGGGGGTACACCTTGGAGAAGGCACCCGGCACCTGGATGGCTGCTTCCTTGAAGAAATCAGCACAGGAGCGATCACGGCCATGATCAGAAGCATCAGGAGCGAGGCTTGCATGTATGGCGGTAATCAGATCCGGTGAGGCAGGCAGGCCTTCTTCAATTGATTCCAACAATTGTTTGATTATGGCAGCAAAAAGGCCGCGGAGGCCGGCATCCGGAGATTCCAGGAAGAGTTCATTGCCGCGCACGAACACGGGCACACCCATAAGGCGTTCCAGCACACGGAGATTATAGTCGTTGACGCCGCAGACGTCGGCCAGGAGCCTCATGTCGTCCAGGGCAATACCTACAGCTTCAGTCGGAGTCACGTACAACCATCCTACCCTCGCACTGGTAAAAAATCAAGGAATGCACAGATGCGCTCAATCCCAGGTAACGGTGTCTCCTTCACGTTTGTAGGTCGACTTGATCTGTGAAACCGACCGCCACGAAAGGGTCAGCGCGAAATTGGTCTTGAAATAGTATGCGAGTGTGTCCGCATCCAGCACGGGACTCGCGGAGAAGGTCGCGGCAAGATCCCAATCGTGCAGGTAGTGCGTAGCAGTAACAGACAGGGACTTCAGCTTGAACAGCGACTCCTTGCGGTCATCACCCGTTGGATCGAAAAAATTGAACGATTTCAGTATATCCACGAACGGATTTCTGGTGAATTTCTCTACTTCAAGGTCCTGAGGGAGCTCGAAAACACCAGGGTAATAGCGCCAGAGCGATGAATTCCTGGATGTGGACGCTACCTTTATATCGAGGAATTCGTGCACCTTGAAGGTCAAACCCAGAACGAAATTCAGATACGAATCGGTAAACCGCAAAAAACTCTGCTGGGCGGTCGCGGTGGTGTCGAGCGTCCATGCGATGCGTTGCCGCCAGGTAGCGGGAGGTTTCCAGCTCCTGGAAAATCCGAGCACCGCGGAGTTGACCCGAAATACCGGGTCACCGGTAGAGGTCCAACCTGTACCTTCCGTCAACGCATAGGCTACTGCTTCCCTGGCGCTCATCGACGCTGAAAAACCATTCCATGCAACAGACACCGCTGAGGACACGGGTAATTTGGACTCAAGGTTCCATATGAACGAACCCGTGAGCACAGGCCAGGGAGCCGTCCCCAGAGTCAGGCTGGAACTCAGGGGATCCCATACAAACTCTTTATCCTCAGCTGGAAGTGCATATGCCGTACCGACACTGAGGGTTGCCCAGAGCGCCTTGAGATTGAGCCTGGCTGAGTAACCCTGCAACAGGGGCGGCATGTCAGCTGCGAGTGTAAGGCTCTGGGCATAACCCCAGGGTTTTACGCCAAGGTTGAGCGCCAGAGCATGCTCGCTGATGGTATCGTCAGTCCAGTCTGCCTTGATGGTTTTATACGTGGCTTCAGATGCTTTGGACGCATCAGCACCCATAGCCTCAAAGGCATACTCGTATAGTGCGGACGAGAGGGAATAGCTCAGGCTGGTAGGCGACCAAAGCCAGACATCCTGGAACGGCGAACTGGTCAGCTTGAGGGTTCCGGCTATTTTATCGTTGCGGTACTGGGCGTCCTGCTTTGCCCAGGTCTCCTTGAGCGCGAAGCTCGCATAGGCCGAATCTACATCGTTGTTCAACCTGGACTGGTACTGGCTGGATGCGGAAAGCCCTGCCGACAGGCTCAGCAAACTTTCATAAGCAGCTCCGGACAGGGTAAGCGTACCCGCATTCCTGACGGTGTGGGTATCGTAGAGCGATGACCAGTCCACCTCGGATGGTTCCTTCCAGGCTGAGGTCAGGAAGCGCCGTTTCCAGGAATATACCGGTGACCAGGTCCATCCAAGCGTGGTGGAAAGCGGCACACGTTCTGCTATGGCTTCCGGGGTTGCCAGTTGAGGAGGTTCGAAACCGGCGGCGGCAGTTAGGGGCACCGGAACCGGCTTCTCAGCTTCAGCCCATGGAACTTCAAGGGCGGGCAGTGCACCGAGGGCGGCCTCGATGGCATCTTCCTGTTCGTATGCTTCACCTGGATCCTGGGTACCATCGACTGCAACACCGTCAACGCCGGATACAGGCGCAATAGTCTTTCTGGAGGGGGCCTGGGGATACTTGAACAGGGTGCCAGAAATGGTTCCAGCCGCATCCACGAGCGTCCATTCATACGGTGCGAAAAATTCCCGGGTTGGGTCGACAGCGAACAGAATTTTTTCATCAACGTCAGTCGGTGTTGCCTTGAGTACGGTATTCCACGTCACTGAAGACGACAATTTGTTCAATGAAACCGCTGAAAGCCAGCGGGGAAGCACCGCAGAAGGTATGCTGGTCGTCAGGCTCAAGGTATCAGTAAACGAGGATATCTTCGAGATGACGGTTTCATCCTTGTCCTGGTCGAGGAACTCGAGCCAGTTCATATTCTCCGTACGGTCCCTGAAATCGCGATTATAGTAGCTGTCGCTGTAGTAAGGAACAGAAAAGCTCATCTTTACTGGCCCAAGGTCAACGCTGGAGGCCAGTTCCCACCCGAACCGGAAGGGTAAGGACGTACCATAGAAGTCTGTTTTGTTCCAGGTGCTGGCATACTCATTGGCAGCGACGAAAGGCGTGTACGTTCCATCTGAGCTTGCGTACGCCGACCTGGTCAAGCCGAGTCCCGCAAAGCCAACGACTGAATTAAGGGGCCCCCAGGTGGCCACCTTGGCCTGGACAGCCGCAAAACCACCCAGCGTGGAGTACAGGTCAACGATGACCTTGATGAAATCAGTCGTGGTACCTTTTTTCTTCTCCCGGGTAGTGCGCAGAAAAACGCCTTCTACATTCCGCTCGAAGCCAGATGCTCCCTTGGCGATCTTGAGCAGGCTGATTTCCTGCTCCTTGGGTTCCTTCTCGCCGAGCAGGTACGTCGTGGTCTGAACGGAACGCCCGAAGCGCTCGTCATAACCAAAAACCGGATGGAACACGATTTCCTCACCCGGATAGTAGAAAAACGGGAGGTACAGGAGCGGGATTTCGCCTACAGAAAGGGTAGCATTCTGCATGGCCCATTCATTGCCGCCAAGTATCCAGATTTTTGATGCGCGAATCGAATAATGAGGGGCTTCATCGTTGCATGAGCTTACGACGCCATCCTTGAAAACCATGGCGTCGGTACCACGCTTGAGGATGTCGTCCGCCCTGAAGAAGAGCGCATCGGAGGCTCCGGAGCTGGATCCGCGCTTGCTTTCACCGTCAAGAAAAACGCCGCTCCAGTCATCCATATCCAGTTCCAGGGCTTCACCCAGAAAGAAATCCGAGCCATCGGGCTTTGTGCGCTCAAAGACGATGTCACCCGTGGCAGACAGGATATTGGCATCGCGGTTGACGACGATCTGGTCAGCGGCGATAGTCAGACTCTCACCGGAATCATCATCCTTTACTGAAATCCGGACACGGCCTGTAAAACGTACCGACGATTCGCCATCTTCGCGCGCACTAAGGTACTCGGTGGCATCGGCGGAGACTATCGTAATGGTCTTTGAAGAAGCCTCCGGAACTGGAGGTGCCTTGATTCCGAAGTGAGCATACAGCCTCGAGCGCAATTCCTGGGCGCTGCCTGTTTCCGGCAATCCGAGCTGCCGGACCCAGGCCATGAGTGCGTAGTAATCAGCGCTGACGATGTCGAGGGACAGGGTATCCTGGACAAGGTCGGGGTCGGCCGGGGTTGCTTGATCTTGCGGAGGAGTGCCTGCTTCCGGCGATACGGTTTCAGCGACTTTGGGGGAATCCTGGGCCTGCGCCGGAACCGCGCTGAGGATGATAGCGGCTATCGTCGCCGTCAGGATCGCGGCGCGGAACAGGCGTCTTGCCATACGGGTTCGTATGATACGGTAGTTTGGGTACATCAGTAAAGTCAGAGCTTATGGATGGGAGAGAAAAAAGCCCACGAAAGAGTTACAGGATGGACAGGATAAGAAAAGAGATGAACAGGATAGGATTATTCAGAGGCCTTCAATATTCGTTTTCCGTGCTTTCGTGCCTTTGGAGTCTAATTCTCTTTCTTTCCTTTTCCTCTATCTGCCCAAGCATCCCATCCTTCTTCTCTTCCTCCGTGGTCTGATTCTCTTTCTTCTTTCTTCCCCTCATCTTCTCTGTGTCTCTGTGCTAAAATTCCTAGTTTTTGCATACTTGCCCAGTCATGCCGACGGATCACCCCTTGAGCACATCCTTCAAATACTTGCCGGTCCACGAGTTTTTTACTTTGGCCACTTCTTCGGGCCGGCCCTGCGCCACGATCTGGCCGCCGCGGGTGCCGCCCTCGGGGCCGAGGTCTATGATCCAGTCCGCCTGCTTGATGACGTCCAGATTATGCTCGATCATGACGATGGAGTTACCGGTGTCCACGAGGCGCTGGATGGTCTCCATGAGCTGCTTGACGTCGGCGAAGTGCAGGCCGGTCGTCGGTTCGTCCATGAAGTACAGCGTCTTGCCGGTAGCACGCCGGGCCAGTTCGAAGGCCAGCTTTATGCGCTGGGCCTCGCCGCCGGACAGCGTCAGGGCGGACTGCCCCAGCTTGATGTAGCCGAGGCCTACCGACAACAAGGTGTTCATCCGGTGCGCTATCTGCGGCACCTTGTCGAAGAATACCGCGGCTTCCTCGATGGTCATGTCCAGCACTTCGGCTATGTTCTTGCCCTTGAAGCGCACGTCCAGGGTCTCGTTGTTGAAGCGCTTGCCGTGGCAGTGCTCGCAGGTAATGTACACGTCCGGCAGGAACTGCATCTCTATCTTGATGGTGCCGTCGCCCTGGCAGTGTTCGCAACGGCCGCCCTTGACGTTGAAGCTGAACCGGCCCGGCTTGTAGCCGCGGGCCTTGGATTCAGGCAACGTTGCGAACAGGTCCCGTATCGGCGTGAACACGCCCACGTAGGTTGCGGGGTTGGAGCGCGGAGTGCGTCCGATGGCGCTCTGGTCTATGTTGATCACCTTGTCGATGGCTACGAGGCCTTCGATGCTGTCGAAATCGCCCTCTTTCTGTACCGTCCGCGTGATGCGGTTGGAGATGGCGGGGTACAGGAGGTCGGTGAGCATGGTGCTCTTGCCCGAGCCGGACACGCCGGTGAAGCAGGTAAAACCGCCCAGGTTGATGGTAATGTCGATGTTCTTGAGGTTGTGCTCGCGGCAGCCGTGGATGGTGATCTTGTGGCCATTGCCTTCCCGGCGCTTTTCCGGCACGGGTATGGTCAGGTCGCCGGCGAGGTAGCGGCCGGTAATGCTCTTCTTGTTTTTCATTACCTGCTCGGGAGTGCCCGCGGCTACCACGTGGCCACCGTGCACGCCGGCGCCCGGCCCCAGATCGACGATGTAGTCGGCGGTGCGCAGCGTCTGTTCGTCATGCTCGACGACGATGAGCGTGTTGCCGATGTCGCGCAGGTAGAGCAGCGTGTCGATGAGGCGCTGGTTGTCGCGCTGGTGCAGGCCGATTGACGGCTCGTCCAGGATGTACAGTACGCCGACGAGGCTGGAGCCTATCTGCGTGGCCAGCCTGATGCGCTGGGCCTCGCCTCCGGACAGCGTGCCGGCCTTGCGCTCCAGAGTCAGGTACTCGAGGCCCACGTTCTGCAGGAACGACAGCCTTGCAGTGATCTCCTTGAAGACCTGCTTTGATATCTGCTTCTGCGTCTCCGTGAGGCTGAGCGAGTCGTAGAAGCGGATTGACTCCTCAACCGACTTGGCGGCCAGGTCATGGATGTTGGTGCCGCCTATGGTAACCGCGAGCGCCTCGGGCCGCAGCCGTTTGCCGTGACAGGTCTCGCAGTGTTTCTCGCTCATGAATTTCTCGAGCCAGTCCTTGATGCCGTCGCTCTGGGTCTCCAGGTAGCGGCGCTTGAGCTCGGCCAGGATGCCGGGAAAAGCCGACTCGTACTCGAAGTGGCCAGTACCCTTGGCGTTGTCGTAGCGTACGCGGATGGCCTCGTCCCCGCCGTACAGGATGGCGTTCATCGCCTTCTCGGATAGCTTTTCGAAGGGAGTATCGAGGCTGAATTTGTAGTGCTTGGCCAGCGCATCGAAGCGGGAACGGTACCAGGCCGCGTCGGGGTTGTACGGAATGCAGCCGCCCTCGTTGAACGAGAGCGACTTGTCCGGAATGACCAGGTCGGGGTCGAATTCAAGCTTGATGCCGAGCCCGGTACATTCGGGGCAGGCGCCGTGCGGGCTGTTGAAGGAGAAAAGACGCGGCTCAAGTTCAGGCAGGCTGATGTTGCAGTCCGGGCAGGCGCCTCGTTGGCTGAAGAATTCGTCGACTGCTACCCCGCCCTCTTCCCGCGTGACGATGGCTATGCCATCGGCAATCTTGAGCGCGGCCTCCACGGCCTCCGCGAGTCTGCGCCTGCCGTCCTCCGACAGCTTGAGCCGGTCCACGACAATATCTATGGAATGTTTTTTTTGCTTGTCCAGGACGATTTCCTCGTCCAGATTGCGCAGTTCGCCGTTGACGCGGGCGCGGACGAAGCCCTGCTTGGAGGCGTCTTCAATAATCTTTACGTGCTCGCCCTTCTTGCCCCGGACGACGGGGGCCAGCACCTGCAGCTTGCTGCCCGGCTTCCAGGACATGATGGTATCGAGTATCTGGTCAATTCCCTGCTCGCGTATCTCGCGGCCGCACTTGGGGCAGTGCGGCGTGCCGATGCGAGCGTACAGCAACCTGTAGTAGTCATATATTTCAGTAACGGTACCAACCGTAGAGCGCGGATTGCGGTGGGTCGTTTTCTGTTCAATGGAGATCGCCGGCGACAAACCTTCTATATAATCCACGTCGGGCTTCTTCATCTGGCCGAGGAACTGCCGGGCGTACGCCGACAACGACTCGACATAGCGCCGTTGCCCCTCGGCGAAGATGGTGTCAAAGGCCAGCGAGCTTTTGCCCGAACCCGAGAGACCGGAAACCACGATGAGTTTGTCCCGCGGGAGCTCCACATCGATGTTCTTGAGATTGTTTTCGCGAGCGCCTTTGACGATGAGCTTGTCCATAGTGGGATCTACAATATCGATGCCGACTGCAAAGGGCAAGGGGCTTAACGGGTGTGTAGTGGATATAAAAGCAATGGCCCGAGCCATGTTTCCATTGTATACTCTGGCCGCTCGCGGGATGGAAGAAAGGGAGCCGGCATGAAACTCAAGAAAATACTGGTAACGGCGGCACTCATCTTCGCCGTTCTGATCGCGGCGGGCAAGGTACTTCCGCTCGTCATCGATGCAGCCTACCCGCGGATGCGCGCCTCGACGCAAGCCTTCCATGTACGCACGGTGCGCGACGGTACGTACGAAGGAAAGGCCTTTCTCCTGCCCGTTTCAGTCCGGGTGCGGGCTACCGTCTCCGGAGGACGTATCCAGTCTGTCGATATCCTCAAGCACTTCAACGGCCAGGGAAAACCGGCTGAAGCCATAGTCCCCAGGGTCATCGAAGAGCAGTCGCTCGGCGTTGACGTGATTTCCGGCGCCACGCATTCCAGCCTGACCATACTCAAAGCACTCGAGAACGCCCTCGCAAAAGGATCAACACCATGAATGTACGGGTCGCTTATTATTCAGCCACAGGAAACACTCGCAGAGTCGCAGAGAGCATAGCCGGCGCTTTAGGCGGCACGGCAACCAGCATCAATGACTACCACGAGGACAGCACGGTTGACCTGCTGTTCCTGGGTGCCGCCGTGTACGCCACGCACGGGCATGGAGTACACGAAGCTGTAAAAAAATTCATAGCAAGCCTCGATGCTGCCATGGTCAAGAAAGTCGCACTGTTCTCAACCGGTTTCATCCAGAGCGAGGCAATTCCGGGCATGCGAAAGCTGCTTCAGGCGCGGGGCATCGCCGTCCTCCCGGACAGCTATTTCTGCCTCGGTCGCTTCGCGCTGTTCAACCTGGGGCTCCCGAACGTGGTTGAACTTGGAGGCGCGGCTGAATTCTCCAGCAAGGCTGTCGGGCGCTGAGCCGGCCTTCATCAATACTCAAGGGCTCGACGCCATCCCGTACCGTGACATGGCGAACAGCGCTACGTATAAAAGGAAAGGCTCGTTAAAAGACGTTCCGGGCACGAAAACCCGCCGAGCGCTGTCACGTGTCCACACAGAAAAATGATGCCAGCGAGTCGTTCACTTTGAGCACAAAACCAGGAGCGTCAGGAGCACCATGGCGTTCCCTATTCCACCCGGTTTTTCCCGTTGTGCTTGGCTTCGTAAAGCTTGGCATCGGCCCGCGATACGAGGGACTCCAGCGTTTCACCGCAGGAAATTTCTGCGATGCCTATGGAGACGGTGACCGAAATGCCCTTTACCGATACCTTGGCGACGGATTGAAGGATCTTCTCCGCTACAAGCCGGGTGGCGGCCAAGGAAGTCTCGGGGAAGCCGATGACGAATTCCTCGCCGCCGTACCTCCCCACCAGATCGACCGCCCGTAGCACATCCTTGAATGCCTGTCCCACCGCGACAAGTACTTCGTCTCCCATGCGGTGGCCATGCTTATCGTTCACGTGCTTGAAATCATCAATATCTATCATCGCCACTGAGAAGGGTCGACCATAACGACAGGCCTTGGCACACTCCAGCTCCAACCGCTCGTACGAATACCGGTGGTTATAAAGCCCCGTCAGCCCATCGGTCAACGCCAACTTTTCGAGCCGCTTTTTTAACAGATAAGAGCGCAGGTTGACTTTAAGGCGTGACATGAGGCCTGCCGCGTCAAATGGCTTGTGGATGTAATCGTCGGCGCCTGCGAGGAGTATGTTAGAAAGCGGCTTCTCTCCCGTGAATTGAGACATTGAAAGTATAATTGACTCGGGGTTCTCACGGCGCAAGCGCGAAACGACCTGCTCTCCGGACATGTTTGGAAGCACAATGTCGGTGATGTACAAGTCGAATTCAGCCTTCTCGTCGAAGAGTTCCAATGGATCGGCGAAGAGTCGGAAGGAAGTAAAACCGTTCATCGACAGGATGCCGGACACTATGTTCAATATGATCTGCGAATCGTCCAGTACTGCCACGCGCAAGGCCCGCATGGAACGGGAAAGTTCGTCGTCGGCAATCAGGGATTCGAAATACCGCCGAAAACGTTCTTCAGAGAGTTCATTCTTGAGCATATAATCCACAACGCCGAGCGCGAACAGACGCTCACGCTGCTGCAGGGAATCGGTCGCCGTTACAACGATGACCGGCACCGCATGGGCCTCGGAATGAGCGAGCTCGCCTAGGAATTTCTCCGCATGTCCATCGTCCAGTTCCAGAGCGGAGACTATGAGGTCGATGCCCCCCGCCTTGAGAATAGCGAGAGCCTCTGTGCTCCTGGAAACGCTCACCACCGTGTGCCCGCTCCGAAGGACCATTCCCTGTATGACCTTGCGGAATGACTCACTCGCATCTACATGCAGAATCTTAAGCATCTCGCTCTCCAGCAATCGGGATGTTTTTCAAGAATGCACAATATCATGCTTTTGGGCAAGTATATCCAGAGTGCGCTCTCATGGCGGCGATGACATCAGCAATTCTACAGGTGGTTTATTCTCATACATTAAATTTAAAGAACATCACATCTCCGTCCTGGACCACGTACTCCTTGCCTTCCATGCGAATCTTGCCGGCGGACTTGAGGGCGGCTTCTGTGCCCATGGCGTCGATGTCGGTGTACGAGTAGACGTCGGCCTTGATGAAGCCCTTCTCGAAGTCAGTGTGGATGACACCGGCGGCCTGCGGAGCCTTGTCGCCGGCATGGATGGTCCACGCGCGGCACTCGTCCTTGCCTGAGGTAAAAAAGGTACGGAGGCCAAGCAGGCGGTAGACCGCGTGGATGAGGGCGGAGAGCCCAGATTCCTTGAGCCCGAGCTCGCCCAGAAATTCCAGCTTGTCGGCTTCGTTTTCCATTTCAGCGAGTTCGGCTTCAAACTTGCCGCAGATGACGACGGCTTCCGAACCTTCAGCCGCGGCGCGGGCGCGGACGGCTTCTATGTGCTTGTTGCCGTTTTTGATGCCGTCTTCGTCTGTGTTGCAGACGTAGACCTGCTGCTTCATGGTCAGGAGGAACCATGCGCGGGCCTCGGTCAGTTCCTCGTCGTTGAGGGCTACGGAACGCGCGGGCTTGCCTTCCTGTAACGCAGGCCGGATCTTGTTCAACGCTGAAACCTCGTGTTCGGCCGCCTTCTTCTGGTCTCCGCCGAGCTGCCGGAAGTTCTTCACGGCTTTTTCAAGACGCTTGTCCACGGTGTCCAGGTCGGCCAGGGCCAGTTCGGTGGCGATCACGTCGATATCGTTGATCGGGTCGACGCGGTTGGCCACGTGTATGATGTCCGGGTCGTCAAAGCAGCGTACGACATGCGCGACGATGCCGGTTTCCCTGATGTGCGCCAGGAACTTGTTGCCAAGCCCTTCGCCCTTGGATGCGCCGGCGACGAGGCCCGCTATATCGACAAACTCGACGACGGCAGGGATCCTGCGCTCGGGCTGGAACAGCTCGACGAGCCGGTCAAGCCGCGGATCGGGTACGGGAACGATGCCGGTGTTCGGCTCTATGGTGCAGAACGGATAGTTGGCCGCCTCGGCCTTGGCGCTGGAGAGGGCAGAAAATATGGTGGACTTGCCGACATTGGGCAGTCCGACGATACCGCAATTCAAAGCCATGATGTTCCTCGGGGCGATCGGGATGATGCAACCGAGAGTACCCGGAAAGCGGACGATGGCGCAATACGACTTGCAGTTGTTACTATATAACAATACAATAACAAGGTGATACTGAAACACATTTTAAATCGTTTCATTATTAAAAACGTCATTTTGAAATTTGCTATTTACCGTATCAGAAATTCGATATACTATTGAAAGCGTATCGACAATTCCCCAAGGAGCATGACCATGGCCGATTTCAGTCAGTTTTACTCAGACAATGCGAACAATATGAAAGCGAGCACCATCCGGGAGCTCCTGAAGCTGACACAGAAACCGGATATCATATCGTTTGCCGGCGGCTTGCCCGCGCCTGACGTATTTCCGGTGGAGGATCTCCGCGCCGCAGCCAATGTAGTGTTCGATACACAGGGAACCAAGGCCTTGCAGTACGGCACTACTGAAGGCGACGATGGCCTTCGCGAAGAACTGATCAAGTTTGAAGCCAAGCAGGGAGTCACGATACAGAAGGAAAACCTCCTCGTCGTATCCGCCAGCCAGCAGGCTCTGGACATCGTGGCCAAGCTGTTCCTGAATCCCGGCGATTACGTCATAGCCGGCCGGCCTACCTACCTCGGCGCGCTGCAGGCCATTCAGTCCTATTCGGCCAAGGTGCTCGGCGTACCGTTCACGAGCGCCCAGGACGGCTTTGACATGGACGTGCTGGAGAGTAGCTACACCCAGGCTCTCGCCTCAGGCAAAAAGCTCAAGTACATCTACGTGATTCCGGACTTCCAGAATCCGTCGGGTTTCTGCTGGAGTCTGGAAAAGCGCAAGGCACTGCTCGAATTCTCGTACAAAACCGGTTTGCCCATTCTGGAAGACTCGCCCTACCGTGAAATCAGGTTCATGGGGGACTCCATTCCTTCCATATATGAGCTCGACCAGAAAGGCGCCAACAAGGGTCTGGTCATCAACCTCAAGACCTTCTCCAAGATCCTGGCGCCCGGTACCCGCATGGGCTGGATCATGGCCGATCCCAGCCTCATAGCCAAGTTCGTCGTTGCCAAGCAGTCCATGGACCTCTGCACCAACGTATTTACCCAGATGTGGCTCGCGCAGTACATGCGCACCGGCAAACTCGACAGCGTCATCGAAGGCACCAGGGCCAAGTACCGCGCCAAGCGGACCATGATGGTTGAAGCGCTCGAGCGTTACATGCCCAAGAGGGACGACATACGCTGGACGAAGCCCGAAGGCGGCCTCTTCCTCTGGGTTACCCTGCCTGCCTACATCGATACCGCCGCGCTGCTGCTCAAGGCCATCGAGAAGAAAGTGGCCTTCGTCGCAGGCGCGGGTTTCTACTTTGACAACCCCGAGCACAACAGCCTGCGCATGAATTTCTCCTATCCCACGCCCGACCAGATCGAAGAAGGCGTCCGCCGCCTCGGCCTCGTCGTCCAGGAAGCCATATCCGCCCACGAAAACTCCTGATACACGGCCTGGTAGACGAGGTAAGAAAATAAGGAATAGGAATTTTTAGCAAAGAGACACAGAGAAGATGAGGTAGGAAAAAGAGAAAGAAGATAAGAAGTTTAAGAACTCCTTTTCTTTCCTAATCCCTCTTATCCCCTCGTCTTCTCTGTGTCTCGGTGCAATTTCTTCGTCTTATATTTCTTTTCCTAACCTTATTCCCTCTCTTCTCATCTTCTCTGTGGCTCTGTGCCCAAATTTCCGGTCTTCATCTTCCCCGCTCGGCTTCACGGTGGGTTATTTCGCGGATGGAGCGGTTTCTTACGATTCAATAATATATTTCCCACTTGATCGACACTGCCGTCTATACGTATTTTAATATCCATGCCGCATAGCCTGACACAATCGGGTACTAGAACGGTAAATTCCGGCGTCGTATTCCGGCTTCGCGGCGGATTACAGGCGCGCGAAACGCATTCAAGGAGCAATCATGGGCATCGTAGAGCTGCAGAACGTCAGAAAAGTGTATCCGCTGGGCAAAGTACAGGTAGAAGCCGTAAAAGGCGTGTCGTTCTGTATAGAAAAGGGCGACTTCATTTCCATCGCGGGACCATCAGGCTCGGGCAAGACGACCATCCTCAACATGATCGGTCTCGTTGACCAGCCGACAGAAGGTGAAGTTCTCCTCGATGGCAAACCCACCTCAAAGCTCAGGGATGCCGAACTGACAAGGCTCAGGCACGAGACCCTCGGCTTCATATTCCAGTCATTCAACCTCATCCCCGTGCTCAACGTATGGGAAAACATAGAGTTCCCCCTCCTGCTCGGCAAGACGCGGGTGGGCAAGGACGAAAAGAAGGAATGGATCGACCACCTGATTGAAGAAGTGGGCCTCTCAGACTGGCGCAAGCACAAACCCAACGAATTGTCAGGCGGTCAGCGCCAGCGCGTAGCCATTGCCCGCGCGCTGGTCACGAGGCCGCAGATCGTACTGGCTGATGAGCCTACGGCCAACCTGGACAGCGCCACCGGCGAGCAGATCCTGGAACTCATGAAAAAGATAAACCGCGAACTGGAAACGACGTTCATCTTCAGCACGCACGATGCGCGCATCGTCGATACGGCCGATCATATCATTCGCCTGCGCGACGGCCTCGTAACCGAGAACCGTCGCAGGGAAGAAAATGTGGCTGCTGCCTGCGCGGGAGCTGGAGCGTAACATGCCCGTAACGCTGCGCATGGCGCTTCGCAACCTTATAGAACACAAGGCCAAGAGCCTTATTGTGGGCATGTTGCTGGCACTGGGCATGCTCATCATGGTGCTCGGCAACTCGTTCCTCGATGCCTCCAAACGGGGTATCGAGACATCGTTTACCCAGAACTACACGGGCGACGTGATCATTACAGGCATAGCGGACGGTCCCGTTTCACTCTTTGGCGTGCAGTCGGTTGGCGGCCTGGAAGAGACGCCGGTCATCCCCGAGTACGAAAAAGTGCTCGCCTATTCATCGTCACTACCGGGAGTCAAGGCTTCATCAGGCATGGCCACGGGCTTCGGTATCGCCACGAATGAAGACGGCAACAATTTTCAGGGTGGCCCAGGTGGCCACGGCGGAAGCGCCGAAGAGGACGACGACGAAGGCAGCATGATGGACGCGGTGATGATGCTGTTCGGCGTCGATGCGGCCAACTACTGGTCGCTGTTCAATACCATAGAGATCGTTGACGGCAATTTCATACAGCCCGGGGAAAAGGGCCTGATGATCGCGTCTGACAGGCTAGAAAAGCTGGCCAAATACCTCAAGCGCGACCTTAAAGTGGGCGATGAAGTGCTCATCCAGGGCATGGGCGGTTCAGGCATACGCCTCCGGAGCGCAAAAATAGTCGGCACCTTCAAGCGCGTTTCGGAAGGGGCTGGCCCCGAGCAGCTCACCTACCTCGACATAGATACCCTGCGCGTCCTTGCGGGCATGACCGTAGGAGCAGCTGAAAACATCGAGCTGACCGACACCCAGACTGCGATGCTCGCCATTGATGACCTTGATTCGCTGTTCGGCGAAGACGCGTTTGGCTCCATAGACTCCGGAACAGCCACTCCCAGCGGAACCGCGTTGACCGAGGAAAGCATAGGTTCGCTGCTGGGCGACACCAGCGCACGGGAGCGGCTCAACACCGCCGACTCGGGCGCCTGGCACTCGATACTGCTCAGGCTGGATGATACGTCCCAAACCAAAGCCATGGTGGCCAGCCTCAATGCCTGGTTTGCCAAGGAAGGCCTGGCGCTGGCGGCAGGAGACTGGCAGAAGGCTGCCGGCCCCTATGCGCAATCGGTTGACGTGCTGCGCATCGTCTTTACCGTTGCCATTTTCATACTGGCGGTCGTGGCAATCATCATCATCATGAACACCCTCGTCGTATCCATAATAGAGCGGACAGGAGAAATAGGAACGATGCGCGCACTCGGTGGCGGCCGTGGCTTTGTAAGGAAGCTGTTTGCCGCAGAGACGGTGACGCTCTCGGTCGTGTTCGGCTTCATCGGCATAATCCTGGCCTTCATCGCCGCGGCGATCATCAACGCCATAGGATTCGAGGCGTCAAACCAGTTCCTCGAGATACTGTTCGGCGGCAAGGTGTTGCGAGCCGTCATCAATCCGCTGGCTCTCCTGGGTTCACTCGCGGTAATAATCACCGTAGGCCTCGTGGCCAGCATCTACCCGGTCAGCGTGGCACTCCGCATACAGCCCGTCAGGGCCATGCAAGCGTAAGGGAAGCATCGTGAATACCATAGCGAACATAGCCTTGAGGAACCTGAGCAGGCAGAAGAAGCGCACCATACTCCTGGGCAGCGCCATAGCGTTCGGCGTGATGATCGTCACGCTGATAAACGGCTTCGCCGGCGCGTTCTCCGCCAATGTGTCGGAGAATTTCTCCAACCTGATGGCAGGACACATATTCATAAGCGGCACCGAAAAAGGCCCCAACGACAAGGACATGTCGGTCATCAGGAACGACTCTTCGCTGACCGCGGCTGTAGAGGCTTCCGGAGCCCCGGCCAAGTACATAACGAGGCGATCAGCCTTCTCGGGCACCCTCATTTTCGAGGGCAAGAAGATACGAACCAATGTTGACGGCGCAGAGCTCGACAAGGAAACCTTCCTGCGGGAGCGACTGCTGCTCAAGGACGGCTCTTGGGATTCCATGGCCGACGAGTCAGCCCTGATACTATCAGAGAAGATAGCCAAGAAGCTGAACGTCGATGTGGGGGACAGGATCCTCGTGCAGATGCAGACGGTCAACGGCCAGAACAACGTGGGCGAGTTTACCCTTGCTGGCATCAGCTTTGACGCAGGCATCTTCGGACAGATGATGTCCTACGCCAACTTGTCGTACGTCAACGAATTGCTCGGCCTGGCTCCTGGCGAGTACCAGACCATGGGCGTCATGCTCGACGGCCTCAAGAACACCGAAACGTCTGCTTCTGAAATTTATTCCAGGTTGACGACTGCCGGCGTGCAGCTCTTCGAGCGAGGGGTCAAGGACGAAACCGGTGCCGAGACGCCGTTCCAGGCCCTGCTCCGTCAGCTGAACAAGGAAACGTGGGAAGGCGTCAAATACAGGCTCTTTACCATCAACGAGATGCTCTCGCAGATAAAGCAGATCGTTGCAGCACTGGATACCACTGCGGCCATCATCCTGGTCGTGCTGTTCATCATCATCATGGTGGGCATAACCAACACCTTCAGCATGGTGATGTTCGAGCGCATCGGCGAAATTGGCACGATGCGTGCCCTGGGCGTGCAACGAGGCGGCGTACGCTCGATGTTCCTGTACGAGGCCGTGTTCCTGGCGCTCGGCGGAGCGGTTGCCGGCATCATCCTGGCGCTCATTGCCATGTTCGGCATTTCACTGATCAACTTTGGCATGGAAAGCCCCGCCTTCCTCATCATGAAAAACGGCCACATGTCATTCTACCTGCCACCGCTCAAGGCGGTCGGCAATGTCATCATCATAGCGCTCCTGACCCTCCTGGCGGTCTCGAGCCCCGCGGCAAAAGCGGCAAAACTCACTCCCGCTGAAGCGTTGCGGACGCAGAAATAGGAAAGGCACGTACATGAAACGATTTTTAGCCATAGCGACCCTGGCCCTCGCGGTTGCCGGTTCAGCCGCTTTTGCCCAGGATGTACCAAAAATCCTTGCCACGCTCGACGCACAGAGCGACTTCTCAGGCAAGGACTTTGCGGCCGTCTATACGATAGTCTCTCAGAAACCCGGCGAAAAGGACTCGGTGAGCCAGGTCCGCATGTTCCGCCGCGACGCCAAAAAGCAATTCGCGATGCTTGTGGTCCTTCCCGAGGTGAACAAGGGTCAGGGTTACCTGCGCGAGGACGACAATGTCTGGTTCTACGACCCTACCAGCCGCAAGTTCTCGTTCTCTTCAATAAAAGAGAATATCCAGAACTCCGAGGCCAAGAATTCAGACCTGACCCGCAAGAGCATCCTGGACGACTATGAGGTGGTGAGTTCGAAAGAAGGCACCGTAGGCAAGATCGCTGTCTGGATCATCGATCTCAAGGCAAAAACCAACGATGTCTCCTACGACCGCACCGTCCTGTATGTACGCAAGGACAAGACCATGCTGCTCAAGCAGGAAGACTACAGCGTTTCAGGCCGCCTCATGCGTACCAGCTTCTATCCCAAGTATGTTGACCTCGAGGGTCGCCTCATGCCGTCACAGATGCTCATTGTTGACGAGCTCAATCCCGGCGAACGCAGCCAGCTGACCCTGACCGAGCAGTCGCTCGCGACACTTCCGGAAAAAGTCTTTACCAAGGCCTTCCTCGAGCAGGTGAACAAATGACGCGCCACAGCGTGCTGCTTGCGTCAGCCTTTGCGCTGGCCGCACTGGCCCTGCCCGCGACGGCCCAGGACTCCTTCAGCATAGACGAGGACGCCATGTTCGGCTCCGAAGACATGGTGGATACCGTAACCGAGTCGGAAGCCGGCTCGGCCGTAAAGAGCCTGCTCGTCTCCGATGCAGTCCGCATCGGAGGCCGTTTTACCGGTAGCGCAGCATCTTCCTGGACCTGGAACGACCCCTGGGAAGGCAGCTTCGACCTCACCGCCCCCGACGAGTACGGCCTCGTACCGTCCCTCTCCGCCCTGCTCTTCTTTGACGCCAGACCGACCGAAGAGAGCCGCTTCTACGGCTCCATGAAAACCTCCTGGCCGTTCACCACCTCGACCAGCGTGCTTGATGTCAACGATATCCCTACAGGTGAAACAGTGTATCAGCCGAATATTCGGGTATTCGAACTTTTCTCTGATTTTTCTTGGAAAGACTCATTATACTTCCGATTCGGCAAGCAGACGGTCAACTGGGGTGTGGGCTACTACTTTTCTCCAGCGAATATCATCAATCTAGAATCCATCGATGCGCTAAACCCTGGTGCACAGCTTGAAGGACCAGTCGCGCTCAGGGTGCTCTACCCCATCCCTGGAACTCAACATAACATATTGGCCTATTCTGTCTTCGATACCACGAAAATGATGTCAGGCGAGATTAAACCTGAAGATACAGCATTGGCAGCCAAAGCTGAGTTCGTACTGAGTGGATGGGAACTGGGCATTGGTGGCTACTATCTTAAAGATGATCCTTTACGCGGAATGCTCACAGCAAGAGGGTCCGTTGGAAATGTCAGTATTTTTGGAGAAGCCACCTTGTCCCGTGGCTCAAGTAAAAAATGGCTAGACGGAGCCATGCCTATCTCATATAGAACCGACACCACTTCTCCCTTTTTCAATGGAACTGTAGGATTTTCTTATATGAATTCTGAGAATAATTATTCGGTGATTGGTCAGTATCTCTTTAACGGGGAAGGATATGACACTGAAGAAATCGCGGGCCTAATCAAAGATGTCCGTGCTAAAGAGACATTGATCAAGACAATATTGAAATCAATAACCCCCTACATAGATGAAGACGATCTATTTAAGGGCTTTGTAGCAAGAAATATTTCAATGAGTGGCCAACACTACGCCGTTGCTAGTTTCTCCAAGAGCGAACTGCTGGTGGAAGACCTGTCGTTCTCGCTGTTTGCCATAGGCAACCTGTCGGATTTCTCGGGGTATATCAAGCCGACGCTGTCCTACGCGTTCTTCGACGGCCTGTCACTGTCTACCTCCGCGTCGTTCGCTGTCGGCTACGACAACGGCGAATACGTCGTCCTGAACGACGGCCAGGCAATGAGCCTGTCCATCTCCCTAACCCTAGGCTCCGGCGCCTTTTAGAATAGGAATTTTGCACAGAGACACAGAGAAGACGAGGGGAATAAGAAGGACAGAGAAGGAAAAGGAGTTTTAAACTTCTTTCTTTTTTCTTTCTTCCTCATCTTCTCCGTGTCTCTGTGCCCAATTTTCCTATCTTCTCCTGGCCCAAAATCTTCTCTTACCTCATCTTCTCTGTGTCTCTGTGCCAAAATTTCCTATATTGCATTTGTCTTTTTTTTACTTGTGTTATTCGGGCAATATGGCCTAGTATCGGGTATCGTTTGGGTGCGGCCGCGGAGGCGCGCCCTATGAACATTCCAAGGAGCCGCACGTAGATGAAAGCCGCCAAGATAAGTGATCGTATATGGGCCTTGCATGCCGACATCGATTCAGATGATCGCTTCGAGGGCATCTGGCCGATACCTAACGGGGTCTCACTGAATTCCTACCTCGTGAAGGGCGAGAAAATCGCGCTGATCGACCTTGTCCGCGACTGGTGCGGCGCGGCCGCCAACATGAAGGCGCAGCTCGCTGATGCAGGGCTCGAAGTAGCATCGATAGACTACCTGATTCTTAACCATCTTGAGCCCGACCATACCGGCTGGCTGGCCGAGTTCAAGGCTCAAAACCCCTGCGTCGAGATCATTTCCACGGCCAAGGGTCTGGAACTGGTCAAGAGTTTCTATAAAATTACCGACGGGCTCAAAGCCGTCAAATCCGGCGACACCCTCGACCTGGGCGGCGTAACGCTCCGCTTCGAGGAAACGCCGAACGTGCACTGGCCCGAAACGATGATGACCTTTGAGCCAG
Source organism: uncultured bacterium (assembly GCA_964293355.1). GTDB lineage: Bacteria > Spirochaetota > Spirochaetia > Treponematales > UBA12059 > SZUA-370. Next base: position 21,738 of record CAXZAJ010000011.1, read on the forward strand.
AATCAGGCACGCTGTTCTCGTGCGACGCGTTCGGCAGTTACGGCAAGCTGGGCAAGCGCGTGTTCGACGACGAGTACTACGCAGAAGAGCATGCGTTCTTCCAGGGCGAGAGCCTTCGTTACTACGCCAACATCGTCGGCAGCTTCAGCCTGTTCGTCAAGAAAGCCATACAGAAGGTATCGCCGCTGGGTATAAAGGTTGTGGCTCCGAGCCATGGCATCATATGGCGCGAGAAACCTCAGGTTATCATTGACCGCTACCTGAAGTACGCCGGTTACATGGAAGGCCCGCAGGAAAAAGAAATCTGCGTGGTCTGGGGTTCCATGTACGGCAACACCAAGAATGCGCTGGAAGCCCTGCTCAAAGGCATCGAGGACGAGCGCGTGCCGTTCTCCATCCACCGCGTTCCGGACGAGGATGTATCGTTCGTACTCGCCGATGCCTTCAAGAGCGCCGGCATCGTCATCGCCATGCCCACCTACGAATACAAGATGTTCCCGCCCATGGCCTATGTGCTGGACATGTTCGAGCGCAAGCACGTCTGGAACCGCAAGGCGCTGCGCATCGGGTCCTGGGGTTGGGTCGGCGGTGCGAAGAAGGAATACGAGGAGAAGGTGGCGCCGCTCAAATGGACGCACATCGAACCGATGGAATGGGCTGGCGCGGCAGATGAAGCCACGCTCGCAGCCCTCCGTGAGCGTGGCCGGGAACTGGCCCGCGCCGTCAAGGCAGGCTGAAACCGCTCCAGTACGGCAAGCTCACGCCAATAGCAAGCGCCCCTCGTCAGCCGACGGGGGGCGCTTGCATTATTGTCCCTGATGTAACGACTAGGTCTTCTTGCCACCCAGTTTGACTGACAGCCAGATGATCAGGAAAAAAGCGGCCAGGGTGGTAAATACGCCGATGAGCCCGCCTACGGTAACGGCCAGAGCCTGCACCGTAGTGGAAGCGCCCTTGAGGTTAACAATGAGTGAATCCATACAAGCCTCCTTTGGCCTAACCGACCAGCAACGGGACGAGAGCCAGTACCATGCCGCCGGCTATGATCGATCCGAGCTGCCCCGAAACGTTTGAGCCGATGGCGTGCATGAGGATGATGTTGCCCTTTTCTTCCTCCGCCGCCATTTTCTGTATCACGCGGCCCGACATTGGAAACGCCGAGATGCCGCATGCGCCTATCATCGGGTTTATCTTCTTGTCCTTTGGAAGGAACAGATTGACGAGCTTGGCGAACAGCACTCCACCGGCGGTGTCGAACACGAACGCGATGAGACCCATGCCCATGATCATCAGGGTCTGGACGTTGAGGAACTTGTCTGCCCTCATGCTCGAACCTATCGTTATGCCCAAAAGCAGGGTTATCAGGTAGGCGAGTTCGTTTTGCGCAGTCTGTGACAGGCGCTCGAGCACGCTGGATTCGCGGATCAGGTTGCCGAACATCAGGGAGCCCACGAGCGGCACCGATATCGGGGCAACGAAACCGGATATCATCGTGACCACGATGGGGAAGGTTATCTTGAGCCACTTGGGCACGCCTGACTCATGGTAGACCATGTGGATGCGGCGCTCATGCTTGGAGGTAAGAAGCTTGATGACCGGGGGCTGGATGAGCGGCACGAGGGCCATGTACGAGTAGGCCGCAACTGAGATGGGGCCCAGCAGGTCCTTGGCGAACTTGTTGGCCACGTAGATGGCCGTGGGGCCGTCGGCGGCGCCTATGATGCCGATGCTCGCCGCCTGCTTGAGGTCGAATCCCAGCAGGGTCGCTATGATCATCGTCGCGAAGATGCCGAACTGGGCCGCCGCGCCGAAGAATATCATGAAGGGGTTCTTGAACAGCGGTCCGAAATCGATCATCGCTCCGACCGCGATGAAAATGAGTATCGGGAACAGCTCGTTCGCGATGCCGCCGTCGTAGAGTACCTTGAGGAACCCGGCGGAACCCTCATGTTCCCAGACTACCGACAGGGGCAGGTTGACGAGTATCGCGCCGAACCCTATCGGGAGCAGCAGCATAGGCTCGTATTCCTTCTTGATTGCGAGCCAGATCAGGACGGCTCCCACGAGGTACATGACAAGATCCTGCCAGACTATGGAGGTAAATCCAACAAATAAATCGCCCATATTCCACCTTTCCGTTGAGGCATCATAACGGCGGTGGAACCATAAGGCAAGCCGAGTCAGGGAGAGGTGGGAAGCGGAACCCGGAACAGACGGATGCTGGCACCTGGCCTGGCGGAAACAAGAGCAAGGAAGTCTACGGACTGCAAGGTATTTGCATCTACGGCATTGATGACGAACGAGCCGGCTTCATTACGGTAGGGCACGAGGGCAAGCTCCATGGAGGGCATGGCTGTTGCGCCACTGACGAAAGCGATGAAGGCTGACTCAGTACCGATACCCGAGAGTATAGCCAGCGCGGCCGATTCAAGAGGAATTCCGCTGGATTCAGTCCAGCCGGCTACGGTTTTAAAGCCTGGATCACGGGGATTCGTGATCGATGCAACCTGTTTGTTTGCGGTCGCGGTGACCTCTTCCGGTGCGGCTCCGGGTTGTCCGGCAGCTGATAAATAGCTCCCGATGGTGCTGAAATCGCTGGTTGCCCGTATCAGCTCCGAGGCGATGCCCGTGGACCTTCCTGAAACCAGGTCAGCCGCGAAAGCCGCTGTACTGGAAGAGGAGGAACTACCCAATGCGAGCGACCAGTCAATGCCGGCCCTGGTCGCATCGTACAGATAGTTGAGGGTATTGGTGAAGAAGTAGTAA
>CAXZAJ010000012.1:0-23770 GCA_964293355.1 uncultured bacterium
AATCGTATTTTGCCATCCGCACTATCGACCTCGGCCCGATTCCAGGAGCGCCTTCCGGAACGCTGCCGGCGATACGGCTCAACGGCGAACCGGTTTTCCTGAACGCACCGCTCGATCAGGGCTACTGGCCCGAGAGCGGCATGACGCCGCCGGCCGACGAGGCGCTCGTCTTCGACATGCAGGCAATGCGGGAACTGGGCTTCAACGGCCTCCGCAAGCATGTAAAGGTGGAGTCCAGGCGGTTCTACTGGCACGCTGACAGGCTGGGCATGCTGGTAATCCAGGATGCCGTTTCCGGGGGGCTGAACCGGGCGGCTGGCAATCTCAAGGTGGCCGCCGCGATGATACTGGGCATCAACCTGGGCGATGGCTCACAGCATGCACTCCGTCTCGCCGGCCGAATCAGCAAGGCACATCGTGACGAGTTCGAGGCGGACCTGGCTGGCATGGTCGGGCTGCTCCGCAATCATCCTTCCATACTCATGTGGACCGTCTTCAACGAGTCCTGGGGTCAGTTTGAATCGGAGCGCGTTGTCGGCAACCTGCGCAGGCTCGATCCGACCCGCCTCGTAGACGCCGTCTCCGGCTGGCACGACCAGGGCGGCGGCGACTTTCGCAGCCGGCACACGTACATCGTCAAGCTCCACACGCCGCCCCGCCGCGACAGGCGCCCGTACTTCATCTCGGAATACGGTGGATACAACCTGGCGGTGGCCGGCCATGTGTGGGACGAAACGGCACGTTTCGGTTACAGGTTCTACGATGACCAGCCTGCCCTTCTGGCCGGCTTTTCGCGCCTTATGCGCGAACAGTTGCTGCCCATGGTCAGGCGCGGCTTGTGCGCCGCCGTCTATACCCAGGTATCGGACGTTGAAATAGAGAACAACGGGTTCTACACCTACGACCGCAGGGTGCTCAAGTTTGACGCCGAGACCGTACGCGCGCTGAATGATGAACTGTACGCGGCATTCGCAGAGCTCAACGGAACGATTGACCCATGAGCAGCACTGCTGCGATTGCGAGCGGGGCAACCATCAACGTGGCGAGGGCCAGAGCCGTTCCCAGATAGGCCCGGTCGGCGGCTCCCGGTTTTGCGGGAATCAGCGCGAACCGCCGCGTCGTCCTGCTTTCCGTAGCGATGAAAGCCAGCGCCGAACCTGTCCTGATGATGAGAACCGCAACTGCCGCTGCGAACGGTATCGACGGCGAAGCATCCTGGGCAAGCGTCGTCATGGCAAAAGCAAGACAGGCGGCCAGGATCCATGCCGAGTCGCGCTTGCGGTCGGCAACCGACGCCATCGGCCAGACAGCCTGAAAGCCAACCACGCGATTCCAGCGGCGCAGGCCGGACCCCGTGGCTTGCGATTTGCGTAGAAGGGCTTCCTCTGCTATTGCCGCGATTCCCGCAAAAAGTACCGCGGCACTCGCTGTCAGCAGTGCCAGCATCCCGTTTTTTGCCGGAAGCGGCCGCGTTGCCAGAATCCCGCCTGAATGCTCCAGTAGATATTCTGTTCCGAATAACGACAGAATGGCGTGGCCGTCTGTGGCAGATGGCGATGGGTTGGCAGCGGCCCATGCCAGTAGCACGCCGGCAAGCGCTACGGTCCTCCCCTGGCTGCCGCGATTGGCGTTAGGGTTGTCCGAATTACCCGCGATGGCCCAGCCAGCCCCGGCTAGCGAACGTACCCCCAGGGACAGCGCCGCGGCTGTTGCTGGAATCCAGGTTGCGGTTATAAGGTAATCCGCCAGTGACCAGGCTGCCATCGGCAGCGCCGCGAGAACCGGAAGCGCCGAAGCCAGAAGTATAACAGGCAGTGCCGTGATGGCGGGGCCGAGCGCCACGACAACCAGCCGCGTAGCCCTTTTCGTGGGTAGCAGTGGCAACCTCCGGTATCCCGGACGGTTACGCGACAGGATCAGGGCTGCGGACAGCGGCGCGCAGGCGATCGTCGCGCCGAGAACAGCCAGCGCGTACGCGTCCGCACGTGGCACGACCATACGCAGGCTTGAGAAGTACAGATAGGAATTCGCCGTTGTCCTGATGAGCGCGAATCCCATGAGGTAGGCCGACAGCGCCATGAGCGCCCCATCCGGCATGTCGCGCGATCGTATCACGGCGTCGGCGGCCCTGAGCCCCGTGAACGCCGCCTTCAGACCAGCCACGGCAAGGCTCCCGACAGGTCAACCGACGCAACCGCGTTCGCTGGCAGGTCGCCGATGCGTCCGGAACGGACGGTTCCTTCACGCAGTTCCAGAAAGCGGTCGGCCGAGCTCCGTGTAATGCTGTCGTCGTGACATGAAAACATGACAATCCGCCCGCGGTCAGCCAAAAGCCGCAGGATCGTTGTAAGCGCCGCCGCGCGCTCTGCGTCGAGGCCTGCGAACGGTTCGTCCATCAAGACCAGCCGCGGCTGACCGAGCAGGGCCAGCGCCAGCGCGAGCTGTTTGCGGTTGCCGCGTGATGCCTCGTCAGCGCTCCTGGTGGACCGCTCCGCGTCTTTCAGCCCGAACACGTCGATGAGGCTGTCGGTACGCTCTTCCAGGATCCGCGGCGGTATTCCGGAAAGACCGCCGCACAGCCTGAAATGCCCTCGGATCGACAGGCCTTCCACCAGCGCGTCGTCATCGGGCACGGCTCCCGCGAGGCGTTTCCAGCGTTCCGATGCGGTATCGACGGTCGAGCCATCCCATAGTACCGAGCCGGAATCCGGCCGCAGTTCACCCCACAAGATTTTCAGCAGCGTCGATTTGCCGGAGCCGTTCGGTCCGATGATGGCAGTGACCGTTCCCGGTTCCAGCGCGATATCGAGCGAGTTCAGTACCGGATGTGTGCCGAAGCTTTTTGACAATACTTGTGTTTGAAGCATGCCAACGAGTGTGGCTTGCTTGCACCGGCCGGTCAAGCGACGGCCAGCAGTTCCAGGAATGAACCGAGGCCGATGATGGTAAAGCCGCCGGGGAGTTCGCGTTCCACGCCGTCGGGTACAACGATAAACCGTCCGGGGCGCGCTCCGTCGAGGGCTCGGGCCGCGTAAGCAATTGACCGTTCCACCGAAGCCGGCCGGTGTCGTCTCGCCGCGGCCACTAGTACTGGACTGCCATCCCTGACGACGACCAGATCGAGCGTCGCCCCGTCCGCGCTGGCGTAGCGGAACAGGCCTGTCCCCGATGGAGCGGCTTCCAGTGCCTGCTCCACGACAAAACCTGCCCAGGATGCCCCCGCCGACCCGGGTTTCAGCGCCAGATTGTCCGGAGACCGTACGCCAAGCAGGCAATGCAGCAAGCCGGAGTCGTGCACATACAGCGCCGGCGCTCTGACTGAAGTTTTAATCAACCCCGACGGCAAAGCCGGCAGTGAAAACAGTATTCCAGTGCGGTGCAGTATCGACAGGTAGCGGCTGATGGTCGGCCTTGAAACGCCCAGCATGCGCGCGGCGGCATTTTCGTTGAAAGCCTGCCCGTTGTTTGCCGCGACCGTTTCGAGTAGTCCCGTGATCAGGCCAGGTTCGCGGGTCCGGCCCCAGGCGGCCAGCGCACCTCTAGCAAGCTCCGCCGCGTACAATTCCAGCCAGTCAAATGCCGCATCGTTGCTGTCCGCCCCGAACGCTTCCGGATAGCCGCCCCGCAACCATAAACGCCGCAATGCCGCCCGGCCCGCCTCGAACAGGCTCAGCGGCCCCATCCGGATGCCCGCGACATGGTGGCCGGGTCTGTCCCCCAGCCGGGGTCTGTCCCCAGGCGAATCCCCACGCTGCTCCAGTCCGCCGAATGGCCCGCCGACCAGCACGAAGCGTGGCAAACGAAGGTTGCTGCTTTCATCGCAGCCATTTCCGCTGCCCTGACCGGCTGTCGACTGTACCCACGCCATGAGCTTTTTCGCATCTACGGGTTGTGCGTTGTCGAGGATGATGGGCCTGGCTGCTGACTGGCTGCCCGGTGCTGACAGGATGGCGCGCCCTTCGCGCAGGCGGGCGTCGACGAGCACTGACCCCGATGGGGAGCTGGCGGCCAGCTGCCTGGCCATCGTCGATTTTCCGCAACGCGGCGGCCCTTCCACGAGCACGATGGCGTGATCGGGCAGTAGTCCGCTTATGGTTCGAATGACGGATCTGTGAATTAAAGCCATATAATGAAAGTATAGAATTCAATAAGCGGTAATAAAAGCTGAAAACACCGAATTCTTCACTTGTCTGTGCCGGCAGTGGCCCTATAATGGATTCGATACATAAAGGGGGCATTGGTGAAAACTGGATCCAACCGGTACGACGTCTGCATCGTCGGAGCCGGCGTCTGCGGGGCCAACATAGCGCGCCGCCTGTCCGCCTACGAGCTGGACGTGGTCCTTGTCGACAAGGAGGCCGACGTCTCGTTCGGCACCTCCAAGGCCAATTCTGGCATCGCGCAGGGCCCCATACTCCACAACAAGAAGCACCTGATGGCCCGCCTGGAACTGCAGGGCGCCATGATGTTCGACCGGCTCCAGCAGGAACTGGACTTTCCCTTCCGGCGTTGCGGCATCGTGGTCGCGGCCCTGCACGAGGACGAGATGCGCGCCATCGAGCAGCTGTACATGCAGGGCGTGGACAACGGCGTCATCGGCATAGAGATGTGCTCGCGCGAGCGGATGCTTGATCTGGAACCAAAGCTCAACCCCGACACGCTCGGTGGCCTCTGGGTCCCCGGCGGCGGCATTGTCGAGCCGTACCGTTTCGTGTTCGCCCTCGTGGAAAGCGCCAGGAAGAACGGCGTGGAGATACTGACCGGCTACAAGGTCGAGGCCGCGGTGCGCGCTGGCGACGAATGGACGGTACGCGCGGCTGACGGGCGATCGGTCAAGGCCAGGTACGTGGTCAACGCCGCGGGGCTCTACGCTGACGACGTGTCAAAGGTCTTCGGCGCAGAGGATTTCCAGATAAAGCCGCGCAAGGGTGAATACTACCTGCTTGACCGCCTGACCAAGGCGAGGCCCGACCGGGTCATATTCCCCGTACCCACCAGTGTCTCCAAGGGCATGCTCGTCATACCCACGGTCGAGGGCACCGTACTCATCGGCCCCACCGCCGAGGCCACCGACGACAAGACAAACCTGGCTACGACGCGCGACCAGCTGGAGAAGATCCTCTCGTCGGCCCGCACCATGGTGCCTTCCATTTCAGAGTACGACGTCATCACGAGCTTCGCTGGGCTGCGCCCGACGCTCGACGAGGATTTCTACATAGCCCCGAGCGCCAGGGTACCGGCTTTCATACAGGTGGCGGGCATCCAGTCACCCGGCCTCACCGCCAGCCCCGCGATAGGCGAGTACGTCAAGGACCTGCTCAAGAAGGAAGGCCTCAGGCTCAGCGAGAAGTCCGACTACGATCCCTTCGTCGGCAAGCGCCCGCACGTCAAGGATCTTACGCCCTTCGAGGTGGACTCCCTTGCCAAGGCCGATCCATCCTACGCCAACATGGTCTGCCGCTGCGAGAAGGTTTCAGAGGCGGAGATCGTGCAGGCCATCAGGGCAGGTCATACCACGCTGGACGGTATCAAGTATTTTACCCGCGCGCAGATGGGGCGGTGCCAGGGCGGCTTCTGTACGTACAAGATAATCAAGATCATCATGCGGGAGACCGGCCTGACCTGGGACCAGATAACGAAGAACGGCGGCGAGAGCCGCGTACTCAAGGACACGCTATGAAGGATCTCAACTTCGACTCCGTAGTCATAGGCGGCGGCGCTGCTGGCATGGCAGCCGCCCTCGAGCTGGACAAGGCCGGTTTCAGCTGCGCCATAATCGAGCGCGAAGAAGCGCTGGGCGGCATACTGACGCAGTGCATCCACAACGGCTTCGGCCTCATAGAGTTCAACGAGGAGCTTTCCGGCCCCGAGTTCGCCGAGAAAATCGAAGAGCGGCTTGCCGGCACCGGCATCAAGTCGTTCACCGGCGCCACCGTCATGGAGATGGATGTCTCCGGCGAGCTCAAGACGCTCTACTGCTACTCGGGCGTGCATGGCGTGATACGCATCTCGTCCCGCGTGGTCGTGCTGGCCATGGGTTGCCGGGAGCGCAATCGCGGCAACATCCGCATACCCGGCGACAGGCCGGCGGGCGTTTACACGGCGGGCCTGCCCCAGCGCCCCGCCAACATCGAGGGCCTCGTGCCGGGCAAGGACATCGTCATCATCGGTTCCGGCGACATCGGCCTGATCATGGCCAGGCGCATGAGCTGGGTCGGCTGCAAGGTCCACGCCGTCGTCGAGATCCTGCCGTACCCGTCCGGCCTGACGCGCAACATCGTCCAGTGCCTGCACGATTTCGGCATACCGCTGTACCTGTCGCACCTGACCACCAACATCATCGGCAAGGACCGCGTCGAAGGCGTGGAGATCACGCCAATAGAGAACGGCGCCATGCAGCATGACAAGGCTTTTACCATCCCCTGCGACACCGTGCTTCTGTCGGTGGGGCTCGTGCCTGAAAACGAGCTGTCGAAAATGGCCGGCGTCGAGCTCAACGCGATGACCAACGGCCCCAATGTCGACTCGATGCTAATGACCAACGTGCCCGGCGTTTTCGCCTGCGGCAATGTGCTCCATGTACACGACCTGGTCGACTATGTGGTTGAAGAAGCCAGGCGCGCCGGCGCCCATGCCGCCCGCTGGCTCAAAGGCGAGAGGCCGAAGGCTGAAGCCAGGGTCAAGGCCGGCCCGAATGTCCGCTACTCCGCGCCGGGCCGCGTCGACCTCAACGCGGTCAATAAGCTGTACATGCGTACCCTGATCGTCAAGAATGATGCCCTGCTCGAGGTCAAGGTGAACAACCGGGTCGTCAAGAGCATTAAAAAGAACCATATCCAGCCATCGGAAATGCTAGCCATCGAGCTTGGACCCAAAGACCTGGAAACCGCCATCGGCGCACCCGAGCCCGTCGTTGAAATTTCCATAACCTGACGGTTGCGGACAAGGAGATCATCATGAGCGAAGAACTGATATGCATCACCTGCCCGCTGGGCTGCCACCTGGCGGTGGACAAGCAGGCGGACGGCAGCCTCGCGGTCACCGGCAACCGCTGCCAGCGCGGCGTCAAGTACGCCAACGAAGAACTGCTGGCCCCCAAGCGCGTCGTCAGCGCCACCGCAGCCCTCGCAGGCGTCGCGGTCTGTCAGGAAAACCGCAGCGGGCTCTGCGACGTCGTCCGCCTGCCCGTCAGGAGCACCGCCGCCTATCCCAAGCCGGGCGTGCTTGAATTGCTGGACGCTATCTACGCGCTCCGCGTCGAACTGCCGGTCAGGCGCGGCGACGTGCTGATCAAGGACTTCAAGGGTTCGGGCGTGGACGTCATTGCGACGAGATCGCTGAAATAGGATTGCAGGGGTGCAACCGTCTGGCCACTTTTTTGTCTAGTTACGCAGAACGGAGTTGAACGGGTATGGAAAACGGAATTTCAGCGGCTTCTAAGGTCATCATCTCCATAATTCCCATTGTTGGCATCGTGATGGGTTGCACGGTCGTGTTTTTTTACATCCTGTGGAGCCACCGCGAGCGCATGCTGATGATAGAGAAGGGCAGCTACTCGCCCGCTCCCGTAGATATCGATACGTTCAGCCTGCTCTCCGGAATATTGCTGACGGCGGTTGGCATCACGTTGACCATCATGTTCGTTGCCGTGGCTTCTACCGGCTATGCGTTGCTCGGCGGACTGATACCGCTGTCGGTGGGTATAGGGCTTTTGGCCTTCTTCACGCTGCGCGCCAAACGCCGCGCGAGATGATCCCTGGCGGACCGGAAGCGGCCGACGAAGACATAATCGCCCGGGTGCTCGACGGCGACACCGACGCGTTTTCCGCGTTGGTGCGCCGCTATCAGCGCAGGATTTTGCGGCTCGGATATGGTTTTTTAAAGGACGCCGACGCGGCCGAGGATTTTGCCCAGGACGTGTTCGTAAAGGCTTACGTCGGGCTGGCCGGTTTCAAGGGGCGCTCGAGCTTTTCCACCTGGCTCACGCGCATCGCCTACAATGCCGGTATCAATGCCAAGCGGAAGGCCGGCCGGTACGAACCGCTGGATGCGGAACCGGTGGATGCCCGCTCGCTCTCACCCGAGGACGCGCACATCCGCGCCGAGACCGCGCAGGCGCTCAGGACGGCGATGGCGGGTCTGCCTGAGAAATATGCGGTCTGCATTGACCTGTATTTCAGGGAAGGCATGAAGTACGAGGACATTGGAGAGGCGACCGGATTTCCGGTCAATACGATCAAGTCGCACGTTTTCAGGGCAAAGCGCGACTTGCGGAAGGCGCTTGGCGCCGGGGAGGGTTCTTTATGACCTGCGATCGTTTCCTTGTGGCGCTCGACGGACTCGACAATGAGCCGTTGCCTGCCGATCTGGCCGCCCATGCCCGCGCCTGCCGCGCCTGCGCCAGCGAGTCCGCAGCCCTGAGGGCCGCCATAGGCCTATACCGGCTTCCCGATCTGGCCGGCTCCTCCGACATTACGCCCCGGGTGGCGGCCTTGCTGGCGTTCATGCCCGCTCCCCGCCGCACCGTATCGATGCGCGACTGGATAATCACGGGCGTGGTCATCGTATCATCGATGGTTCTCGTTCCCCTGCTCGCCGAATTCCGCGCGCTCAAGGCCGTCTATGGTACTGGCTTCATCTTGCCGGTGTTCCTCGCTCTCGGCAGCCTCGTTACCTTGTACGGCGGCCTGTTCGTCATGAGCCACCTGGACGACTTTTCCAGACGGCTCAAGACCTGGCAGATCCATCAGCACGGCAGGGCTGCCTAGTCCCCTTCCTTGACTATCTCGATCTTGATGCCTTCATTGGGCTCGTCCGATTCCTTGGGCGGAACCGTCACGCGAAGTATACCGTTCCTGAAGACAGCCTTGACCGCGGACTGGTCGAATTTCTCGGCGGGCACGTAATATTTCTGTTTCTCTATGTCCTTGAGCTTGAGCCTGCGCTTGAAGTAGCGCACGCCTTCTTCTGGAGCGGCGTTCAGGCCTATCCTGGCGGAGAACACCATGTAGTCGCCCTGGAATGACAGGCTGATGTCCTTTTCGTCGAAACCGGAAAGTGCGAACTCGAACACCATGGACCGGTCCTGGGTAAGGAAAATGTTCATGGGAGGGTAGGAGAAGCTGGGGTACCAGTCTGAATTCTCGTCCTGGTCCACGCCTCCGAACCACGGATGGGGTCCGTGCGGAGCTCCCGGGCCACCGGGGCCGCCGGGGGCAAAGTTGTCCTTCATCTGGTCGCCAAAAGTTTTCGCAGCATCGAAAATCTCGTCGAGCATCGAGCCGATGTCAACGTACATGCGGTTGCCTTTCATGATAGGTCCCCCTGCAAGGCGGTATCACGTGCCCCTCCATACGGAGCGGGCGCAGGCGGACCCAAGGGCACCCGCCTATGAGTAGATGATACGGACGGTGTTTTAAAAACGCAACTCGGCCCTTCCCGTACGGGAGCCCGAACCCGCGCTCGCCAACAGGACTGCTGGCGAGCGCTCGGCACGGTAACGCTTATTTCTTTGGCGGGTACATCATCGGGTAGTCGGTCGCCCGTCCGGCTGCGGCCCAGTCCTCGGGAAGAACCTTCCAGTTGTCGTCGCGCTTGACCTCGATCGGGCCGGTCTGCTTTTCGAACCACTTGAGCATGTAGAAGCGGAGGTCCTTGGTGGTGCTGGATGTAACGAGCTTGAGCTTCTGGAGGTCTACCGCCGGCAGGCCTACGCCCTTGGTCAGGTGTCCGCCGCCGCCCGAGCCGCGGTAGGAGTTGATGGCTACCGAGTAGGTTTTAGCCATGTCGAACGGGGTACCGTCGGTCATCGAGAGGATGTCGACGCGAGCGCCGACGGGCTTGGAAACGTCGACCGTATACTTGACTCCGGCGATGCTGTCGTAGTTGTACGCGCGGGTCGTGGTGTCGTAGCTGTTGTAGCGGGCGTTGAAGACGGGGTTTCCGTCCTTGTCTTTCATGAAGGATATCAGGTGGTCAGTCGGTCCGGTCATCGTGGCGAACTGGCCGCCGTAGGTGAATTCCATGAACTTCTTTATCTGCTCGCCGGTCAGGTCCATCGTGTACATGAAGTTCTCGTACTTGTACAGGCTGAACATGTCGCGCACCTTGATGGTACCGTCCGTCGTGGTGGGCAGGTAGGCATTCTGGTCAAGCGGAGCCGCAAAGGAGATCTGCGCGGGCTTCAGTCCCATGGAGGGATCGGCGCACAGTTCCAGCTGGATGCGGTGGATCAGATCGACGAAGGCGGAATCGCCGAACAGGGCGTCGTCGCTGTGGATCTTGCCCACCATCTTGCCGATGGGGCGTTCCACCCAGGCCATCAGCTCGGCCTTGGCGGGCTCGAATTTAGCCAGGAACGCCGGGTCGGCCGCGACGCCCTTGAGCGGGACGAGCGCGCCTGAGATCTTCTTGTTCCAGACCTTGGCCTTTTTGTCCCACTGGAGTTCGATATCGACGACGGGAATCGACGCCGCACCGGCCAGGCCGCCGAATATCGGCACGATCTTGCCGTTCGGGTCCTTGACGTCAACGTTCTTGGCTTTGGCGACGGGGTCGTAGCCCTTGCCCTCCCAGCCGGCGTGGTCGTGGCCAACGAAGATGAAGTCGAAGCCGGCAACGCGCTCTACGACGAGCTGGCTGGCGCTCTCGTTCTTGGGCGTGTCGGCAGTCTGGCCGCCGTAGGTGTAGTCGACGCCCGCGTGGAAGAGGCCCACGATGATGTCCGGCTTCTCGGTTTCCTGGATGATGGGTATCCAGCGCTTGGCCGTCTCGACCATGTCCAGGACTTCCATGCCTTCCCAGAATGCCTTGGGCAGCTGCTCGGTGATCTTGGGCTCGGTCAGTCCGAGTACCGCGATCTTGACGCCCTGGCGGGTAACGATGGCGTACGGCGGGAAGTAGGGCTCGTTGGTGCCTTCCTTGACGACGTTGGCGCAGATCATCGGAGCCTTGACTTCCTTGATGAGCTTGTCATAGACGGGGTGTCCGGCCTCTATGTCGTGGTTGCCGATCGTGGCGACATCGTACTGCAGGTAGTTGAGCACCTCGCCCCAGATGTGCGGCACGTCGGTCTTCTGGAAGTTGTAGTAATAGACGGTCGGCTGGCCCTGGAGCACATCACCGTCGTCCATGAGGATGACTTCGCCGGCAGCGCGTTTCTGGGCTACGAGCGTGGCGACCTGCGCCATCGACGTGTCCAGTGACTTGCCGGTGATAAAATCATACGGGAAGATGGCACCGTGGATGTCGGTGGTCTCGATGAAGGTGAGCGTGAGCGGCGTTTCGGCAAATTTGTCGAAAGGATGCGCGCATGAAGCGATCGAGAAGACGATCGCCACCATGGCGAGCGCTGCGAACAGCACCCTGAATGACTTTTTCATGTGTTCCTCCTGAACATGGTTCCTTTCACTATTGTGGAAGGGGTATCTAGTATATACCAAATGCAATGATCAAGGAAGGAAAAGATGAAAAAAGTTTCAGTCGCGGGCAGCCGCGAGCCAGGAGGATATCGATGCCGCGATGGCCTTGCGTTCGCGTTCCGAGAGGGCCCGGCCGAAGTGCACCGTCCTGGCTCCCGTCTCGAGCACGATGTCGCGCTCGTGCCTGCCGTTCTGGGAGACCGGCGAATTTTCAATCCGGCACGTGCCCAGATCAGGGAGTTGCCACGAGCGGATGCGTGATCTGCCCAGGAAGCGCTCCTCGAATACCAGCCCGCCCTCCCGCGTGAACGTCGCCGTTACCTCGCTGAGGGCCGGTTTCAGCAGTACCCTGACCAGGAATATGCCCACGGCCCAGAATGGCAGGGAAAACATGGCAAAGAATATGGGTGCGCCCATCGCCAGCGAGGAGAACGTCCAGAAGGCCACGAATCCCAGCCAGAATACCGCAAAGCCGCTGGAGAACCAGAATCCGGGGCTGCGGAAGCCTGTCCGGGGTATGGTAATGCTCAGTAATGCAGGGGTCGACGACAGGATTACCCGACTATCGCTGGGCAGCGTAACGGATGCCTGCTCGCGTTTTCCGCTTACTCGCGGTGCATCGGTGGTGTTTCCGAACATGGGTTCAGGTATCCCGTCACGGTCGAGTGCCTGATCATGCATCCTGGATTCGATGGACCCGGCGAGTCGCTCCGCAAGCGACTCCAGGAAGGTCTGCGCGCTGCCCGCCGGAGCCACGGGTGCGGGTGCCGTTCTCGTGCCTGGCAGGGGGGCTGTGCCACGGAGTAGTGCCGCTGCCTCAAGCGGAGGCAATGTGCGTCGGGCTTCATCGGGATCCAGGTACGAGCGAAACACGTACTCGAGCCGCGGCGACAGTTCCACGAGGGCTCCGGGGTCGATGCGCATGCCCGTAACTGGCAGGTCGGACGGATGCTTCCTCGTTGTCAGGAAGGCGGCCGTCGCGGCTGCCGCGTACAGGTCGGAGCGCACGGTAGCCCTGCCGGATACCTGCTCGAGCGGCGCATAGCCCGCAGTGCCAATCATGGTGGACGTATCGCGGTACGCCAGCCTGACCGCGTCCTGCACACCCGAGAAATCGACCAGCGCGATGGATCCATCGGGTTTCAGCATAACATTTTTTGGATTCACGTCGCGGTGGATTATGGGCGGCCTCAGCGAGTGGAGGTAGGCGAGCACGGTCAGAAGCTCCGCGAATATCGATTCGATCTCCGCCTCGGAGAACCTGCGGCCGCTTTCAGCCTCGGCCGCGAGGCTCCTGCCCGGCATGCGCTCCATGACGAGCGTGAACGCATGCCCCGCGGCATCGTCCAGCCTGAACGAATCCACGTAACGCGGTACCGCGGGGTGGCTCATCGCCTTGAGCGCGGCGGCCTCGTTCTCGATGCGTTCCAGTGATTTCCAGTCTGGTGCCTCATCCAGTGCCAGCGACTTGAGTATCAGCTCGGTGCCGGGGGCCGCACGGGTGCAGGCAGCTCCCGCTATCGCCGCCCAGGTCTCTCCGAATGGGCTCTTCCCGAGTCGCTCCGCGAGCACGTAGGCTCCCTGTATGGTCTGGCCTGTCGTCATCGATTGTGCTCCTCCAGCCTGTCCAGTTCTGCCTGTGCAGCTACCCGTTCCGCTTCCAGTCCGAGTTCCGCGCAGGCATCGCGGAGGTTGAACCAGGCATCGTAGTAGTCCGCTTTGGAGCGGACTGCCCTTGAGAATGACTCCCGGGCTTCTTTGAAGTTGCCTGTGGAAAAGTATGCTACGCCGAGGTTGTTGTTTGCTTCAGGATGGTCGGGTTCGAGTTGCAGGGCACGCTCGTAGCGTTTGCTGGCTTCTTCGTCCTTGCCCAGTTCAAAGAGCGCGAGGCCCAGATTGCACAGGAGGTCGGCATTCTCGCCGCCCAGAGCCAGCGCTTCCTCAAAGGCTTTGCGGGCATCCCGGGCCCGTCCGTCCCTGAGGCGCGCCAGGCCGAGGTTAAAGGCCAGATCCGCCGAGTCAGGGTCAATCAAACGAGCGGCCAGAAAGGTTCTCGCCGCTTCGTCGAACGTGCCAGCTTGCAGTAACAGTATCCCCTTGTCCGCGAGTGCGCTTGCGTCTGCCATAGTCAAAGCATAGTGCGCTGCGGGATCTGCCGCTAGAAGCCGAGCAGCTTTGGCAGGTAGATTCCGGCAGCCACGAGCGCGCCGGCGGGGAGGAGTGCCAGCACGATGACGTCAACGGCCCAGTTGGCCTTTTTTACACCGGACAGCGCGTTGGAGAGGAAGATGACCACGACGGCCGCGATCAGGTTCATGGCGTCATAGGACAGGAACGCAGCGCGGTGCGCCAGATCATAGAGCCAGCGCATGAAGCCGATGTCAAGCGCGATGGAGAAGTACAGGAAACTCAGCGCATAGCCCAGCAGCACCGGCGTGTAGCGCTGGTCCGAGCCAAAGAACACCCGCAGGAACAGGATGACGTAGAAGTATATGACCAGAGCGATGGGCGAGCCCCAGGATCCGATGCTGGTAGTTATGAGTTCCTGCAGTTGCGGCAGCTTGAACATGGTGAGCACCGGCGGCGCAAGGAGCGCGAACGCCAGCCAGCCCACCAGGTTGAATATCTTCTGCCGTACTCCGGTAGACTTCGGGGTTTTCTGCGCATTCGTGCCAGTCGCCTGAGGCGTTACATTGTTGGAATCACTCATGAGGTATCCTTTCCGCGGTGCACCGGTTCCCAAGCGGCGAATCCAGCCACCCGCACCATGAATATACAACCATCATCCCGGTACGCAAAGTAGCTCTGTACGACAGGACAGGAAATTTGAGCACAGAGCCACAGAGAAGATGAGGAAGAAGGAGAAGTGGGAAGAGAAAGGAAATCAAAACTTTTCCTTCCAAATCTCTCTTCTCCCCCTCGTCTTCTCTGTGTCTCTGTGCAAATTTTCCTATTCTTAATTACTCATCTTCCTCTTGTGCTCTTTGCTAAAAACGTATACATGGCCGTATACCGGGCTGGGGTCAGTGGTAGCCGGGGAGGCCCAGTTGGTGGGGTTTATTGGATATGACGCCTTCGCAGCCTATGGTCAGCACGCGGGCGGCTATCGCCGGGTCGTCTATGGTCCACGGCAGCACCTTGCGGCCGCCGATCAGCCTGCCCCAGCCAAGGCCGGCCTTGGTCGCCTGCGTGTGCTTGGGTTTAAGGAAGTCGGCGTGGCCAAGCCAGCGGCATTCGCCGGGGGGAAGATACCAGGGAACGTCATCGTCGACACAGTATATGATGCCCGTCGGTACGGCCGGACAGAGCGCCTTGAAGCGCTTTATGGCGAATGGATTGAAGCTCGACACCACGATGCGCTCGGCGCCGAACCTGAAATCAGCCAGTAGTTTGGCCAGCGCTGCTTCCAGGCCCTTGTCTTCGGCCTTGCCGCTCTTTATCTCCACATCGAAGTAGAGGTCTCCTCCGAGTTCCTCGAACAGCTCGGAGAGTAGGGGAGCCTTTTCGCCCTTGAACTGTTCGCCCTTCCAGGACCCTATGTCGACGCTCTGAATCTGGGCTGCCGTTGACGCTTCGATGTTTACTGCCGTGCCCGGAGCCACGCGGGTCGTCGTGTGGTCGTGGATGACGACGAGCTTGCCGTCGGAGGTCAGGTGTATGTCCAGTTCCACGCCTGGTATGCCCTTGGCCTTGGCGAGACGGAAGGCTGCCATGGTATTTTCAGGAGCCTCGCTTGAGAGTCCGCGGTGCGCGAACACGAGAGGCCTGTCGCGGTCCGGTAAAAGTGCTGGTCTAGCCATGGTTGTTACTCTTTTTTCCCTTCATCTAGTTTTCTTTTCAGTGCTGCCAGCGCATCGTCGGCGCCGAGTGCTGAAAGGTCCCGCTCGAGCTTGCCTGAGTCCGGGGCATCCCGGTCGTCGGGGTCCTGTCCCGTGGCCATCCTGAGCTGGGCCAGCAGCAGGTCCGCATCCACAGACCGCTCCGAAGCGCCAGCCATCGGTAGCTTTTCCCGGATCCGCGCAACTTTGCCTGCCAACTCAGCCCGCTCGCCTTCCAGCAGGGCCTTCTTGGCGGCCAGTTCGTCCAGTTTGGCCCGCGCCGCCGCCTCGAGTTCCAGCGCACCCTTGCTGGCCGCAAGTTCGATGCGCTTTGCCCAGAGTGCTACCTCGTCACCCACCGCGGCGAGGTCGCGCTCCAGAGTCTTGAGCGCTGTCATGAATTCCAGCGCATAGGCCCGCGCATCCTCAGCGGACAAGCCCCTTATATCCGTGTCGTCCATCGCGGCTTCCTAGAGCTTGAACGTGGCGCCGAGGCCAACCTGAACGCCGCCGTAGGATCTGAAGGATCCATTCAGGAAGGAGTCTACGATACCGAACATGTAGTCGCCCTGAGCCTCCACGAACACCTTGAAATTCCTGCTGAAGAGCCAGGAAGCGTAGGCTCCAGCCGAAGCGCCGTAATGGGTAAACCAGGGTTCGTCGCTGGTAGCGAACTCTTCTTCAAGGAGGCGTATGATGGCGTTCGTCGATCCGGCAACGCCAAGACGGGCCCCGACCTCAAAACGGCGCATGAAGATGCTGTATTGTCCGCCCACGATGACGTTGATGGGCAACCACATTTCCGTGTCGGTGATCACCTGGACCGCGGCGTAGGGCCTGAAGTTGTAGAACCCTCTGGTCAGTTCGGCGCGGGCGCCGAACACCAGGCTGGAATCCATGAGCTCGTCAAAATAGTCATAGCTGTGAGCGTAGACGGCAAGGTCGGTGCCCAAGCGCGGAATCTCGCGGAGCTGCACATCCTTGACCACCGGAATTTTTGAATACAGGATCGTGCCTTTGGATCGCGTGGTGCCGACTTCCTTGATGAGCAGGAGCCCGACTTCGCGCTCGTCGACGAAGCCCTCCAGCGTGTCGCTCTCAATGATCGCGTACTCGTCGCCGCGCTTGATGCCCATGTTCGAGCCAAGCTGCAGATCAACGCCGCCGAACCCGGAGGCGAGCACGCGCGTGACGTTCTGGAACTGCGGAACCTTGCGGACCTCGTACTGCAACTGCATCGGGATGCCGGCGATCGCGTCCTGGATGGACTTGTACTGCGTCTCGCGGCTCGTCCCCTGGGTCTCCACATTGGCGATGCCTATCATCGTGCCGTCGGCGACATCGATGAACGTCACGTTGGTTTTAATGTCGGTGCGCCATTCCTTGTTCTCGACGAATTGGCTGTTGTAGCTCGTTACCACCGGTACCGCGATGATGAACGCGCCGACCAGCTTGTTGAAGTCGGCTTCTGTCAGGAACGCCTCGCCGAACTGGTATTTCTCCGGCAGCACAAAGGTGGATTCCTTCATCTTCTTGAGGATTGTTATGAATTCGTCGACAGCGCCGGTGGAGAAGCGCTTCTCCATGCCAAAGATGGTAAAGCGGCCCAGATCAAGGAATACCCGCTGGATGTCGATGTCGATGGTGCCGAGCGTTTCCCGGGGTATGTCCCAGCCATAATAACCGAGGGAGAATATGGCTATTTCCTTTTTCTCGCTGACCTGGGGTTGAGCCTGTACGCTCATGAATCCTGCCGCAAACAAAATCGCGACCAGGGCCGCGCTCATCGAACGTTTCATGGTTCCTCCTGCATGGTGCATGGTATCTCTATGGAAGATATCCAAGTGCCACAGTATAGCCCATGAAATACGGTTTTGCGAGTATGTATGCCCTTGCCGCCCTGGCGCCGCCCGCGCTATCGTTCCATCAATGAACAAGGGATACCTCGACATTGAAGACGACATGGCCGCACTCGCCACGCCCCCCGGTACCGGAGCCCTGGCTGTCGTGCGTCTCGCGGGGCCCGGATCGATCGCCAGGCTTGCGCACGCCTTTTCACGGCCCGCTGCGCTTTCAGGTGCGCCCGGGCATGCGGCCGTATATGGAAAAATCGCGGGACCGGACGGACTGGCTGTGGACGAGGTCGTAGCCGTGGTGTTCAGGGCTCCCGCCAGCTATACCGGCCAGGATGGCGTGGACATCATGTGCCACGGAGGTCAGGCCACCGTCGAAGGTGTGATGGCGGCTCTCGATGCATGCGGCTTCAGACGCGCTTTGCCCGGGGAGTTTACCTTTCGCGCGTTCTACAACGGCAAAATGGATCTGGCCAGGGCCGAGGCCGTGGGCGAACTCGTCTCCGCGCGTACCGTTGCCGCCCGTGCCGACGCGTTCGCGCGCCTTTCCGGCGGGCTGTCCCGCGAGCTGTCGGCCATCCGCGCACGGCTCGTACGCATCGCCGCCGCCTTTGCCCTGCGGCTCGACTATGGCGAAGATGAATCCCCCGAGGACATCATCGTCGAACTTCCCGCGCTCAGGCAGTCCCGCGAAGCCTGCCTGAAACTCGCCGACAGCTATGCCGTAGGCCGCGTGCTCCGCGACGGCGCCGTCGTGGCGCTCGCGGGCCGTACCAACGCCGGCAAGTCGTCGCTCTTCAACAGGCTCTTGAAGGAAGAACGCGCCATCGTTTCCGGCACCCACGGGACGACGAGGGATTATCTGGAGGCTGACCTGGACCTCGGCGGCCTGCCCGTCCGCCTCGTCGATACCGCTGGCGTACGGGAGAGCACTGACCCTGTGGAAGTCGAGGGTGTCAGACGCTCGCTTCTGGTTGCCGGCGGCGCGGATGCCGTCGTGTACGTAGTCGATGCGCTTCTGGGGCTCACCCCCGAGGACGAGGCCTTCATTGCGGCAAATTCCGGCGCGATAAAAGCCTGGAACAAGGTCGATGACCCCGCGGCGAAACCAGCGCCGGCAGGCTGGACCGGCGTCTCTGCTACCTCGGGCGCGGGAGAAAACGAACTGGTTGCCGCGATCCGCACCGCTTTATTGGGAACTGCTTTGCTGCCCACAGCCCACGCTGATGGAAGCGTAGCCGCTGGAATCGCCCCCCCATCCGCCATCGCACCCGCGGCCGCACGCATCGGCACTGCCAGACACCGTGACGCCCTGCTGCGGGCCGCGGCCTCCCTCGGCGATGCCGCCGCCGCGGGCGGGGCCGGCGGACCCGGGGGCATGGCCGCCGTCGGCATAGCGGCCCCCCTCGCAGCGCTCGGCGAGATAACCGGCGAGACCACCAGCGAGGACATACTCGAATCGCTCTTCTCCAATTTCTGCGTAGGAAAATGAATGGACTATGAAGTTATCGTCGTGGGCGGCGGGCATGCCGGCATAGAAGCCGCCCTGGCCTCGGCGCGGCTCGGCCGCTCCACCCTCCTTGTCACCCAGAACCCCGACTCCATAGGCCGCATGTCGTGCAACCCCGCCATCGGGGGCCTCTCCAAGGGCAACCTGGTCCGCGAGGTGGACGCGCTCGGAGGCGAGATGGGCCTCCTCATCGACGCCACCACCATCCAGTACCGCCTCCTCAACCGTTCCCGCGGCCCCGCCGTCCAGGCGCCGAGGGCGCAGGCGGACAAGTCCGCCTACGCCGCCGCCGCCCGCACCGCCGTGGAACGCCAGCCGAACCTCCGCGTCTACATGGACACCGTCACCGCCCTGCTGGCGTCGGGCGACGGGGCGCGCGCAGAAGGCGGCATCACCCGACGCGGGCACCGCATATCCCCGCGCGCCGTCATCAACGCCGCGGGCACCTTCCTGGAAGGCCGCATCTTCATCGGCGAACACCGCGCCGCCGCCGGCCGCCTCGGCGAGCCCGCCGCCCTTGGCCTCGGTTCGTGGCTCCGGGCCGCCGGATTCCCCGTCGGCCGCATGAAGACCGGCACGCCGGCGCGCATAAAGGCCTCCAGCGTCGACCTTGACGCACTGGAACTGCAGCCGGGAGATCCCGACCGCGCGCCGTTCTCGTTCCTCAACGACGAAACGACCGGCCCCGAGGTGCCCTGCCGCATCACCTTTACCAACGAGGCTACCCACGCCATCATCCGCGCCAACATTGGCCGCTCGCCCCTGTTCTCCGGCGACATCACCGGCAAGGGGCCGCGCTACTGCCCAAGCATCGAGGACAAGGTCGTCAAGTTCCCTGACCGTGACCGGCACCAGATCTTCGTGGAACCGGAAGGCCTCTACACCGACGAACTGTACCTGAATGGCCTCTCGTCGTCGCTGCCTGAGGAAGTGCAGGCTGAATTCATCCGCACTATGCATGGTTTCAGTGATGCCTTCATCGTCAGGCCCGGCTACGCGGTGGAATACGACTACGTCGATCCGGTGGACCTCTACGCCAGCCTTGAATCAAAGCGGATGGCGGGGCTCTACATGGCGGGCCAGACCAACGGCACCTCGGGCTACGAGGAAGCCGCTGCCCAGGGCATCGTCGCGGGCATCAACGCCTCGCTGGCCATTCTGGGCGAGCCTCCGGTAATCCTGTCGCGGGCTGAATCCTACACCGGCGTCATGATAGACGACCTGGTGACGCTCGGCGCCAAGGAGCCCTACCGCAT
Organism: uncultured bacterium; assembly: GCA_964293355.1. Classification (GTDB taxonomy): domain Bacteria; phylum Spirochaetota; class Spirochaetia; order Treponematales; family UBA12059; genus SZUA-370. Next base: position 19,858 of record CAXZAJ010000012.1, read on the forward strand.
GTTCACGAGCCGCGCCGAACGCCGGCTCGCGCTCCGCCACGATACCGCCGACCGCCGCCTTACCCCGATCGGCGAACGCGTCGGACTCGCCTCGGCGGAGCGCCTGGAACGCTTCCGGCGCAAGACCGGCGCCATGGACGCCGTCCGGGAGCTGTTCCGGGCGCGCCGCATCACCCAGGCCGACGCCGCGCGCGATGCCGTCTTTGCCCCGCATCTGGGTGAGGACCTGGCGCGCGCGCTCCGTGATCCCCGGGTGGCCGAGCTGGACGTGGAGATGGTGGAACCCGCTGTCGGTGCGTATCCGGTGGAGTGGGTCACGGGCGTGGTGCTGGATCTGCGGTATGAAGGGTATGTGGTCAAGGAAGAGCGGCTGTCCGCGCGGCTGGGCAAGCTGGACGCCATGCGAATAGGGCCTGATTTCGACTATGCTGCCGTACCCGGGCTGTCATCCGAATCGGTAGAAAAGCTGAGCGCGGCCCGGCCGCTGTCGCTCGGCCAGGCTTCCCGGGTTCCGGGCGTCAGGCCCAGCGACGTGGCGCTGCTCGCGGTGCGCGTCGCGCTTGCTGGGCGCGCCCTCAAGTCTGGCACTCCTTTTGAGCCGCCTCAGGCTGATCGCGCCCTTTAGAGCGTCAGACTTCTTTCTTGATGCCGCAGAGCGCCGCGAGGTCGGCCTTGGCCTGATCCAGCGCGTCCTGGTACTGCGTGCGCATCTGCCCCACGTTCTGCTTGTAGAACGCCGCGAAGTCCGGGTCCTGCATCGGGTCTATGCGTACGGGCCTGCCCATGCGCGCCGACATCTCCTGTTCCTTCTGCTTGAGCCGAGGTGCGTACTGCTTGCGTATGGCTTCTTCAACGCGCTTTGCATCTTCCAGGTAGCGGCCGAGAAAGCCGGTCAGCTGGTCAAAAGCGCCCTGTATCTTCTTCTCGCCAAACGGCGTGGTGTTGAGCACCTTGAACCCTGCCGCCAGCGGCGCCATCTCTGCTTCCGGATTGGCAACGACGGTGATCGGCAGCTGGATCCTGGCTGCGAATACATCAAAGGCGCCTTCGCGCACGAATTCTTTCCTGTCCTTGGGTACGGCGGGGAAGCGTGCGGCAAAATCCACCTCGGCCGGATCGGCGAGGTATTCTCCGGCCAACCGCTTGCCTTCCTGCCTGGCCTCGTTGGCCGCGAGGGCCTTGGGGTCGGCCTTGAGCCCCTGGGTCCGTTCCATCGCTATTTCAAGAGCGCTTTTGATCAGTGCCATTCGTTTCTCCATCAGCTATTGAATTGAGCCTGCCTGGCCCACTGGGTTCCTGTACCGGCGCTTTGAGGTCACGCATCATGATCAGTATCTTGTCGGCGATCGACAGCACGACAATGCCTCCTACGGCAAACTCGAGCGTATCATACACGGCCGGCGGTATGTCCGCCACGAAGCGCAGCAACTCGAATGCGTACAGCACCATCGTCGAGGCTATGGTCGCCTTGCCCAGGAATGACGTCTTGGGCGTTACCCGCTTTTTGACCGCGAGCACGACCCCTACCATCGCAAACTGGCCCGCGAGCCTGCTCACGAGCAAGGCCAGGAACCAGAATGGTATTATATGAAAGTAATGAAACACGAGGCTGATGACAAACAGGAGCGAGTAGTCGCCCGCCGAGACGAGCATCCTGCCCGCGCGGGTCGCTTCCTTGTATTTTCGTGAGACGTAGCCGTCCAGAAAGTCGGTAGCAAACACGATGGCCACCAGCGCCACCAGCTCGAAGCGTATCGCGTAGTCCTTGCTGGCCAGTATCACGTACAGGATGGTCGGCAGCGTGCTCACCCTGAACAGGGTAATGGCATTGGCCATGTTGATGCGTTCCAGCTTCCTGCCTGAGGGCTCTACGACAAAATCTCCCCTGAACAGATACAGCATAATGAAGGTAAAGCAGTGGAAACCCATGGAAACGATGCTGAACGGAAGGGCGTACGAGCGGAAAAAACCTATCGGCAACGAATACGCGGCAAAAATGCCAAACTGTATGATCTGGTAGAACACCAGTATCGCCACGAAGCTTCTGGTGAGGGAGTCTACTGTAGTTCCAGCTTTTTGAGCTTTGGGTCGTTCGGCGTGCATACCCGTCCTTGATGGCCACGGCCCTTGCATGATGGCAGCCAGTGGAATGATACAACTTGACACCTGCGCTGTCAAATAGCCATACTCCGACGCATGAACCTTGCGGATGCACTTACCGCGAGCCGTCTCGTCATGGCTCCCGTCTTCTTCGTCATATACATGTGGGGCGGCTCCATGGGCCTGCCTCCTTCTGCTTCCGTCGCCATCCTCTGGAGCCTGTTCGTGCTCATAGAGGTTTCGGACCTGCTGGACGGCATGGCCGCCAGGGCCCAGAAGACCGTCAGCGGATTCGGCAAGCTCTTCGATCCCTTCGCGGACGTCTTTGCCCGGCTTACCTATTTCGTCTGCTTTTCGTTCACCGGCATCATGCCGCTGTGGCTGTTCCTCATCATCATGTACCGTGAGTTCTGCCAGTTGTTCCTCCGCCAGTTGCTCGCCGAGAAAGGCGTGGCCATGGGGGCTCGCAAGGGCGGCAAAACCAAGGCTGTCTTCTATATGATAGCCGGCGCGGCTTCCCTGATACTGTGGAGTGCCCGCGCTCTCGATGCTGGCGTCCCCTACCAGCCTGGTATGGCAACCGCCGTGTTCGTCCTGTACTGCGTCGCGGCCATCCTCTCCGTCGGTTCGTTCCTGGATTACATCATCCAGTTCAGGAAAATAACCGCGGCCCAGCGCTGAAGCATGCGCCCCATCGACTCGCTGACTCCCGCCGAAGCCGGTGGCGTCAGGTTCGTCATGTTCGACATCGACGACACCATCACTGAAGACAGCCGCCTCCTCCGCGAATCCTATGACGCCATATGGGCGCTCGCGGACGCGGGCATCGCCGCCATCCCCGTTACGGGCAGGCCCGCCGGCTGGTGCGACCTCATAGCCAGGCAATGGCCGGTCGCCGGCGTCGTGGGAGAAAATGGTGCTTTTGTCTTTTATATGGAAGACGACAGGCTTGAGCGAGAGTACCATGCCCAGGCTCCCGAGCCCCTGACAGTACGAGCCAGGCTTGAGGAACTCGGGCGCGGAGCCATGCAAAGCTTTCCTGACCTCAGGCTGGCAAAGGATCAGCCGTACCGCCAGTTCGACATTGCCCTCGACTTCGCAGAAGAGGAACCCCGTTTCGGGCTGGACTTCGCCGTGCGCGTCAAGGAGTACTGCGAGGCTGCCGGAGCCGTGGCCAAGGTCAGCTCCATACACGTCAACGCCTGGTTCGGCGCCTACGACAAGCTCTCCATGGCGGAGCAATTCCTCTCCAGCCGCTTCGGTTACGATCCGATACTTGATTCGTCGGCTGTGCTGTACTTCGGCGACTCGCCCAACGACGAGCCCATGTTCGGTCGTTTTCCGTTATCGTGCGGCGTCGCCAATGTAACCCAGTACGCGGCTTTGCTCAAAAAGCCTCCGAAATTCGTAACCAAACAGCCGTTTGGTTACGGTTTTGCAGAAGGCGTTCACGTATTATTGCGTCTGCGAGCAAATCGTTGAGTTTGCATGCGAATTCCGTTAAAACGGCGTTGACATGCGCAAAGGCTTTCGGGTAACTTCTCCCTCGCCGCAGGACATGCGGAGCGCGGACAGGCCGGAAACGGCGGGTACGCGGGCCGAAGAAGCGAGAAAAAAAGCTTCTGGAAGGCGCTTGACAAAGAATAGAGATAAGCGCTATAAAGAGCGCCGCGCCGAAAGGCACGATAGAATGGCTGACTTGGCACGGAAGTTGCTGGAGTCGAGCGGAGTTCATTAACAGGAATAAGGGTTGGGGAGAAGCAGGATAAGGAGATCCGCAGGCCGGCAACGGCGTGCGATCCGGAATCCTCCG
>CAXZAJ010000013.1:0-23749 GCA_964293355.1 uncultured bacterium
CGTAGCGTGCGTGGTTCAGCCCTCAAGCTGGTCGCGGCGGATGTCCGGCTGGTCGTCCGCGATCCTTTGCTCATGATCATGCCGTTTGCGCCTTTCCTCGCCGCTGGCGCTCTACGGTTTGCGTTGCCAATCTTTTCTGTTTTTGTCGAACAAACAACGGGATTCAGGATTTTTGAATACGCCGATCTTATACGCGTAGTCATAACACTGTTCCCGGGCATGTTTTTCGGCATGGTAGCAGGATTTCTCCTGCTCGACGACCGGGACGACGGTGTTTCCATGTACTGGGGCGCGACTCCAGTCGGCAGGGCAGGATACCTCGCGGCACGACTCGCGCTTTTCTCCGTTGCGGCGTTTGTGGCAGGCCTGGTCGCCGCAGCAGTGCTGGGGTTTGGCACTGGAGGCCTGGTCCGTGACAGCATGGTTTCATTCGTCGGGGCTCTCCAAACGGCCGTTTTTGCGCTGTTCCTAGGCGCGTACGCTTCCAATAAGGTCGAGGGACTGGCTCTGGTCAAGGTTCTGGGCGGACTCGATCTTGCTCCGCTCGCCGTTTATTTGCATCTGCCGGTCAGGCTCGTCGCCTGGCCGTTCCCGCAGTACTGGGCCGCCGAACTCGCTTTGGGGTGGAACGCGTCAACCCCTGGAGCTCTGTCCCCCGTGTCCTTCGTGTCCTTCGTGCTCGCTCTGGTCACAAGCGTGTGCTGGCTGGTATTCCTGTCCTTCAGGTACCGAAAACGAGTAGACTGAAGCTCGCCCCATTGTCGTTTTATTTTCTTTCTACTATACAAGTGTGATGAATGATGCAACGATCCGCCGGCCGCTCTTCGGGCCGGCTTCATTTTACCGCGAGGTCCTCGCGGTCGCCATTCCGGTGATGGCCCAGCAGGCCATCCAGAGCATGGTGTCGCTGATAGACAATTTCATGGTAGCCGGACTGGGCGATGCCAAGATGGCCGGCGTCAATGTGGCCAATCAGGTCAACTTCGTGTACCTCGTCATCATGATGACCGTATCGGGGGCGGGCGGCATATACATGTCCCAGTTCCGCGGAGCGAAGGACGAGGAGGGCATGCGCCAGGCGTACCGCTTCAAGGCCATCATGACGATGGGCGTCTCGGCGCTGCACTTCGCGTTGTGCCAGAGCATGCCCACGGCGCTCATATCGATGATGACCATGGGCAACGCCGCCCAGGCCGAGATCGTCGCGCACGGCGCCGACTACCTTCGCATCGTCTCGTGGATGTTCATACCCATGGGGCTGTCGCAGGCGATAGGCACCGCGTTCAGGGAAATCGGCAAACCGGGCGTGCCACTGACCATCTCAGTCTGCGCCACGCTTATCAATACGTTCTTCAACTGGGTGCTCATCTACGGTAACCTGGGCGCTCCCCGGCTGGAGATAGAAGGCGCTGCAATAGCGACCAACATCGCCCGTGGCGCTGAGGTCATCGCGTTCGTCATCTACTCACGCTCCAGCAAGGTGCCGTTCTACGTGCCGCTCGCCGCGTTGTTCAAGGCCAGATGGTCGCTGTTCCGCGAGATACTGGGAAAATCCAGCCTGATGCTCCTGTCGGAGACCAGTTGGGTGGTCTCCGAGACGGTGACGACGGCCCTGTACAACGGCCGCGGCGGCGCAGAGGTCGTGGCGGGCATGTCAGCCGGCTGGGCCATCGCCAACATATTCTTCCTCGTCTTCACCGGCATCCACGTGTCGACCGGCGTCGTCGTCGGAGGACTCCTTGGCGCTGACCGGCTCGACGAGGCGCGGATCAAGGCGCGGTGGATCATGAGCGGTTCGGTGGTGGCGGGGACAGTGCTCGCGCTTGTCCAGGTGGCCAGCATCGCCCTGGTGCCCCTGATCTTCATGAATCTCACTCACGATGCTACCGTCGTGACTCGCGGCTTGTTGCTCGTTATATCAGCGTACCTGCCGCTGTGGAGCCTTCTCAACGCACAGTTCGCGGTGTCACGCTCCGGCGGCGACACGATGATGGGCGTCGTCGTCGACGTCGGCGTCACCTACCTGCTGTTCATTCCCGGTGCCTTCACGTTGGCCTTTCTGACGCCCATCGGGCCAGTTGCGATGTATGGCATCGTCAAGCTCTCGGACTTCGCCAAGTGGTTCGTGGCGCACCGCTGGCTCAAGAAGGAGCGCTGGCTCAGGAACCTTGCGACCCCGGTAGTGCCCTGAGATTGACCCTCTCATCGACTATCGCTAAGCTCGGGCGGTGACAAAGCTCCGCCATATATTCACCGATTACATCGAAGCGTTCAGATCGTTCAGCCCCAATGCCCGCCGCTTCCTGGGGGGCATGTTCCTGCTCGGCGTGGGGGCCAACCAGATAAGCCTGCTTTTCAGCCTCTACCTCAAGCGCCTGGATTACACGGAGGCCGGTATTGGCGCGGTGCTGTCGATGCGCGCGCTCGGTTCCACGCTGATAGCGCTGCCAGCATCGATGCTCGCCGCCCGTTTCGATCCGCGCAAGCTGTTGCCGACGGCGGCGGTACTCGCGGCAGCGGCGTACGTCGCGCAGTCGCTGTCAATTTCAGGAACCGCGATCAGCGGCGCGGTATTCCTGGCCGGCGCGGTCTCCACGGTGTTCCAGGTCAGCGCCGGGCCGTTCTTCATGCGCAATTCCGGCGAAAAGGAGCGCATGCACCTGTTCAGCCTCAATGGCGCGCTGGCGATGGGGACAGGCCTCATCGGCTCCCTGCTCGGCGGCGGCCTCAAGGACGGGCTCGTTGGCCTCGGTTTCAGGGAACTGTTTTCCTACCGGGTAAGCCTGCTCGTCGGCGCTGCCTTCGTGCTTGCGGCCTTTGTCCCGTTTTCCCGCATCGAACCTACCCTGATGGTCCAGCGGGCACAAGCTGGAAAGTTGAAACGTTTCGAGGGCATCGATCCCGTACTCTGGTTCAAGCTGATACTGCCAGGCTTCCTGGTCGGCCTTGGCGCCGGGCTTACCATCCCGTACCTCAACCTGTACTTCAAGAATACCTTCGGCATGAGTGACTCAGGGATAGGCGCGGCCGTCGCGGCGGGTCAGATAGCCACCTTTACGGGCATGACGATGGGGCCGGCGATAGCCAGGCGCTTCGGCAAGCCCCGCGCCATCTTCTGGACGCAGATCCTGTCCGTGCCGTTCATACTCGTGCTCGGCTGGGTGCGCGCGCTGCCGCTCGCCTTGCTGGCCTACCTGATCAGGCAGGTGCTCATGAACATGTCCACGCCCATCCAGGACAACTTCTCGCTGGAACTGGTACCGCCCGAGCGCCAGAGCCTCATGAACGCGCTCAAGATGCTGTCCTGGACCGGCAGCTGGACCATAGCTGCCCGCATTTCAGGCGACCTGATCTACCGCTCCGGCTTCTCCACCTCGTTCATGCTCACCGCGTCCCTGTACGCGCTTTCCACCGTGTTTTATAGGGTGTTCTTCATATCGAAGAAGCGCCCCTCACCCCTCTGACCCCGCTACGACCAGCCCCACGGCTATGAGCGCGCCTCCTGCCAGGAACAGCGGGGTAAGTGCTTCGCCCAAAAACACCACGCCGAGCACTGTCCCCACGACGGGTTGCGCGAAGAAGGTCAGCGAGGCTACGGCAGCCGGCAGCGCTGTAAAGGCATAATTCCAGAGGAACATGGCGACGGCGGTGCAGACTATGCCGAGGAACAGGATGCCTCCCACGATGCCAGCGGTCAGCGACCCTGCAGCAACCCCGGTCGAGCCCAGTTCTAAGGCACCGAATACGAGGCTTGTGGGTAGCCCCCCGACCAGCATGATTGCCGTCGAGACGACAGGGTCTTCGCCCCGCGCCACCTTGCGCACCAGCACCGAGTACAGGGCCCAGGTCAGAGCCGCGGCGAGCAGCGACAGGTTTCCGGTGAACAGCGAAGGCGAGAGTTCCGCGCTCCTGGGGTCTATGACCGCGGCTACGCCGAGCGTCGCGACGACCAGCGCCACGAGCCGCCTGGGCGTCGTTTTCTCGCCGAGCAGGAACGGAGCGAACAGCAGGATGAACGCGGGCGTCGCCGAGGTAACGAGCGCGCCGTTCGATGCCGTTGACATTTTGGTGCCTACGAACTGGAATCCCAGTGATATGCCGTACCCCACGGCGCCGGTGCCGAATATGGCCAGCGCGCGGTTGCGGGCAGGCAGGCGCGTTCGCCTGAACAGCGCAACGATGCCGAGCACCATCGCCCCAAGGATCAGCCGCGAAGCCAAAAGGGCGAATGGCGGCACCACATCCAGCACAACCTTGCTGACGACATACATGCCGCCCCAGATGGAAGCTGCGCCAAGCCCGGCCGCCAGTCCCGTCCCATAATGTTTTCGCATGGTGCTCCTATGTGTTCAGGCATAAACTGGCCAGGCTTCAGATATTCGCGCTCAGATATTCCGAGCTCTGACCCCAAGGGTAATTCCGTACACTGCTCCATCGCACGGGTTCTTGTCAAATACCGCAGGCTTGACTGGCTTACCCGGTAAAACGGCGTTATCATAGTAGCAAGATTTGTAAGAGGAGGATGCAATGCTGGTTAAGGAAATGATGACTGCCGATCCCATAACGGTTCCCTTGGGAACCTCCGTACCCGAGGCGCTCGCCGTTATGGGAGACCGCAAGGTGCGCAGGCTCCCGGTGGTTGACGCCGAGGGCAAGCTTGTCGGTATAGCTTCGGAGAAGGATCTCCTCTATGCCTCGGCCTCTCCCGCCACGTCGCTCAACGTATGGGAGCTCAATTCGCTGCTGTCGCGCCTCGTGGTGGACAAGTTCATGGCCAAAAAGGTCGTTACCGTCACCGAGGACATGCCCATTGAAGAAGCGGCCCGCATCATGGCCGACAAGAAGATAGGCGGCCTGCCCGTCATGCGCGGCGACGCGCTGGTCGGCATCATTACCGAGACCGACATTTTCCGGTCCCTGCTCGACCTGCTCGGCGGCCGGCGCAAGGGCGTCCGGGTCACGGCTACCGTCCCCGCGGGCAAGGGCGTGTTCGCCAAGGTCGTCAACGCGGTCGCGGCTGCCGGCGGAGACATCGTCGGCCTCGGCGCCAGCGAACTCAAGTCGAGCGGAGCCCTGCGCTGGCAGCTCACGCTCAAGGTACAGGATGTAAAGAAAGCCGACCTCGAGGCGGCGATCAAGCCCGTTGTCGTGGAAATACTGGACATCCGCGAGCCCTGATGTCCCCTGGCGAAAAATGCACGCCCCGAAACCGCAGGTTTCCGGGGCGTTTTTAGTCGCTTGTGGCTTTTGAGGCCAGCTTCGAACCCAAGCTTTATTTTTTGCCTGGTTTGGTCCGGTGCTCGCCGAAGTACTTCTCGCTGCGGTACCTGAGCCAGACGAGCAGTACCTGGGGTATGCGCTTCTTGTCTTCAAGCGTGCAACGGGCGTAGAGGGCCAGCGCCCGGTCGCGCTCCACGCGGCAGGCCCCGTTCTCGTGGGCGTCCCAGCGCGAGCGCGCCAGCCGTATCAGTCGGCTGGTTTCCTTTATGAGCGCTTCCCCTGCAAGCTCCTTTTCTTCCGCCATGACAGTTTCCGCTACTTGAGCATCTCCATGCCCTCGAACTTCCTGTACAGCGACAGTTCCTCGAAAACCTCGGGGGCCGTCTGCGTGCCGCCCAGGATGGCTTCAGCGAGGATCTCACCCAGGCCAGGACCGAGCATGTATCCCTGTCCGCACATGCCCACGGCCAGCAGCAGGTTTGAGTATTCCCTGGGGTATCCGACTATGGGCAGGCCGTCCGGCGTCATGGGGTACATGCCGCGCCAGGTGCGGCGGACCCGCAGGTTCTTGAGCCTGGGGTACAGTTCCAGCATGCGGCGCGACACCAGGGGCAGGAAGCTGGAGGTGGAGTCGGTGTCTTTGCCCCAGATCTGCGGCTTCGGCGTTATGCAGAAGACTATCTGCCCGGTGGTCGTCTGGTAGAAGTAGTAGTTGCCCGATTCTCCGTCCGGGCGGATGTCGACGAGCATGGGCTCGAAGAAGCGCTCGCAGGGTTCGGTAACGCCGCCTTCGTGGCAGTCAGGGTGCACGGGCAGTTCCAGGTCGACGAGGCCGCCGATTTCCGTCGCGTCAGCGCCGGCGGCGTTGACCACGGTGCCGGCCTGGTATTCGTCCTTGTCGGTACGTACCGAAACGATGCGTCCGCCATCCGCTTTCATGGAAGCTACCGTCTCGCCGAAGCGGAACTCGGCGCTGGCCTCCAGTGCGAGGCGGTGGAAGGCGGTGCTGGTCATCAGCGGCGATGCGTACCCGTCACCGGGGCTGAAGGTGCCGCCGCGGAGGTCTTTCATGGTGATGCCCGGACAGAGCTCGGCGACGCGTTCGGGGCTGATCCAGTCTATCCCGAGTCCGGCCTTCTTCTGTATCACGAGGAGGTCGCGGAACGCCTTCTCGCGCGCTTCGTCATAGGCGACGAAGAGGTAGCCGCCGGAGCGCCATTCCACGTCTATGCCGCGGTCATGTTCCAGGTTGGATACGATGCGTATGGATTCCTGGCTTATCTTTATCTTGGCCGGATCGGAGTGGGTGGCGCGGAGCCCGCCGATGGCAGCCCGGTTCTGGCCTCGGCCCCAGGATGCGTTCTTTTCCAGCACGATGGTGGAGAGGCCGCGCTCGGCGCACGAGAGCGCCAGCGGTACGCCTACGGAGCCCGCGCCTATGATCAGTACGTCGCAGGTTTTCATACGAGCCCTCCATTGGCGTTTGCAGCGGCGTTGCTGTCCGGCGCGATGGCAAAGCCATCCGTTGTTCCGGCCAGTTCCCCAAGGGGAGCCTCCAGGGTCAGAGGCCGTATCGTGCCCAGCGTGACGGCGGCCGGATCGACGCCCGCCTTCTTGAAAATCTGCGGCATCAGCACGGAGCAGGTCTTGGAACCGCAGGCGCCCATGCCCACGCGTATGGTCTTGAGCTGGTTGATGTCCCGCACGTTGTTGGCTTTGATGAAATCGACGATCTGCCCCACGCTGATGCGCTCGCAGCGGCAGACTATCGCGTCATCGGGCAGGTAGGTGTAGCGCGGCTCGGGCAGCGGCCTCCTTACCGATTCGTCCTGCACGCTGACGCCAATGATGCGCGTGGCATTCGTCGCGGTCGCCTTGAGGGTGAGCACCCAGGTCCGGTGCTTCTTGTAGTACTTCTTGTCCATGAGTACGGCATCTTCGACGAAGCGGCCATCCTGGTCCAGCGCCGAGAGATGCTTTCCTGTGGCGTAGTCCGTGGCGTCGTACTCGAAGGGGAGGCGGACCTCTGCCCAGTTCGCGTCGATCCTGCGCACGAGAGACACCGCCAGCCCGGGGCAGGCGGCGACGCAGGCCGAGCAGCCCTTGCAGTTGTCGCCCTCGAAGTACGGCAAGTCCATGATCGTGCCCTTGCGGGTGGTCAGTTTTATGGAGTGCGTGGGGCAGACCGTCGTGCAAGGGTTGCAGGGGATTTCCTCGGTGCAGAAGAAAACCGGTTTCCAGATGGTGCCGGGTACCACAGGATCCCGCGTCCTGACGTCGCCGGGGCGGCTCTTGAGCACCTCGCGCTTGTCCAGCCACTCGCGGTCTATCTCCACCTTGCGGCCGAGCAGTTTGGCGAGGGACAGAGCCGCGATGCGGCCGCCGAACATGGCGCTGGAGGCTTCCGCGATTTCCTCCGCATCGCCGGCCTTTACGGCGATGAAGCCGAAGGCCAGAGCCTGCCTGTACAGTTCGTCGCAGGGTGACAGACCCGTGGCCACGAGCACGGTGTCCACCTCATAGGTGCGTGCTGTGTCGAGGAGGGGTTTCCAGTCCTTGTCTATCTGCGCGATGGTTATGCGTTCCACCTTGCCGTCGCCTTCCACCGACACGACGGTGGTGTTCAGGTACACGGGCACGCCCATGCGGATGATCTTGTCTGCGTGCACCTTGTAGCCGTTGATCTTGGGCAGTATCTCGCAGATGCCCGCCACCTTGATGCCAGCCTGAAGGGCGTGGTAGGAGCCGATAAGGCCCACGTTGCCAGAGCCTATGACGAATACCTTGTCTGCCGCCTTGACGAGGTCGCGGTTGACCAGGGTCTGGAAGGCGCCGGCACCGTAGACGCCAACCAGGTCGTTGCCGGGGAACAGTATGGAGCGTTCGCGCGCGCCGGCCGCGACGATGACGGCCTGGAAGTCAACGAGCATGTAGCGCTTGTAGTCGACGTAGATGCCGGCCTTGCGGTCTTTGTATATGGCGACGACTGGTGAGTTGGCCAGCACGCGCACATTGGGGAAAGCCCTTACTTTTTTCTCGAGGATGGTAGCAATATCGTAGCCGCGCGTGCCGGCGTAGCAGTCCTCTTCGGAGCCGAAGAATTTGTGGGTCTGCAGCACGAGCTTGCCACCCAGCGTCTCCTTGTCGTCGGCCAGCACCACGGAGAATCCGCGTTCTGCCAGTTCGGCAGCCGCCGAGAGGCCGGACGGTCCGCCGCCTATCACGAGGACCTCGGTCTTCAGCACCTCGATGCGTTCCGGCTGGGAGGGGCTGTCGTCGGCGACCAGCGCCGGTATGCCATGCACCGTGCGCACATCCATGCCGGCCTTCAGCGCGGTGACGCAGGCCTTGCGCACGATGCCGTCCACGAGGACGTTGCACTGGGAGCACTGGCCGTTGGCGCAGAATATGCCTTGGGGGGCAGCGCCTTTGCGGTGCTCCGAGAAGCGCTTGACGCCGTTGGCGAACAGCGCGGAACTCAGGGCTTCGCCTGCATAGCCGTTCATGGCTTCGCCGTCGAACGTGAAGCCGGCTTCAGCCCGCGGCGCGGGTGTATCAATGACGGGGTGGGTGGTTATACGGTTCATGGTTGTGGTCTCCGATGCGGGTTAATGGAACCATGTCGATGGTGATCTGTCAATATGAAACAGCGTTTTGTAAAATGAAACGCTGTTGTTGCGTGTAGTGTAAAGGCTTGAAAAAGCGCGCGCCGGCATTTCCGGCGCGCGCCAGTACGTCTAGATTCCCAGGTACGCCTTGCGAACCATCTCGTTTTTGGCAACGTCTGAAGCAGGGCCGGAGAGCACGATGGTACCGGTCTGCAGCACGTAGGCCCGGTTTGCTATAGAGAGCGCCATGAGGGCGTTCTGCTCGATGAGGAGTATCGTGGTGCCGCGCGCATTCAACTCCTTGATGATGTCGAATATCTGGTCGACGAGCACCGGGGCCAGTCCCATCGACGGCTCGTCGAGCAACAGGATCTTGGGGTTGGACATGAGGCCGCGTGCCGTGGCGAGCATCTGCTGTTCCCCGCCGGACAGTGTGCCACCCTTCTGGTCGATGCGCTCCCTGAGCCGCGGGAACAGGCCGAACGCGTACTCTATGCGTTTCTTGATTTCGTTCCTGTCACGCAGCAGGTAGGCGCCCATCTCCAGGTTCTCCAGCACCGTCAGCCGCGGAAAGACGCCGCGTCCTTCCGGCACCAGATCGAGGCCGGCTTTATGGACCAGGTGGGCCGGCATCTTTGAGATATCCTTGCCTTCAAGCGATATGCGGCCCTTGCGGCAGTGCAGCAACCCCGAGATCGACCTCAGCGTCGTTGTCTTGCCGGCCCCGTTCGCCCCGATGAGCGTGACGATTTCTCCCTGGTCGACGGTGAGGGAGACGCCCTGCAGCGCGTGGATGGAGCCATAATATGAATGGACATCTTCGAGTTCGAGTAGACTCATCGCTTCCCCCTCACGTGGACAGTCCGGATGCGGCGCCGCGTCCGAGATACGCTTCTATCACCTTGGGATTCGCGGCGATTTCCTTGGGCAGGCCCTCGGCTATCTTCTCGCCGTAGTCCATCACGGTGATGCGCTCTGAAACCTTCATGACCACGCGCATGTCGTGCTCGATGAGCAGTATGGCTATGCCCAGGTCGTCCCTGAGCCGCTGGAACAGCAGCAAGGCGTCTTCGCTCTCGTTTGGATTCATGCCGGCTGTCGGCTCGTCCAGGAGCAGCAGTTCCGGCTGGGCGGCGAGCGCGCGGGCTATCTCCACGCGGCGCTGGGCTCCGTACGGCAGGTTACAGGCCAGTTCGTTGCCCATGCCGTGCACGCCTACGTATTCCATCAGCTCTTCAGCCTTGAGTTCAGCCTTTTTCTCTTCATCCTTGAAACGCCTGAGCCGGAGCAGTATCTCGATAGGCGACTGCTTGAGGACCGTGTGGCTGCCTATCATGATGTTTTCAACGACGGTCATGCTGCTGAACAGCCTGATGTTCTGGAACGTTCGGGCGATGCGGTGGGCCGTGATCCTGTCCGGCGACATCTTGCCTATCTGCTTGCCCTTGAATTCGATGCTGCCTTCGTCCGCGCGGTAGATGCCGGATATGGTGTTGAAGAACGTCGTCTTGCCTGCGCCGTTCGGGCCTATGATGCTGAATATCCTGCCGCGCTCGATGTTGAAGTTCATCTTGTTCACGGCGGTAAGACCGCCGAAGCGCTTGACGACATTCGTTGTCACCAGGAGGTTTTCATTCTCAGCCATTGTTCTTCTCCTTGGCGGCTTCCTTGGTTGCTTTCAGCGCGTCATTCTCGGCGTTGCCCTTGAGTTCGCGCTTGCGCCTGGCAGCCGGTAGCAGACCCGCGGGGCGGTAGATCATCATGAGCACGAGTATGAGTCCGAAGAGGAGCCGCTGGTACTTGGCCGGATCGAGCTGTGTGGACAGGTTCTTCCAGGCAAAGTTGATGATCGGGATGACCGCTTCGCTCTGCCTGAGCTGGGTGAGGTACAGCGAGAAGCTCTGCAGCACCTGGAGGTTCAGGATGATGACCACCGCGGCTCCTATGATGACGCCGGGTATGGAGCCGATGCCGCCCAGGATGACCATGGTGAGCACCCCGATTGACTGCATGAAGTTGAAGGAGTCGGGGCTGACGAAGGTGCGGCTGGCTGCGAAGATGACGCCCATACCGCCCGCGAACGATGCGCCTACCGCGAAGGCCACGAGCTTCATCTTGTTGGCCGGTATGCCCATCGCGCTGGCTGCCAGTTCATCCTCTCGGATGGCCGTCCAGGCGCGGCCGATCTTGGAGTCGTCCAGCCTGGCCGTCACGATGATGGCCAGTATCACCACGACGAGGGCGATGAAGTAGAACAGGATGTTGTAGAACTGGCTCTCCGTGACCGGGTTGCCGACTATGGGGCTGACCATCGAGTTGAACGCGTCCACCACGCCCTTGGGCAAGGGCGGCCGCTGTATCGGCGTGATGCCCTGCGGGCCGTTGGTCAGGTTGAGCGGCTTGTCCAGGTTGTTTACCAGCTGCCGCACCACCTCGCCGAAGCCCAGCGTCACGATGGCCAGGTAGTCGCCGCGCACGCGCAGTACGGGCAGGCCCAGGATCAGTCCCACGAAGGCCGCGACGATGATGCCAAGGAATATGAAGATGTAGAACCACTCCGGCCCCATGAGGAACGGCGTGTTGAGCGGAGCGGTGCCCGGGATCTCGTGCAGGAGGAAGGCCTGCTGGGAGCCGAAGAAGCCCCAGAGGTAGGCTCCGACGGCGTAGAATGCTACATAGCCCAGGTTGAGGATTCCGGAAAAACCTACGACGATGTTCAGTCCCAGCGCCAGTGCCGCGAATACCGCTATCTGGAAAATGACCTCAAGGTAGAAGATGTTCCGTGCTCCCAGGATGGGCACGAGTATTACTGCGATGAGGACCGCCAGGGCCAGCTTCACCGTCTTGTTCATCTTGAGGAAGTAGACCATGGCTCCCGACGTGGCGAACACGAGGAAGGCCAGGATGGACCGCGGGCTCAGGTAGACGAGCAACGTGCCGACGACGAGGAGTACGCCGGAAACGATGTAGGGAACCCGTCCGGTATTGAGCCGTTTCGCAATCTTTGCAATTGATTCGCGCATGGATTCTTTCATGGCGTGCTCCTATGCCTTCTGGGAAACTTGCTCGCCGAGCAGGCCCGATGGACGGAAAATCAGGATGAGGATCAGGATGGCGAATGCTATGATGTCCTTGTACTCGGCTCCCATGGCTCCCATGGTGAACGTGGTCAGGTACGCGCCGGCGAAGCTCTCGAGCATGCCCAGCACGATGCCGCCGAGCAAGGCGCCGGTGAGGTTGCCGATGCCGCCGAGCACGGCCGCGGTAAAGGCCTTCATGCCGGGGAAGAAACCGATGAACGGATCGATGCGCGTGAACTTCAGTGCGTACAGGACGCCAGCCGCTCCGCCGAGCGCACCGCCGAGCAGGAACGTGAAGGCTATGACGCCGTTGACGTAGACGCCCATCAGGGAGGCGCTTGAACGGTCTTGCGCGACCGCGCGTATGGCCTTGCCGATGCGCGTCGCGTTGACGATATAGTTGAGGCCGACGAGCATGAGCACGGCGGCGACGATCACCACGATCGATTTGACCTGGATGTCAACATCGACGGGACCCATTTTCATATCGAAGGAGAACAGGGCCACCCGGTCGTCGAACGGACCGAAGGTCGGGAAGATCCGGTGGAACTGGCCTGAGGTGAGGCTCTCCACCAGACGGATGAGGTCCTGCAGTATGAACGAGACGCCTATGGCCGAGATGAGCGGAACGATGCGCGGCGCGTTGCGCAGCGGCCTGTATGCCGTGCGTTCCACGATGACTGCCGCGGTACCGGATGCCATCATGCCGGCGAGAACCGCCATGACGAGTAAGATGTACGCAAAGAGTCCGGTAGCGCCGGACAGGATGCCGAGGCGTTCCATGAAGAGGAGGAACTCGACGCCGGCGAACGCGCCGATGGCGAAAATTTCACTGTGGGCGAAGTTGATGAATTCCAGTACGCCATAGACCATGGTGTACCCGAGTGCTATCGCCGCGTAGACGAAGCCGAGCGTCACGCCGTCGATCAGCACCTGCGGCAGTATCGATATCGTGTAAGGCAGGATGCCTACGTCCATGAACTCGATGAGTTGCCTGTCAGCGGCGGATCCCTTGAAGAGCAGCGCGAGCAGGATCATGACCGCGGAGAAAATGGCTCCGGCGCCGACGACGAAGGCCACCATCCTGCCGAGAGGCTTGACGATCTCGCGGACGGATAATGGTAGCTGAGCAATTCGCATAGAGCCTCCCGTGAGGCCCCCTGTCCGGAGCATGAGCAGCCGGACAGGGGGAATGAGTCAGAGTAGGATGGGATTTATTTCGGGGGTTCGATTTCCAGGACTTTGGCGATCTTGTTGTCTGACCATTTGGCCGGATCTGCCGATGTTACCTGGATGATGAAGTACTTTGCTTTTACGAGGTCACCCTTGCTGTTGAAGGTCATGGTGCCGGTGATGCCCTTGTAATCCTTGATGGCGCGGACCGCTTTGGCGACGGCTGCCCTGGTGGGCGTTGCGCTGCCGGAGGCCTTGGCTGCCGCTTCGATGGCGACGAGGGCTATGGCCATGCTGTCGTAAGCCTGGGCCGCGAACGGCTGGGGCTCTGAACCGAACTTGGCCTTGAAATCGGTAATGAACTTGGCGGTGCCTGGATACGAGGCGGCGGGGCCGGAAACCGTTGAATAGTAGGTTCCCTTGCCGTCGAGCAGTACCTTGCCGCCGATCTTGGCCGCGTCACTGGCGTCGAAGCCGTCGTCTGACAGGAACATGCCCTTGTAACCCTTCTGCCGGGCCTGCTTGAACATGACGGCCGCCTGGTCGTACATGCCGCCGAAGTAAATTACGTCGGGCCTGGATGCCAGGATCGGGGTGAGGATGGAATCGAAGTTGGCCTTCTCTTCCGTTCCGGCGAATCCGCGGACCTTGATGCCGAGGGTGGTGGCTTCGCGCTGGAAGTATTCGGCGATGCCCTGGCCGTAGGCGGTCTTGTCGTGGACGACGTACGCGCTCTTCATGCCCTGGCTGTTGGCGAACTGGGCTCCGACCGCGCCCTGGACGTCGTCACGACCGCAGATGCGGCTGACTTCCAGATAGTTGCGCTCGGTGACCTTGGGATTGGTGTTGGCGGGAGAGATGTTGGCCAGTCCGGCTGAATGGTATTCTTCAGAGGACGGGATCTGCACGCCTGAATTGTAGTGGCCTACGATGGCGAGCACGGCGGGATCGGCGACGATGTTCTTGGCGTTGGCGACGCCGGTGTCGGGGTTGCCCTGATCGTCGTAGGGGGCAAGCTCGATCTTGTAGCCGAGTTTGGCGAGGGGGCCGGACAGTTGCTAGATGGCGAGCTGCGCGCCGTTCTTGATGTCGGTACCAACGGCTGACATGCCGCCTGAAAGCGGGCTCTGCGTTGCGATCTTGATGACCTTGGTCTGCGCGCCGACGACGGCGACGGAGAGGAAGACCATCGCTACCAGGAGAATTCCACTAATGACCTTTTTACCCATACACGTAACCTCCGGATTCTTCGTGAAGAATAACTATCGACGCTTTTCTCGGGCGTCGTACTGGCAAGTAGAATGGCCCTGGATGATCCGGCCGCCTCCTTATGTCCTCATGAACCGGCAATCGCATGCTCATCGCGCATGCGTGAGGAAATAATTGTCGGTTCATGCTAAGTCGGATTGATTGCCACGTCAAGCGTAATATATCAGTCGTTATAAATATATTGCATATCTATAAGTAAGTTTCCATTAGCCCGCACTGGCGAACTGAGCCCGCATGGTTTAGAGTATGCCATGGTAAACGGAGGCACGATGCGACAGAGAACATCCATGCTCCACGTCGTACTGGCCGCGGTGGCGACAGCCCTGGCTGGACTCCTCTGTACGGCTCTGGCGTACCAGCACCTGCGCGGCGACCATGCGGATCAGCAGGAAACGCGCTTCAGGTATGACGCGGATCAGCGGATGGAACTCATCGAGGACGCCTTTTCCGGCCTTGCCGATTCACTGGAATCCGCAGGCCGCTTCTTCGAGGAAACAGGATTACCCGAAGTCGCAAGTTTTGAACGCTTCGTTTCGCCATGGATGGCACCAGGCCGTTTCGATGCAATCCTGTGGGTCGTGCCCGATGGCAAGGGCGATCAAGAGCTGAGGTATTCCGTATCCGCAGATGCTCCTGGCCGCGACGTTGCAGCCATCCTCGGAATCCGGAGCGTACGGGCGGCCATCGATGCAGCCAGACGCCTGCGGAGGTTGACCGCATCGGACATAAGCGGCCTTCCATGGAACAGTGACCAGCCGTCAGTCGTCATGTGCAGGCCGGTATCAGGGCTACCGGATGAAGCGGGGAACGGGGGATACGGCACCATCATCGGCATCGTGAACCTGCATTCGGTCATCGAGGGGGCCATCCACGCCACCGGTCCCATGGGGCTGCCCACCATAGTGTTCGATGCTGCATCGAGTGCGGATGTGCCGGCCTTCTCGCATCGCGCGCGCATTGGCCAGCCCGTCGGGGCGGACCATCCGCTGCGGAGGCTCATCCATGCACGGACCATGACGTTTGCCGACAGGAGCTGGACCATCGAAGTAAGGCCCTCAACGGAGTACGCGGCACTTGAAGACAGGAGTCCTGCGTATTTCGCCCTCGCGGGGCTTACCGCCAGCGTCGTACTGACGATGCTGGTTCTGGCGCTCGTCAGCGGCAAGTCCAGGGCGGAGGCAACCGCCGCCGAGAAGAGCACGGATTTTGAAAATTTCTTTACCACGAGCCTGGACCTGTTCGCCATTGCAGGAACCGACGGTATTTTCAGGCGGCTCAACAGGCAGTGGACAGCCACGCTCGGCTACCCGGTCGAAGAACTTGAAGGCGCACGGTTCATGGATTTTATCCATCCCGACGACAGACAGGCTACAGCGGATGCCGTGCTGAAATTGAGTTCGGGCGTCGCGATAGTCAAATTCGTCAACAGGTACCTGGCGAGGGACGGTTCCTACCGCAATATCGAGTGGCGCTCAACGGTTGGACAGGAAGGTGATACAATATTTGCGGCCGCCCGCGACATCACCGAGCGCATCGCGATGGAGGAGTCGTTGCGCGTCGCTCTCCGCGAGAAGGAAGCCCTGATCAAGGAGGTCCACCACCGGGTGAAAAACAACATGCAGGTCATTTCCAGTCTTCTCGATCTCGAGGCCATGCATGTCGACGAGCCGCGGTTCACCGAGGCTGTCAGGGAATCGCAGGGACGTATACGTACCATGGCCATGGTGCACGAGCAGCTGTACCGCCGTGATTCAATGTCCGATATTGATCTGGGCGGCTACCTGCGGGAGCTGGTGGGCCAGGTCGTGGGCGAGTATGCGGACAGGCACGTCGAGCTGTCCATCGAGACCGATGTCATACCGCTGGATCTGGATGCGGCGATTCCGTGCGGTCTGGCCGTCAACGAGCTTGTGACGAACGCCTTCAAATACGCGCATGCTGATGAGTTGCCTGTGGCACTGCGCATCCGGGCCCGGAGCCAGGACGGCATCTGCTCCATTTTTGTTGAGGACAATGGACCCGGTCTCCCCGGAGGCGCGCTCGAACGGTCGCTCGCGGGAGCTTCACTGGGCCTTGGCCTGGTTTCAGGCCTCGCCGCGCAATTGCGGGGAGAACTCCGGATAGCGCCCGGCCCCGGTGCCCGCTTCGAACTGCGCTTTCCGTATCCCCGCGCATCCGTGCCGCCGGTCAGCCCTCCGAATTGAGTATCGTGTTGATGAAGGTAACGAGCACCTGCAGGGCGTTCTCGTTGGCGCCGCCCTCGGGGATGATGATGTCGGCATAGCGCTTCGTCGGTTCTATGAACTGGTAGTGTCCGGGGCGCACGACGTTAAGGTACTGGTCGATGACGGAATCGACCGTGCGGCCGCGTTCCTTGATGTCGCGCGACAGGCGCCGGATGAAACGGATGTCGTCGGGCGTGTCAACGAATATCTTCAGGTCTATCAGGTCTCGCACCTTTTCGTTGGTGAATACCATGATGCCCTCGAAAATGACCAGCTTGCGGGGCGTCACCTTGACGGTCTCTTCCGCGCGGCGGTGGTGCACGAAATCGTAGGTAGGCATCTCCACCGGTTCCATGCGCTTGAGGGCGGAAAGTTGCTGCCACAAAAGCTCGTTGTCAAAGGCTTCAGGGTGGTCAAAGTTGAACGCGGTGATGTTGGCGTTGGAGATGTATTCCGCCGATTTGTAGTAGTTGTCCTGGGGAATGAAGACGAAGTCCGATACGAGTTCGGAAATTTTGCGTACGATCGTCGTCTTGCCCGATCCTGAACCGCCACAGATACCAATGAGCTTTGCTTCTGCCATGCCCGGCAGGATAGCACGGCCTGACTGCCTTGTGAACGGGTACCGGAATTTCCGGCCCGGGGTCAGAGCTCGCCGCCCGTCAGGCCAGTGGCTCGCCCCAGCGGTTCCTGAACGCGACCTCTCCGAGCGGCTTGCGCTCCCGCGGCGCGGTTTCGCCTTTCAGTTGCCATTCCTTGAGCCGCGCAGCGTTCGGAGCCTCCGGATCGCCCTTCTTGCCGACTACCATCATGACGGCCAGTATATAGTCCGATGGTATGCCAAGGGCGGCCTTGGCTTTCTTGGGGTTGTAGCCCGCTATCGGGTGGGCCACGAACCCCTCTGCCGTTGCCTGGGTCATCATGTTCATCGCGCACAGGCCCGCGTCGAAGAGGGCGTAATCGCGGCCATCGTCCAGCCTGCAATCATCGGAGGCTCGTACGGCAACCGCGATGATCAACGGCGCCTTTGTAGCCCAGACATTGCCTTCCGCGAGCGACTCGTGCAGCGCGTCTGTTTGCGGCCCGTCCGTCAGGACGGGTACGTCATGGATGACGATGCGCCAGGGCTGATTGTTGTAGCATGACGGTGCCAGCGTACCCGCTTCGATGATGCGCCTGACCGCGTCGTCGGGCAACTCTTCGGGGGACAGAGCTCGATATGCCCTGCGCTCGCTGATCGCTTTCAGGATCTCCATAATGTTCCTTTCTGGCGTGGAGGAGGATTATCGAGTCGCGAGCTCGAGCAGCCTGGCCTCGGCCTCGTCGATGTCTTCGTCGGGCGTCGATGCGCCGGCGGTGAGTCCGACTGTCGCGAACGCGCCGAGTTCGGCTGGTATCTCCGAGGCGTTTTCGACATGCCAGACGGGCAGGCCGAGCGACGAGCACAGCTCGGCGAGCCGGCGCGTGTTGGCCGAGTTCTTGCCGCCCACGACGACGACGGCATCGACATGGCCGCGGAATTCCTCGACTGCTGCTCGGCGCTCGCGGCTGGCGCCGCAGACACCGCCGGAATCGACCACCTCAGTATCGGCCGATGCGATGCCACCATCCGTCCGGCGTGCGGCGAGCGCATCGTGGATGGCATCGTATTCGGTCTCGGATATGGTGGTCTGGGCGATCAGGGCGACGGGTCGTCCAGCGGGAACCGTACTCGCTTCGTCCGGGGTCGACACGATGATGGCGCCAGGAGCGTGGCCCGCGATGCCCAGGGTTTCGCCATGGCCCTTGTCGCCGGCAATGACGACGAGGTAGCCGCGCGCCGCAAACGAGGCCGCCGCCTTCTGGTTGGCGGCCACGCGCGGGCAGGTGGCGTCGACGATGTCCGCGCCGGCGGCCTTGAGTTGTGCAAATACCGTGGGAGTGGTTCCGTGGGACCGGATGACGACGACAGAGCCTGTAAGGCTGCCCGGTGCGAGTGCGCCGGTATTGTCGATACGAGCCATGCCCAGGGACTCGAGCCTGGCTGAAACGCGCGGGTTGTGGACAATCTGGCCGAGCACCAGGGGGTGCCTGCCCGAGGACCTGGCATCGGCGGCAGCCTTTTCGGCAACCGCGACGGCGCGCCGGGCGCCGGGGCAGAAGCCCAGCGTCCGTGCCCTGATTACTTTCACCGCGATACGCCCTCGAGCCTATGCCAGCTCGAGCGCCACTTCCATCATGGCCTTGAAGGTGCTCTGGCGCTCCTCGGGCGTGGTGGCTTCGTGCGTTACGATGCTGTCGCTGACCGTAAGGAGCGTGAGCGCGTGCTTGCGGTACTTGGCGGCGATGGTGTACAGGGCGGTCGTTTCCATCTCCACGGCCAGCACGTTGTACGCGGCCCACATCTTCCATGAGTCCGGGTCGTCGCCGTAGAACGTGTCGGAGGTCAGTATGTTGCCTACCTTCAGGGTGATGCCCTTGGCCTCGGCGGCCTTCCAGGCCTTCTGCATGAGGCCGAAGTCGGCAATCGGTGCGTAATCCAGGCCCGCGAAGCGGACACGGTTGACGTTGGAGTCGCTGCACGAACCCTGGGCCATGATCACGTCGCGCACCTTGACGTCATGCTGGATGGATCCGCAGGTGCCGATGCGCACGAGGTTCTCCGCGCCGTACTCGTTGATCAGCTCGGTGACGTAGATGGACAGCGAAGGCACGCCCATGCCGGTGCCCTGCACCGAGACGCGCTTGCCCTTGTAGGTGCCCGTGTAGCCGAACATGTTGCGCACGGTGTTGTAGCAGACGGGGTTTTCGAGGAAGGTCTCCGCGATGAACTTGGCCCGCAGCGGATCGCCGGGCAGGAGGACGGTCTGGGCTATGTCGCCTTTTTTTGCTGTGTTGTGGGGGGTAGGCATGGTCATGCTCCTTTATGCGCGCTGCCGCGCGATGAATGATTCGACTTCAGTCAGCGTCGGTATAGACGGTTGGGCTCCCAGTTTCGTCGCGGCCAGAGCGCCGGCCGCGTTGCAGAATTCCAGGTCCGCGGGGCTGATCAGGCCTCGGGCTCTGTCCCCCCGGTCGCCCGCGCCGCGCAATTGCGTGGCAAGCGCGCCGTTGAAGCTGTCGCCGGCGGCCGTGGCATCCACAGCTCTGACCCTGTAGGATGGTACCGTAAACGAACCCGTTCCGTCCATGCAGAAGCAGCCCTTGCTGCCGAGCGTGACCACGACGGCTCTGACCCCCTTGGCCAGCAGCAGTCGCGCTCCGGCCTCTATGCCGTCCGCGCCTGTCAGGAGGCCGAGTTCGGTCTCGTTGGGCGTGACGACGGTGCAAAGCCGCAGGGGTTCGTCGGGCAACTGCCGCGCGGGAGCCGGGTTGGGCAGCACCGGCACGCCGGCCTCGTCCGCTACCCCCGCCGCTTCCAGCACCGATTCCAGCGGCGTCTCCAGCTGCAGCATGAGGCAGGAACTGGACTGGATTGCTTTTTCATAGGCGCGCACCCAGTCCGGGGTCAGAGCTGCGTTGGCTCCCGGGTAGACGACGATGGTGTTGTCGCCGTTGGCGTCGATGTTGATCATCGCCACGCCGCTCGGACCAGGCGCAGTCAGCAGCCCCGTGGCGTCGATGCCGTTGGCCTCGAGGTTGCCGCGCATGCTGGCCCCCGTGGGGTCAGAGCCGATGGCGCCTATCATGCGCACGGGTGCCCCCAGCCTGGCCGCCGCAACGGCCTGGTTGGCTCCCTTGCCGCCGTAGGCGGCGACATGGTTGAGGGCGGTCAGCGTCTCGCCAAGCCCGGGCAACCTGTCCAGCACGCAGATGAGGTCGTAATTGATGCTGCCGACCACGCAGACCGGCTTGTCTGTTTTGCTAGAATGCAAGGTGTGTTGTTCCTTTTCCTTTGCGGAGTATGCCGGCTGCCCGTTCCCCGGCTTTTGCGATGATGGATTCGACGTCGAGCAACAGCGCGCCGTCCTTTTTGAGCCAGCGGCCTGCTGCCATCGAGTGCCTTACGTTACCTGAGTCGGCGCTGTAGATGATGGCGGCGAGCGGGTCGTAGAGCGGAAAGGTGTTGGGCTTTCTGAGGTCCCATAGCACCAGGTCAGCTGGCGCTCCGGCTTCGATGCACCCCGTGCCGAACGTCAGGGCGTCGTGGCCGCGCATCAGCATTTTCCAGACAGCCTTGAGATCAAAGGCTTCGGCATCGTTGGTGTGCAGTTTACCGACTAGTGCCAGCATGCGCGCCTGTTCCAGCGGCGACAGGGTATTGGAGCTGGCCGCTCCGTCGGTGCCGATGCACAGCGGCAGCTCTCCGGGACGCTGCCAGACCCGTCCGGGGCCTTCGCCGAGTTTCATGTAGGTCTTCATGCAGACCGCCACCCAGGCTCTGTCCCCGAGCAGTTCCCGCTCTTCGTCCAGTATCCAGTAGCCGTGCCCGATTATCAGCGGCACCTCGAACAGGCCTGCGTCCGCGACGACGCGCATCGGCGTGCGGCCGTATTGCTTGACGCTCGCGGCTATCTGAGGCTCCGAGTCCTCCACGTGGATGTGCGCGCCGACGCCCAGGTCCGTGGCGGCTTTCGCGCAAGCGGCGAGGTCCTCAGGCGAGCAGGTGTACGGCGAATGTGGTCCGAGCCTGAGCGACAGCCTGCCGTCATGGCCGTTCCATTCGCGCACCAGGTCGGAAGCCTCCGCCAGTTGGCCCTCGAAACCGCCGGCCATGCCGAACAGGGTAGGCGCTATATCGGCGCGCATACCGCTTTTCAGCACTGCCTTGCATATCCGGTCCGCCATGAAGTAGTGGTCGGCAAACGCCGTGACGCCGTTGTCCTGCATCTCGGCGATTGCGAGGTTTGCGCCGGCTTCAACGTCGTCGCCGTCCATGGTGCTTTCGTAGGGCCAGATTTCCTCGTTGAACCAGCGGTCGGGCGTGGCGTCCTCGGCTATGCCCTTGAAGATGTTCATCGGCGAATGCGTGTGCAGGTTGACCAGCCCCGGCGTCAGGTGGAGCCGCGCACAATCGATCATTTCGTCGCCGGGCAAGGCCGAGCTCTGACCCCCGACCGGATTTTCTGTCACGGCGGTGATGAGCCCGCCCTCGACCACGACGGTCCGTGGAGCGCTCAGGTTGCCGTCGCGGTCCAGTATTGTGGCGTTTTCAAGTATGATGCGGCTCATCTGCCCGCTCCGGAAGCCGAATCAGGCTCAGCGGTGTCGTAGGAGCGCAGCAGTTTCGTCATAAGCGCGATGAAGCGGTCTGAGTCGAGTTCCACGCCGACCATGGCGTTGGGTTGGCGCTTGAGTATGCCGTGCACGTCGACGACGGTCTTGCCGGTGGTGTAGCGGCCGTCGGTTTCCACCTCGACGAAGTACGGCTGGAGCGTCACCAGCGACGGGTCGATCAGCCAGGCGACCACCAGCGGATCGTGCAGCGCCAGTGTATCGCGGCCGAAGCGGCGGTAGGCGGCCAGGTAGTGGTCGAGCATCGCGCAACTCGGCGCTATAACGCGGCCGCCGATGGCGCGGATCGCTTCCAGCCCCGCCGAGCTCAGGGTTGCCCGGTTTGTCACGTCCAGCCCGAACATGGTTATCGGCACGCCGGACTGGAACACGGCCGCCGCCGCGTGCGGATCGGCCAGGATGTTGAACTCTGCGGCGGGCGTCGCGTTCCCGACACCCGCGGAGCCGCCCATCAGGTGGATTGCCTTGATGCGGTGCCGCGTTTCCGGGTAGGCGGACAGGGCCATTGCCACGTTGGACAATGGGCCTATCGCCACGATTTCCAGTTCGCCGGGGAATTCCGCAGCTCTGTCCCTGATGAATTCCCAGGCCGTCGCTTTTTCCACCGAGTAATCCGGTTCCGGCAGCCTGACGCCGCCCAGGCCGTCAGCTCCGTGCACCGACTCGGCCCGCTTCGTCTCGGCTATCAGGGCCAGGTCCATGCCGCGGGCGACTGGCACGCACCTGCCTGCCAGTGTCGCAAGCGCCAGCGCGTTCTTCGTCGTCGCCTCGAGGCCTACGTTGCCGCCCACGCTCGTGATGCCCACCACCTCGAGTTCGGGGGCGGCGAAGGCCATCAGGAGGGCTATCGCGTCGTCGATGCCGGGGTCACAGTCTATGAGTATTGTCCGTTTCTTCATGGTTTCACTTTCTCGCTAGTCCAGGCGGCGCAGTGCGGCGTCCAGAAGGTCTATGAACCGTTTCAGGTCCAGCCCCGTTACCACATCGACGTTCATCGGGCCTGACTTGCCCGAGAAATCGGCTACGGTCGCGCCGACCGTCAGCCTGCCGCGGCACTCCACGTCGACATGGGCCTTGCGGGCGGTGAATATACCAGGATCGATGAGCCAGGCCACGGCGCAGGGGTCGTGCAGGGGGCTGCCACCGAAGCTGAAATTGGCCTCGTGGAACTTTACGAAGAAGTCCATCAGCTCAGCCACCATAGTCGAGCAGCGCTTGCCTATGGCTCGGAACCGTTCGGTGTCGGCGCGCGTCACCAGGGCCTGGTGGGTCACGTCGAGGCCGCACATCGTCACCGGGATGCCGGAATTGAATACCAAGTGTGCGGCTTCCGGGTCGACGAGAATGTTGAACTCGGCGGCCGGCGTCCAGTTGCCTCCGACGGCCGAACCGCCCATCAGGCTTATACGTTCTATCTTGTGCTTCAGTTCGGGGTGGGCCAGGAGCAGGGCCGCCACGTTTGTCAGCGCGCCGGTGGGTACGAGCGTCACGGGCCGGTCGCTCTCCCGGAGCGTCTTCGCGGCCAGCTCCACCGCGGACAGCGGCGATTCAGGCAGCCGGGGCTCCGGCAGGGTGGGGCCGTCCAGCCCCGATTCGCCATGGACCTGGGGCGCTATGATCAGCTCGCGGAACAGCGGCTTGGAAGCGCCACGCGCCACCGGCACGTCGGAACCCAGGAACGACAGCACCTTGCGTGCGTTCAGCGTGGTCTTGTCGATGGTCTGGTTGCCGGCGCTCGTCGTCACGGCCAGTATTTCAATCTCCGGACTGGCGTGGGCCAGCACGAGCGCTATCGCGTCGTCGTGGCCCGGATCGCAGTCCATGATCACCGGTATGGGCTTGTTGTTCACCATGGTTGCTGCCATCCCGGTCATTCCTTGCCGGAGGCCGTAGCCTCCGCGGCCGTGGCTGCCCCCGGTGCCGCTCCGGCGCACTCCCAGGTGTTCCGCTCGCGGCGCCC
>CAXZAJ010000014.1:0-23442 GCA_964293355.1 uncultured bacterium
CACCGATAACGACCTCTTTGATAATAAGCTCATCTTCGGCGACAACCTCCTCGCATTGAAAGCCCTTGAAGCTGAATATACTGGCAAGTTTAAATGTGTTTTCATAGACCCACCGTACAATACAGGTTCGGCTTTTGCATATTATGATGATGGGATAGAACATTCACTGTGGCTAGGTTTGATTCGGGATCGATTGGAAATATTAAGGAGATTGCTATCACTAGAAGGGAGTCTTTGGATAACTATTGATGATACTGAATGTCACTATCTTAAAGTACTTTGTGACGAAATATTTGGAAGAATCAATTTTGCTGGTAATATAATCTGGCAAAAACGAACAGCTCGTGATAATCGAAAAGCATTTTCTACGAACCATGATCATGTTCTAGTTTATGCCAAAAATATTGAAGAGTTCACAAAAGCTCGAAATCTTCTGCCTCTAACGGATGATGCAATAGCTCGTTATAAGAACCCCGATAATGATCCTCGGGGTTCTTGGCAATCAGTAGCAATGACCGCTCAGGCAGGTCATGCTACTCCAGCTCAATTCTATGCGGCTATCACCCCAACAGGAAAGAGCCATCTACCTCCTAAAGGATTATGTTGGATTTATACTAAAGAAAAATTTGAATCAGAAATTTCTAGAAACAACATTTACTTCCCCAAAAAAGGGGATGGCGTTCCTCGGATTAAGAAATTTCGTAGCAAACTAGAATCTGAAGGGCTTGTACCAGAAAGCATTTGGTCCCAGCAGGATGTTGGAACGAATGATCATGCTAAACGACATTTATTAGAATTGTTCAATGAGCATGACAACGTATTTGAAAACCCTAAGCCAGAAGGTTTAATGCATCGAATCATATATATCGCCACCAATCCTGGTGATCTCGTCCTTGACTCTTTCGCCGGTTCCGGCACCACCGGTGCCGTAGCCCAAAAAATGGGTCGTCGCTGGATCATGATAGAGCTCGGAGAACACTGTCACTCCCACATCATCCCGCGCCTCCAGAAGGTCATCGACGGGCAGGAACCTGGCGGCATTACAGAGGCTGTCAGCTGGAAAGGTGGAGGCGGATTCCGCTATTACAAGTTGGCACCTTCCCTCCTCGAAAAGGACAAGTGGGGCAACTGGGTCATCAACAAAGAATACAACGCCGCGATGCTCGCCGAGGCCCTCTGCAAGCTCGAGGGCTTCACCTACGCGCCATCGGGTAATGAGTACTTCATCCATGGCCATTCCACTGAGACAGACTTCATCTGGGTAACGACACAGAACCTTGGCCATGAGCAGCTAGTAGCATTAAGTGAGGACGTAGGGGTGAACAGGACCCTCCTTGTACTCTGTTCAGCCTATCGTGCCGATGTCCACCAGTTCCCGAACCTCACCATCAAGAAGATACCCAATGCGGTTCTCTCCAAGTGCGAGTGGGGGCACGACGATTATAGCCTCCAGGTAGAGAATCTACCTTCAGCGCCCAAGCCAAAGGTGGATCAGCCGGACCTGTTTGGGGGCGAGGTATGAGCAACAAGACCCCTGCATATTCCGAGCCGGACCAACTATTTGCTTCATTGCTTGAACGTTTACGTAATGGAGATGAGTGTCATAATCTCGAGGCTAAACGTGGATCGGCGATTGACACTAGTATCATGGAAACCGTCTGTGCCTACTGTAACGAGCCTGGAATGGGTGGTGGTTTTATCGTGCTGGGTGTAGCTCGGAGCGAAGACCAACTTTTCCCTGATTACGAAGTGGTTGGGTTGAACGATCCAGACAAGATACAGACGGATCTGGCGAGTCAATGCGCGGATCGTTTCAATATTGCCATTCGCCCACGGATATGGAAAGCCTCTTCAGGAGGCAAAAATGTAATCATCACCGAGATTCTTGAAGCTCAGGTTGCCGAAAAGCCGGTGTTTTTCAAGAACAAAGGTTTACCCAAGGGTGCGTTCCGTAGAATCGGTACGAGCGATCAGACCTGCACCGAAGATGATATCTCGCTGCTATACCAAGGGAGGGGACATAAGGCTTATGAGGACTCAGTTCTTGAGGATATGTCCATAGAACTTGATTTCTCTGAAGAAGCATTGCAGGGCTATCGCCAGCGAAGAGAACGGATCAACCCTGCGGCTCCGGAAATCGTATGGAGCAGCGAAGAGCTTCTATTCGCCCTGGGGGCGGCAATTCGACAAAAGGATAGCTCGTATTCACCTACGATCTGCGGCCTCCTCTGCTTTGGCAAGGATTCTGCCCTGCGCAGGCTCGCGCCTATGGTGCGGGTGGATTATATACGCGTTCCTGGACGGACATGGGTTGAAAACCCGGATACTCGTTTCGAAACCATGGAGATGCGCGGTCCCTTGCTGACCCTTATTCCGCGTGTGATAGCCGCTATTCTTGACGATCTGCCACGGGGGTTTTCGTTGGAGGATGGAATCTACCGTAAAGACATTCCATTGGTCCCGGATGCGGTCATCCGTGAGGCGGTGGTGAACGCGCTTATGCACCGCAATTACCGGACCAAACAACCAGTACAGATCATCCGCTACAGCAACCGATTGGAAATCCGGAATCCTGGCTGCTCGTTGAAATCTGACGATCAATTGGGAGAGGCGGGCTCGGTCAATCGCAATGAGAAGATCGCAGCCATACTTCACGAATGCAATCTGGCGGAAACCAAAGGCTCTGGTATTCGCGTTATGCAGGAACTCATGGAGCGTGCCAACCTTTCGAGCCCCTATTTTGAATCCAGCCGGGATGCGGACAGCTTTGTCCTGACCCTGCTCACCCACCATTTCATGGATTCGAGCGATATCGCTTGGTTAGCGCAGTTCAAGCATCACCAATTAAATTCAGAGGAAGCCAGAGCATTGGTATTCTTGAAAGAATTCGGGGCTATCAGCAATGCAGCGTATCGAGACATCAACAAGGTGGATACGCTCCACGCTTCCGCTGCACTGCGCCGTCTCAGGAATTGCGGCATAGTCGTCCAGAAGGGCAAAGGCACTGCGACCTACTACCAAGGCGGACCGGAGTTCACAGCTTCTCTGGACTTATCTTCACTCAATCCAGACTTGGAAACCTTATCACCCAACCTCGACGGGTTATCACCTAACCATGAATCCTTATCACCCAAGCTCACCACTGTATCACCTGAGCTCTTGGATTTGCCGAACAACCTTACGACCATGATCGGGGAAATGGGGGCCAGAGCTAAACCCGAAGTCAGCAAGAGCACCATAGTCGCTCTCTGTGGGTATAAAGCATTTTCAAAAAGAGAATTAAGTACTTTTTTAAATCGAAGTGAAGTGACAATCGGAGATTTGCTCGGCGAGCTTCTTGATGAAGGACGACTTGTCCTACAGTACCCAGGAACCCCCAATCACCCACAGCAACGGTACCTGCCTCGGCAAGGTGGTAGCCATGAGTGAAAAGAGCTTGGTGCCTGCAACTATCCGGAATTCCCGGATAGTTCATATTGAGGGGCTTTGCCAAGAGTCAATAAACGAAAATTCAGAAGATATAAAGAAATTGGAGTCCTACCATGACTGATCGCCTCGTGAATACCATCTCTGGTCGACTCTCGCTTCGAGAGCCGCAGAGAAAATCCCTCGAGCTTCTAGCCAGGGTCACCGAGCTCGTGAAGCCCGCCAAAGACACCGATCCAGTCCAGGCGATAAAGATTCTTCAGACCGAGTTCCCTAACGTAAAGGACTTCGACAGGGACTTTGTGTCTCTATGCTTCGCTCTGGCGACAGGAGTCGGTAAGACCCGTCTCATGGGAGCGTTCATCTCCTATCTCCACCTGGAGCATAAGGTGAACCACTTCTTCGTCCTGGCTCCCAATCTGACCATCTACAACAAGCTCATAGCCGACTTCACGCCCGGAACCACTAAATATGTCTTCAAGGGTATAGCCGAGTTCGCGCAGGACCCGCCCCAGGTAATCACCGGCGACAACTATGAACGGGCCGACGTATCTCGGAGTGGCGTGCTGATAGAAAGCGGAATACAGATCAACATATTCAACATCAGCAAGATCAATAGCGAGGTTCGAGGTGGCAAGTCTCCCCGAATCAAACGACTATCCGAGTACATCGGTGAAAGCTACTTTGAATACCTGGCGGCCTTGCCGGACTTGGTACTCCTCATGGACGAGTCTCATCGGTATCGAGCAAGCGCTGGAATAAAGGCTATCAACGAACTCAAGCCTATACTTGGGCTGGAGCTTACTGCTACACCCTTTGTCGAGGCTGGTACCAAGCAGATCACCTTCCAGAATATCCTCTACTACTATCCTCTGGCCAAGGCCATGGAAGACGGCTTTGTGAAGGAACCGGCCGTGGTCACCCAGAAAAACTTCCGGGCGGATCAGGTTAGTCCGGAATCCCTTGAAAAGATAAAGCTAGAGGATGGAGTCCGCGTCCATGAAAATACCAAGGTACACCTTGAAACCTGGGCCAGGCAAAATGACAAACCTATCGTCAAACCTTTCATGCTCGTTGTGGCGCGGGACACGACTCATGCCGACCAGCTCCAGAAGTTCATGGAATCGGCCGACTTCTTCGTTGGTCGATACTTGGGCAAAGTTATACAGGTTCATTCGAACCAATCTGGCGAGGAAAAAGAAGAGAACATTCAACGGCTCCTTGCCGTTGAGAGTCCCGACGAACCCACTGAAATCGTCGTGCATGTTAACATGCTCAAAGAAGGCTGGGACGTCACCAACCTCTATACGATTGTGCCCCTTCGAGCAGCAAATGCACGAACATTGGTCGAACAGTCTCTCGGGCGCGGGCTACGCCTGCCTTATGGCAAGCGTACCGGCGACCTAGCCGTCGATACTCTTAACATCATCGCGCATGATTCGTTCCAGGCCATTATAGACGAGGCGAACAGAGGGGATTCAGTTCTGAAGTTCCGCGCGATCGAGCTTGAACCCGCAAAGCCGGGCGATCAACTTAAAACCGTCGTTACCGCTTCGAAGGTGGAAGAGAGTATCCGACAGGGTACGCCTTCCGAGCAGAAAATGAAGGCCATAGTATTACAGGTCATCACGGAACAGAAGGATATTAAATCGTCACAGGACCTCTACAAACCAGAAGTTCATGCGATGATCGTCGCGGAAGCCCAAGCCAGGTATGGCGATGGTCAGAACGAATTAGTCGGTCTTGAAAGCCTTCCCGAAGCCAATGCCCTCGTTGAGACGATGATCCGGACCGTAGTAGAAGGAACGATCGACATCCCTCGCATCATAGTACTTCCCCGGGAGGGGACGACCGTTCTCTTTGAACGCTTTAAGCTCAATGTGGCGAACATTCACTACCAGCCCGTAGCCCGCGACCTACTGATGCAATTCCTCAGGACCAATGAGCAGAAGATCCTATCCTTCAAGAAGGCGGCAGGATCCGAGTCCCGACTAGAAGACTATCTCGTACGAGGGCTTATTGATCAGAGCGACATCAGCTATGACGAGCACGCCGATCTCTTGTACGATCTGGCCGGCCAGGTGGTGGCTCATCTGCGATCATACCTCGCGGGCGACGAAGAAGTGCGCAACGTCCTTCAGTACCACCAAAACGACCTTGTCGCCTTCATCGCGGCCCAGATGCGTGAGCATCGTTCAACATCAGACACTGGCTTCGAGGTCAAGGTAAGCCGGGGCTTTACCTCTCTCAAGAAAAGCGCCAACCTCGTCGAAGTTGGCCTGGAATCCTTGGATTATCGCCGTACGGATTTCGACAAATCCAAGATAGGGCGGATTATGTTTACGGGTTATGAGTGTTGCCTCTATCCCGCCGTAAAGTTCGACTCCGATACGGAGCGACGATTCTCGATACTCTTGGACCGTGAAGCCGAGAAATGGTTCAAGCCCGCGAAGGGGCAATTCCAGATCATTTACCAGGACGGGCATCAGCATTACGAATATGTCCCCGACTTCGTGGCGGAAACCGGCGACACCATCTACATGGCGGAGACGAAAGCTCGCAATGAACTCGATGATCCGATCGTACTTGCGAAAAAGAAGGCCGCTGAACAATGGTGCAAGCACGCTACTGAGTTCAATAAGACGCTTGGGCGAAAACCGTGGAAATATCTTCTGATAGCACATGATAAAGTGCAAGAGAACATGAGCCTAAGCGCATTCTAAAAATCCATATGATTCCGTCACAAGAGAACCTACCACGAGAGGAGTATGGCTCCTCCCGGCGTCGAGCCAGCTCTGGAGCTGCCCTAGCCGGTCTCAGTATTCCTGCGACAGATCGTCCCCGGCGATGCTGGAAATAGCACCCGCCCCTACTGAAAAGCAGGGGCGGCATGTTTCAAAAGCACTGTTAGCTGAATAGAAAGTCTAGCTTCTCCGGCCCGTTATCTCGTCAATGACGGAGCGGACGTCCCTGCCGGTGCGCGTGGGCGTCTCGTGGCGCGGCGCGTCACGTCGCGGCGCTTCTCGGTGCTGGTCGTTGCTCCGTGGAGAGGCGGACCCAGGGCGATCGTTTCTGGAATCTGGAGCCGCTGGCGACCTCGGAGCATCGCGCCTCGGTTCGTCACGACGGGGAGCATCCGGCCTGGGCCCGTCGCGCCTCGGGGCACCGCTGGCAGAACCGGAGGAACCGGCAGGCCTCGCGGGACGGCCGCCGCGGTCGGAATTACCCTGGCTGGGACCGTTTCCCGCTGGATTATTCCCCGAGGGGCGGTTGCCAGAGGGGCGCGAACCGCCCGAAGGACGGCCACGGCCCTGACCGCGGCCGCGCATTCGTTCCTTGGATCGCTCCTCGAACATGGCATCGCGCAGGTCTTCTTCGGTGGGCACGGGGCGCACGCCGGCGTACGGGTGCACCTTTATGACGGGTATCGTGGTACCGAGCAGGTGTTCGACCTGCTTGAGGAGGCGCTTCTCTTCGGTGTCGCAGAACGAGACGGCGGTGCCCGAGGCGCCGGCACGGGCGGTGCGGCCGATGCGGTGCACGTAAGTCTCCGGTTCCGTGGGCATGTCGAAGTTGAACACGTGCGAAATGTCGTCAACGTCTATGCCGCGGGCGGCAAGGTCGGTGGCGACGAGCACGGGAGTCTCGCCGGCGCGGAACGCTTCCATCGTCTTGGTGCGGTTGCCCTGCCCTTTGTTGGCATGGATGACGCCTGCAGGAATGCCGGCTATGTGCAGGGTCTTGGCTATGCGGTCGGCGCCGTGCTTGGTACGGGAGAATACCACAGCGCGGGACACCTTGAGTTCCTTGATGAGGTGCACGAGCAGGTCGCGCTTGCAGCCCTTCTCCACATAGTAGAGGCTCTGCGTGATCAGCTCGATGGTCGGCTTCTCCGGTTCGATGTCGACGCGGACCGGATTGTCCAGCAGGGTACGCGCCAGGGTATCGATTTCCGAGGGCATGGTTGCTGAGAACAGCAGCGTCTGGCGCTTCTTGGGCAGGAGGGCGATGATCTTGCGAACGTCATGGATGAAGCCCATGTCGAGCATGCGGTCGGCCTCGTCGAAGATGACTATCTCCACCTGGGACAGGTCTATGGCGCCATCGCCGATGAGGTCCAGGAGGCGGCCCGGCGTGGCCACGCGCACGTCGTCGCCCCGTTCCATGGCCTTGATCTGCGGCACCTTGCCGCCGCCGCCGTATACGCAGGCGCGCTTGATCTCGGTCTTGCGGCCATAGGCGCCGAAGCTCACGTCGATCTGCATGGCGAGTTCCCTGGTGGGCGCGACGACGAGGGAGCGGGCCTTGCGGGGTTGGCGCTTGACGTGGTTTTCAGTCAGTCGTTGTATGGTAGGCAACGCGAACGCGGCGGTCTTGCCGGTGCCGGTCTGAGCGCAGCCCAGGAGGTCGCGGCCGGCGAGCAGGCTCGGAATCGACGCGGTCTGGATGGGCGTCGGGTGCTCGTAGCCTTCGTGGCGCAAGGCCTCAAGGCAGGCGGGCATGAGTCCGAGAGATTCAAAATCTGAATGAAGCATGAGTATCCTTGGGGCGAGAAGAACAATTTGGCCAGTCGAGTTGATTATTAAACGGCCGCTCCGCGTACATTCCTTTACGGCGTCGCGGATATTCTCGTCTATACGAATATAGCAGAAAACTCCGCGGCCGGATAGAGCCTGTTACTTGACGCTCATACGGAAGACTCCGTCCCAGTCCGCGGGCGGCGGATTGACTTCAAAGGCGTCGATGCGGTGCAGGTACACCTCGCTCGCCTCGTCGCCATACGTATCCTTGACCTTGCCGAAGAGTTTCCGCGCCGCCGCCCAGTTGCGGGCCCGGTATGCCACGAGTCCCGCCTCGAAGCCTTCTTTTATCTTGGCGAGCTTGGGAACGGCGCTGGCCGATTCCTGGAGTATCTCGAAAATACGGACCGGCTGGTTCTTGCCCTTGACGGTTATCAGGTCAATTT
This sequence comes from uncultured bacterium, assembly GCA_964293355.1. GTDB lineage: Bacteria > Spirochaetota > Spirochaetia > Treponematales > UBA12059 > SZUA-370. Next base: position 8,393 of record CAXZAJ010000014.1, read on the forward strand.
CCCTGCAGAGGAACGAGTCCTTGACGCTTTCGTACACGGTCTCGCTGATGAGCGACTTGGTTCCGTAGGTCTTGTTGGCTCCTTCCAGGCGTGCGGCCAGGTTGACGGTATCGCCGATGCTGGTAAAGTCCATGCGCTCGCGCGCGCCGACCGAACCGAAGACCACCGGGCCGGAGTTGATGCCTATGCCGATGGAGACGATGGCGCCGGAATCGAGCCGCGCCTTCTCCTGGGCTTCAGCCATGACCTTGCGGATGTGCATGCCCGCCCGGCAAGCCCTGGCTTCCTTGTCGGGGCCGTCGAACATGGCCATCATCTCGTCGCCCACGAACTTGTCCACCTCGCCGCCGTTTTCAACGATGGCGGTCGTCTGGATGTCCAGGTAGTGGTTGAGCATCGTCACGACGTCCTCGGGCGACAGGCCTTCGCAGATGGTCGTGAAGCCGCGTATGTCGGTGAACAGGAAAGCCAGGTCGCGGCGTTCGGTCGTCGGAGAAGCGCGCTCCGAATTCCTGAGCGTCGAAGCCGATATGTACGGTACGACGCCGCGGATCACGGTTGCCATGTTCCCTATCTCCACCGACAGCTTCTTTATCTCGTCCTGCGTGGATACCCGGTCCTGGTAGTGAAGGTTGTCGGCCGATATGCGCACATCGCCCTTGACCATGGATGACAGCCGCTGCGATATCGAATTGACGCTCATCCTGAGGAACAGGATGGGAAAGACGATGCTGCGGCCGAACAGGAACGTCACGAAGACCGACGCGTACAGGAACAGGAAGGCGATGATCACGGCCTTGACCTTGGTCAGGTAGTACGGGCCGTAGATCGTTTCACGGTCGTAGATGACCGAAACGAAACCGAGGTTGACGCCTGACAGGATGACGGGAGCGCGGAATTCGATGGTGTCCGCGCCTTCGACCATCGATGGAACCGGCTCTACCGCCTTCGCCTCCTCGTCCGGGAGGACCTTGTCGATCAGGGTCAGGTCGGTAGAGGAGCGAACCGCGTACGAACCAGTCTTGGGGTCCCTCCGGTACTGGGAAACGCTCGAGAAGGGGAACGACGCGTTCGCATTCTTCGCCGACTCGATGGCCAGATAATCGTCGATGGCGATGCGGTCGCCGATGCTCGTCTTGACGATGCTTGAGGTCCTGTCCGCGAGGGACCTGCCGTTGTCCATGATGGCGCGGAGCAGGGTCGAACCGAAATCGCTGAGCAAGGAGGAGGCGAGCACGATGACGACGATCAGGAGCAGTCCGGTGAAGGCCATGGTAAGCCGGCTCTGGATACCCCGGGTCTGTACCCGCTTGAACATCGAAATCCTGGGCTGTTCCATACCGCGGCGGAACTCGATGTATTCCCGGTAACCCGCATCCTGTTCGCTCAGCACCCTGATGAGCCGCATGATCGAGAATGCGTTCCAGGCAAAGGATATGAGTATCGTCGCCCAGGTCCACCAGGCGAGGGCGGAGAAATAGCCGGGCCGCGTGGCGAACGACATGGCGTGGTTGGCTGGAATCAGGAGGGCGCAGGCCGACGATACCGCGTTCAGCGCTACCGCGAGCGGCCGCCCGGGATCGGCAGCGACGGCTAATTTTTTACGCAGGAAGAATGCAGCCGCCTTCCAGACCGCGATCAGCGTGATCAGAATGCCAGCGACAACCGCCACCGCTGCATACGCCCGGGGACCATCCGCGGCAAACGCCGAGCCGGCTCCGAACGCCATGGGGTTGGACAGTCCAGCCTTCCCGGCAAGCGGCACGATCAGCCAGAGGGCAACGAGCAGGGTCCATGCCCATTCAAGCGCAAAAGACTTGAGTACCTGTAGATCCGGTTTTCTGGACATCGGGAGCCTCCGCTCGGTCAGATCAGTATTGGTCAAGGAGCTTCTGTTTCGTCTTCGCCTTTTCAAGGTATTCAGCGGCATCACCATACGTCGAATCGATGGCCACGACCGTCTCGAAGGACTCCACCGCGTCCTTGTACCGTTCCTCGCGGTACGCCTTGACGCCGGCGTCATAGACGGCAGCAAGCGACTCGATCATCTTCTTGCGCCGCTGGTCGAGGGTCGCGCGCCCCGCCGAAGTGGTCGTCGACTTGGACAGTGACGCAAGCAGGCGCTGGGCGCGCAGGAGCTCGCCTGAACGTATGTATGCATCGAGGTTCTTGAGCCCGGCCTCGAAGGTGGCGCCCCGCTCCTCGGCATCGGCGGCGTCGCGTATGCGCTTCTGCAAGGCGACCGCCTCGCTGCCCTTCTGGATGCCCAGCGCGACCTGGATGTGCGTATTGGCCCTGGACCATTCCTTGCGTGACTCGTAGTGCCTGGCCCATGCCAGGTAGAGCCTGTACTCGGCCTTGGCGATGTCGGGCGCGAAGGTCCCGCCTATCCTTGAATCCAGGTCCTTTACCAGCGACAGCACGGATTTAGCCTCGTCGAACGAGCGTTTGACTATCTGGGCATCGACCCCGGACAGCCGCTTCTCGACTATGCCCGCAATCTCCGACTTGAGTTCCTTGTAGGCTTTTACGACCGCTTCATCGCCCGGCTCGACGTCCCTGACGCGCAGCACGATCCTGAACGCGTCGATGTACGCCTTCTCCCTGACCGCGTCTTTCGATTCGGGCGTTACCGAGGCCCGCGCCTTTTCCACCTCGGCCAGCCGGAGCACGACGAAGCCGTCGCGGATCTCGGCGGTAGACTTGACGAGGCGCTTCGCGGATTCGTCTCTCGGGTAGATTGCAGAAGCGCGCCGCACTGCCAGGAGCATGCGGTATTCCTCGTCCGGACTCCTGGAGGGCTTGCCGAGCAGCGCATCGGCGTCCTTGACGGCGGCCGAGAAGCGGCTTGCGCGGTAATCCTCGACGAGGGCCAGGTAGCGCGAAGCCTCGGCGTTGTTGGGGTCGTAGCGGAGGGCGGCCTCGAAGTACCGCTGCACCTTGGCAGAAGCGGACACGTCGCCGGCAGCCACGAGGCTGGTACGGTAGGCATCCTTGCCGGCCGCGGTGATGGCTTCCGCCTGGTACCTGCCGGAAACGTCGAAGGAGAGCAGGAAGGGATCGCCGAGCGAGGCGCAGGATGCTGCGAGGGAGGCCGAGGCCAGAGCGACTACCAACTTGATGCGCATGGTGAACTCCATATTCGAACATTCCTGGATACATGATCTCGTCAGTAACGAATGCTTGTATAATACAAATAATCAGGCAAGAATACGAGTCCCAAGACAAACGAGCTTGCCGACAACGGCGAGTACCGGTACTATCGCTGGCATGATCAACGATGGACACACAAACCCGCCGGAATCGTTTCCGGGGGCCACCCTCGTCGCGGGAGCGCGCAGGTTCATGGAAGCGCTCGTACCGGACGTAGGCATCCTGATGGACGACGCCTGGGCCATAGCCGGCGCCTGTTACGACAGGGCTGATCTGGCGCACACCGACCGGGCAGCATTCGCGGCGCTCAGCCTTCTGCCCTTCATGCGCGGCGACGGCCCCGGCCCGGACGGCATGAAACGCTATTTCCGCGCCGATTACCTGACGGCCCGCGACCGCGAGGAGCTGCTCGCCTGGCGCGCTGACCTCGAGCGCATCCTTGCCGGCAAGCGTACGACCGGCTGGGGCGCGGGGCTCCTGGCGCTCAAGCGGCGCGACGAGAGCAAGGGCGGCGCCGGCTTCCACCGCGTGGCAGAGGCCCTGATGCAGTGGGCGGACATCTACCTGACCGCGGGCGGCCTGCCTCAAGGCGCAGACACCTTCCTCAAGGAACTGAACAAGCGTATCCTCAATCCCGAAGCCTCGGGACACGGGGCCGCGGGTACCGCCGCCTCGAAGCAGGGCGGCTGGAGCAATACAGCAACCAAGGACCTTGACGGCGATGGCAAGCCCGACGCAATCGATCCGGCCGACGAGGCCGCCCAGGCCAAGGCCCTCGCCGACGCGCTGGCCAAACTCGAGAGCTTGACCGGCATGGAGCCCATCAAGGAACAGGTCAAGACGCTGTCAAACCTGATGAAGGTGCACAAGAAGCGAGCGTCGCTGGGCATGAAGATACCACCCGTGGCACTGCATTCGGTGTTCACCGGCAGGCCCGGTACCGGCAAGACCACCGTGGCAAGACTGATAGGCGAAATACTCGTCGCGCAGGGTTTCCTGCGCAAGGGCCACCTCGTGGAAACCGACCGCTCCGGTCTGGTGGCCGGGTTCGTCGGCCAGACCGCCGGCAAGGTGGACGAGGCGGTCTCGCGCGCACTCGATGGCGTGCTGTTCATAGACGAGGCGTACACGCTGATACCGGACAACGCCGGCTCAGACTTCGGCCGCGAGGCGGTGGACACGCTCTTGAAGCGCATGGAGGACTACCGGGACCGCCTCGTCGTCGTCGTCGCGGGCTACCCCGACGAGATGACACGCTTCCTTGAATCGAACCCAGGCCTTGCCAGCCGTTTCAGCCGCCGCTTCAGTTTTGACGACTTTGACCCGGCCGAGCTGGAAGCCATCTTCCTGCGCTTCGTTTCAGAAACCGGCATGAACGTCACCGACTCCGCCATAGCCAAGCTGTGCGTCTACCTGAAGGTGGCCTACGACCGCCGCGACAAGTACTTCGGCAACGGCCGCCTCGTGCGCAACCTCTTCGAGCGCGCGCTCGAGAACCAGGCAAACCGCCTGGCTTCGTACCCGGACCTGACACAGTCTCTGTTGTCTACCATGGAAGAACAGGATTTGCCCAACGAGTAGCTAGCGGTACCACTCCTCCCGCGACCTCCGGGCGTCTTCTAGCGCCGATCAAAGTTCGCCAGGAGGCAGCCGCAGAGGTTTCGCCGGATCCCACGACAGAGTCCTCGACTCGAACAGCGCTTCCAGAGACGCCACATACTCCTCAAGGCCGAACACGGGCCTGAAGCCGGCCCGTATCGAAACCGCAAGCTTGCCACCGTCCTGAGCCAGCTCGAAGGCCGCGGCGGCGAGAATGCGCGCCGGTTCATGGTAGGCGCGCACGGGGTCCACGGGGCAGAAGTCCGGTCCATGGATCGTACCCGTGAACCCGGAAAAGCCGAGCTGGCAGGTGGGCACCAGTGAGGCCACGTCGCCTATGTCGTCGCTGGCGTACGACTGGTCGTGGTAGTCGATGAGGGCCGGGTCCACGACCGAGCGCGCCGCCCTGCCGAGCACCTCGCCCAGGGCACGGTCCGGCCTGGAGGGCTGGTAACCCGGCGAGTTGTCTTTCCTTAGGCTGGCTCCCACGGCCACGGCACCGGCGGCGAGCGCGCGGTCCACCTTGGCGCTGGCATCCTGTATGGCCGCCCACGAAGCGCCCCGGACATAGGTCTCCAGCACGGCCAGGTCAGGCACGGTATTGACGGTGAGGCCGCCCGATTTCATCACCGGGTGCACACGGATGTGGTCGTCGTCCCTGAAGGTCTCGCGCTGGGCGTGTATGGCGAGCATGGCTATGGACGCCGCGTTGAGCGCGTTGATGCCCTTCTCCGGCCAGGCACCGGAATGGGCGCTCTTGCCGATGAACGACGCCCGCTTGGCAATGAACCCGTTGAGGGTGCCGTTGACGGTGGCGACCTTGCCAGGCTGGTCGGGCATCGAGTGGTATTTAAGGACGACGCTGGCATCGTTGAATATCCCCATCCTCAGCAGTTCCTGCTTGCCCGAGAGAAAGCGTACCTTGCCATCAGCCCGAAGCCCGAGGCGGAATTCCATCTCCAGGTATTCTTCCGCGGGAACGCTGAGGAATATGAGCCGTACGCCCTCCCGCTCGGGCACGCGGGCCGCGGCGAGCGCCTTGAACGCGGCGACCATGACGGTCATCTGGGCGTGGTGGCCGCAGGAATGCGCCACGCCGCCCGCAACCGAAGGCGTGAGGAGGGCATCCATGTCAGCCACCAGGAAGATGGCGGGCGCGCCTGCCGGGCCGAGCTCGGCCATGACGCCGGTAAGAGCCAGCCCGGTCTTGATGCGGGCACCGGTGGAAGCGAGGGCGTCCACGAGGATGGCCGCGGTTTTCTGCTCCCTGAAACCAAGCTCGGGATTCCCGAGGAGCCGGGCAGCTAGCAACTCAGATTCGCTCCGGCCGATCTCCAGAGTCCGTTCCACTTCATTGTAATATGATGCGTTTTCCATATAAAGCTCCTTGTTCCTGCCGGCGGTTTTACTAGTATGACCAGAATACTCTTGAACTATCGATTGATAGTACCATACTATTGAAAATCGTCATGCGGAGGCGCAAGTGCCTTGAACGAAGCAGACGATCCATCAGGAGGATTTCATGAAACGATTCGCTCTACCGATCATCATGCTGCTGGCGCTGGCCATTGCCATGCCCGTAACCGCAGCGCCCGCCACGACGAACGTATTCCTGCTCATCTCGGGATCGCTCGGCGACAAGGGCTTCAACGATTCGGCCAAGGCCGGACTGGACATGATCAAGGCCAAGTACGGCGCCGCGGTCACCACCAAGTACACCGAGCTCGGTGCCGATACGGCCAAGTACGCGCCTTCCCTCGAGGACGCCGGAGCCGAGGGCTACGCCGTCGTGTTCTGCTCCAACAACTTCCGTAGCGCCGTGCAGGAAATCTCCGCACGCTACCCAAAAACCCTCTACGTCATGTACGACGGCTGGGTAGAAGGCGACATCAAGAACGTCTACTCCATCCAGTACAAGAACTCTGAAGCCGGCTACCTGGCAGGCGTGCTCGCCGGAACCATGACCATGGCCAAGGGCGACCCCAGGATCAACCCGGACAGCGTCATCGGCTTCATCGGCGGCCGCGACATCACCGGCATCAACGACTTCTTCGTGGGCTACATAGCCGGCGCGCAGAAGGTCAATCCCGCCATCAAGATCGTCTACAACTACGTCAACTCCTTTACCGATACGGCGAAGGCCAAGGACCAGGCCCTCATCCAGTTCGGCTCGTACAAGGCTGACATCGTCTACCACGCCGCCGGCCGCGCCGGGCTCGGCCTCTTCGATGCAGCCGTAGAGACGGGCAAGTACGCCATCGGCGTCGACACCGACCAGGCATCGCTCTTCGGAACCGAACCGGCCAAGGCCGGCCTCGTCCTGTCATCGACCATGAAGCGCGTGGACCTCACCCTCTTCAACGCCTTCGAGCGCTTCAAGGCCGGCGAGACCCTCGGCGGACAGAAGGTATACCTCGGCGTAGCCGACGGCGTCATCGGCTTCGCGCCGTTCAACAAGGCCGTTCCCGCCGCGGCCCAGAAGGAACTCGAGAAGAACATCGCCGAGATCAAGGCCGGCGAGGCCAAGATTCCCTCGGCATACAGCATGAGCGCCGACGAAATCACCAAGCTTCGCGACGCCGTAAACCCCAACAAGTAAGGGCTACGGATCAGACGCGGCGGCGGACCCGGAATACGGGCAACGCCGCCAACTGGTCCGCCTGCCCACCCGAGCTCCAGCGGTCCAGGGGCCAGTGCCGGGTCCCTACTACCGAGGACCCGTTCCCAAGCCGGGACACCAGGGTCCGGAAAGAAGCACACCGGTGGATACCATTCTCGAAGCCGTGGATCTGAGCAAAGTATACGGCAACGGCACCGCGGCCAACAAACACGTCAATTTTTCAGTCCGCTCCGGTGAGATACTCGGCCTCGTGGGTGAAAACGGAGCCGGAAAATCCACGTTGATGAAGATAGTCTACGGCGAGGAAGCCCCCAGTTCGGGCACGCTGTTGCTTGAAGGCCAGCCTGTCAAATTCGGCTCTTCCAGGGACGCCATCGCGGCGGGCATCGGCATGGTGCACCAGCACTTCATGCTCGTGCCGTCGCTGTCGCTCGCCGAGAACCTGGTACTCGGAAGTGAGCCGCGGAAGAAGTCCGGCATGTACGATTTCGCCGAAGCGGTGCGCATAGCCGAAGAGCTGTCGGAGAAATACAAGCTCCGCATCATCCCCAGGGCCCGCGTCGTGGACGTCTCAGTCTCGATGCGCCAGAAGCTGGAGATCCTCAAGACCCTGTACCGCGGCGCCAGGATACTCATACTCGACGAACCGACGGCCGTGCTCACGCCTCAGGAGACCGACGAGCTGTTCGTCGAGCTCAAGGAGTTGCGCAACAAGGGCCAGACCATCATCTTCATCAGCCACAAGCTTGGCGAGGTGTTCCGGCTCTGTGACCGCGTTACCGTCATGCGCGACGGCGCCATGATAGCCACCCACGACGTGGCGGACGTCGACCGGCAGACCATTTCCAACGAGATGGTCGGCCGGGAGGTCCGCCTCAGCTTCGACAAGGAACCGGCCAGCCCCGGCGAACCGGCCCTCAGGGCGAGGGACCTTTCGTACGTCGACGATTTCGGCATCACCATGGTGGACCGAGTCTCGTTCTCGCTCCGCAAGGGCGAGATACTCGGCGTCGTGGGAGTGGACGGCAACGGCCAGTCGGAACTCGTGCGCATACTCACGGGATCGGCGAAGACCCTGACCGGCTCCGTGCACAAGGGCGACCAGGACCTGACCAACGCCACGCCGCGCCGGATACGCAAGGCCGGCGTGGCGCACGTAGCGGAAGACCGCATGACCACGGGCACCGCTCTGCCTGCGAGCATAGCCGACAACCTGCTGGCAGACCGCTACTCCGACCCCAAGTACACGGGACGCGGCGGTTTCCTCAAGCGCCAGGCCATGGCCAAAACGGCCACCGACATCGTCAGGCGCTTTGACATCCGCTGTTCTTCCGCGAACCAGAGCGTGGCGAGCCTTTCAGGCGGCAACATGCAGAAGGTGGTCATAGGCAGGGAATTCACCGCGGTGGCCGACGTGCTCATCGTATCGCAACCAACGCGCGGCGTCGACATAGGCGCCATAGAGTTCATCCACTCCACCATCATGGCCATGCGCGATGCCGGCAAGGCGGTACTGCTCGTATCGTCGGATCTGGGCGAGATCGTGTCGCTTTCCGACAGCCTCATCGTCATGCACGCGGGAAAGATCGTGGCATACTTTCCGAGCGCAGCCGCCGTGACCGACACCGAACTGGGCCTGTACATGCTCGGCCTCAAGAGCCAGGACGAATCAGAAATCAGGAAGGTCCTCCATGAATAAGCACCAGGAAAAGCGGGGCCTCGTCAAAAGCATATCCCTGTTCTTCAGCGACCGGGACGCGCTGGAGCCGGCCCTCATCACGCTGTTTGCCGCGCTCTTCTCGCTGCTCGCCGGCGTCGCCCTCATATTCCTCGTCAGCAAGGAACCGGTGCAGTCCGTGCAGAATTTCCTGTTCGGGCCGTTCCTGCGGAAATACAACATCTACTACATGATGATAGCAATGGTGCCGCTGACGTTTACCGGCCTGGCGCTCTGCATCATCTACCAGTCAAAGCACATGTCGCTGATAGTCGACTCGTCCTTCTATATAGGCGCGGTCGTGGCTACGGCGGTGGGCATCCACGCGACGCTGCCGGCGGGCGTGCACCCGGCCGTTGCCATGCTGGCGGCCGGTACCGTGGGCGGCCTCATAGGCCTTCTGCCCGCCATACTCAAGATACGGTGGCGCGCCAACGAGCTGGTCTCGTCGCTCATGCTCAACTACGTGTTCTACTTCGTGGGCAGTTTCATCATCCTGTACTTCCTGCGCGACCGCAACCAGTCGATACTGTCGTCGCTGCCGTTCAAGACCACCTTCCTCCTGCCGCGTCTCGTACCGAACACCCAGCTCCATGCGGGCTTCATCATCGCGGCTGTCTTCGTCGTGCTCGTCTCCATATTCATGTACCGCACCAAGTGGGGCTACGAGATCAGGCTCATAGGCGCAAACCAGAAGTTCGCCTCGTACGCCGGGCTCTCGGTACCTACGGTCATCCTGTATTCGCACTTCGTCTCCGGCTTCCTGGGCGGCGTCGGCGGCGCCATAGAGATATCGGGCCTGTACAAGGCCTTCATCTGGCAAGTCAACCCGTCCTACGCGTGGGACGGCGTCATCGTCGCCATGCTCGCGCGCAAGAATCCCAAATTCGTGCCGCTCTCGGCCTTTTTCCTGGCCTACATGCGCGTAGGCGCGGACTTCATGTCCAGGCGCGGTGACGTGGCCTTCGAGTTCATCACGCTGCTCCAGGGCATGATCATACTCATCCTGGCCTCGGACAAGATCGTCAACTACTTCAAGGCGCGCAGGCTCAAGCGCACCGCCCTGCAGCAGAGCGGCCAGGCGCAGGCCGTGGCGGGAGGACTGTGATGCTCGATTTCATAGCCGGAGTATTCGGTTCTTCCAATTACTGGTTCATCGTCGTGCGCTCCACAGCGCCCATCCTGCTCGTCACGCTCGGCGCCGTCATAACGGAACAGGCCGGCATCAAGAACATGGCGCTGGAAGGCCCCATGCTCTGGCCCGCCCTCGTCGGGGTGCTCGCCAGCGCCGCCACGGGCAACGTCTGGATTGGCCTTCTGGCCGGCATGGCGGCCGGCATCGTCATAGCGCTGATACTCGGGCTGTTCGCGCTCAAGCTGGACGCCAACGCGGTATTGGTCGGCGTGGCGCTGAACCTGCTGTCCACCGGCGGCACCGTGTTCACGCTCTTCGCCATCACCGGCGACAAGGGCATCAGCTCGTCGCTGGCCAGCAAGACCCTGCCCATGATTACCATACCGTTCATCAAGGACATACCCTGGCTGGGCAAGGTCCTCTCGGGGCAGAACTTCATCATCTACGTCTCCATCGTCGCCGTGCTCGTCATCCACGTCATACTCAACAAGATGACCATAGGCCGACGAATCAGGGCGACCGGCGAGAACGTTGAGGCGGCCCGCGCCGCCGGCATAGACCCCGACAAGATAAAGTTCTTTACGCTCGTCGTCTCGGGCATGCTCGCGGGCCTGGCTGGCTGCTTCCTGTCCATGGGCTACACCTCCAACTTCACCTCCGGCATCTCCGCCGGCCGCGGTTACGTGGCCAACGCAGCCCAGGTCGTCGCCGGCGGCACCGCCATAGGCTCCATCTTCGCGGCGCTGATATTCGGCGTCACGGACGCGATGGCCACCTTCCTGCAGAACGTCGGCCTGCCGCCCGAGCTGATCCAGGCCCTGCCCTACGCGGTGACCATAGTCGGCTTCATCGTGGTGACGTTCTTCCGGGACCGGCGCGAAGCCGCCAGGAAGCTCAAGCTGTTCTCCGGCAAGGAAAAACGTTGACCTGCGACCTGATCGTGGAGAACGCCGTCGTCCTGACCATGGATGCGGCGTGGAACCTGTACGAACCCGGCTTCGTGGCCGTCAAGGACGGCTCGATAACCGGCGCGGGCCCGATGTCGGCCAGGGCCGGCTGGGAAGCCATAAAGGTGATCGACGCCGCGGGTCGCCTGCTCATGCCGGGTTTCGTCAACACGCACACGCACATTGCCATGTCGGCGTTCCGCGGCGCCTGCGAGGACGTGCGCGACCGCCTGGTCAAGTACCTGTTCCCCATGGAAAAGAGGCTCGTCAACCGCTCCCTGGTCAGGCATGCGTCAAAGTTCAGCCTCGTCGAGATGGCCGCCTCGGGCACCACCACTTTTGCCGACATGTACTATTTCGAGGAAGAGGTAGCCGCGGCTGCGGAGGAAGCGGGGCTGCGCTGCGTGCTCGGCCAGACGGTCGTGGATTTTCCGGCCCCGGACGCGCCTGAACTGTACGGCGGCATAACCCGCGGACTCCGCTTCATAGACGAATGGCGCGGCCACGCCCTCGTGACGCCCTGCCTGGCCCCGCACGCGCCCTATACCGTAGACGCGGCGCGGCTCAGGAAGATACGCGCCGAATCTGAAAAGCGCGACCTGCCCGTGCTCATGCACATCGCGGAGACGGCCCCGGAGAACGAGCGGTTCACGGCCTCGCACGGCTCCGTCATCCGCTACCTCGATTCCGAAGGGCTCCTGTACCCCGGCCTCGTCGGTGCGCACATGGTCTACCTGGACGAGGCCGACATCGCGACCGTGGCGAAAAGCGGCATGTCGGTGGCGCATTGCCCCGCGTCAAACGCCAAATCGGGTCGCCCCGTCTGCCCGGCGGCGGCGCTCTCCGCGGCCGGCGTCAGGCTGGGCCTGGCCACCGACGGCCCGATTTCCGGCAACGGGATGGACATGCAGGGCATCACCGGTCTGTACCCCAAGCTGCAGAAAGTACTCGCGGTTTCCCGCGAGGCCGTACGGGCGCGCGAGGCCGTACGGGCCGCCACGCTCGGGGGCGCCGAAGCGCTCGGGCTCGGCCGCGTCACCGGTTCACTGGAGGCGGGCAAGCGCGCCGACATGATCCTCGTCGATACGGACGCCTTCAACATCCAGCCGGTCTACGACTGGTACGCAACCGTAGCCTACGCCATGAGGCCGCACAACGTGGACACCGTGTTCGTGGACGGCCGCATCATCCGCGACCGAGCGGGCATGCGCGGCTTTGACGAGGGACAGACCATGGCCGACATGCGCGCGATTGCCGACGGCTGCCGCTCCGCGATTACTGAACTCATGGAAGGATCCCGATGACCAATACCCCCGACGCTTCGAAGCCCGCCGTCTCGACGCCCCACATCGTCCCCGAAGGGCCGATAGCGCCATCGGTGCTGATGCCCGGAGACCCGCTGCGCGCCCAGTACATAGCGAAGCGCTTCCTGGAAAATCCCGTGCGCTTCAACGCGGTGCGGGGCATGCTCGGATACACCGGAACCTGGAAGGGCGTACCCGTCTCGACCATGGGCTCGGGCATGGGCATACCGTCCATGGGCATCTACTCCTACGAGCTGTTCGCCACCTTCGGAGTGAAAGAAATCATACGGGTGGGCACCTGCGGTGGCTTCGGCGACGCGATGGAGCTGGGCGACCTCGTGTTCGCGCAGGGTTCATCCACCGCGTCATCCTGGGCCGAGCAGTACGGGCTCGGCGGCACCTTCTCGGCCATCCCCGACTTCGGCCTCCTGGAACGCGGCGTCGCAAGCGCCCGCGCGCAGGGCAAGCGCTTCAGCGTGGGCAACACGGTGTGCCTGGACCAGTTCTCGCGGTATCACGCCGAAGACCAGGTTTGGCTCAAGTGGATGAAGATGGGCATCATCGCCACCGACATGGAGGCCTACTCGCTGTACTGCAACGCGGCCTGGCTCGGCGGCAAGGCCTTGGCCATGTTCGCCGTCTCCGACCTGCGGCTCAAGGGCCTGCACATGAGCTCCACCGAACGAGAGCGCTCCCTGGACGCCATGATAGAAGTGGCGCTCGACACGGTGGCGAAGCCCGCATAGCCGGGGAGCCGGCCTACAGATCCATCGTCGATTTGTAGGGCCGCGTCTTTGATTTGTGTTCAGCCTTGGCTACAGCCAGCAACGCCGGCTCGGTAGCCAGGGCGTAACCCGTCGCAGCCAGAGCGGCGGGGGCCCCGCGCATGGGTCTGAAGGCCAGCGTGGAGCCAGACGCCGAGCACGACTGCCAGGTATGCGCGCCTATGCCCAGCGGCCAGGTCGCCGCGTTCAGTTGCGCCGTCGGCACCACGTAGGACACGTCCCCCGTGTCCAGCGACCCCCCGATTCTATAACCCACCCCGAAATCGCCCACCTCGCCGTGTACCGCGCGCTTGAGCAATTCCACCGGGGCGCCTATCGGCGTCAGCGTGGCTGCCCGGTCCCGCTTCGCGACGGTAGCGGTCAGCGCTTTTGCGAACGCCAGCTCGGCGGCGGTCGGCACGGGCAACGGAAGGCCGCGCATGATGGGTGCCATCCTGTCGTGGATGGGGTCGTTGGGGATGAAGGCGCACTTGCCGTGGGTTACCTCCCACGCCACTTTCGTCTCGGACATCATAGCCGCCCCTCTGGCGGCCTTGATGACGCGGGCGGTGACGAGGTGCAGCGACTCGGCGGTGGCAGCGCGCAGGTACAGGGTCGTGGCGGCATGTTCCGGCACGATGTTGGGCCTGGAACCGCCGTCCGAGATGATGTAATGGATGAGGGTGCCGCGCTCTACGTGTTCCCTAAGGAATTCAAGCCCTATGTTGAACAGCTGTGCGCCGTCCAGGGCCGAGCGCCCCGCGTGCGGTGCCATGCCCGCGTGGCTGGCCCGCCCCCTGAACCGGAATATCATCGCTATGTTGGCGCTCGTCGTGTAGCGGTGCGGCGTGTTCACGTCCGCCGGGTGCCAGGTGAGGGCCACGTCCGCGTCGTTAAAGCGGCCGGCCTTGACCTGCGGAATGCGGCCCAGCGCTTCCTCGGCCGGGCAACCGTAGTACCGAACCGTGCCCGGCAATCCGGCCGCTTCCAGTACCTCGGCGAGCGTCTCGGCCGCGGCCAGGGAACCGACGCCCAGCAGGTTGTGCCCGCAGGCGTGCCCCGGTGCTCCACTCTCGCGGGCTTCCTGCGTGGCGGCGCAGGCCTGCGACATGCCCGGCAGCGCGTCGTATTCGCCCATGATCGCTATGACCGGCCGCCCCCTGCCCTTCTCGGCAGAGAACGAATACGCCATCTCCGGGAATTCCCTGATCACAAAACCACGGGATGTCAGCCGGTCGCGGTGGATTGCCGAAGAGCGCTTCTCCTCGCCCGACTTCTCGGGATTCTCCCATATATCCAGCGCCAGCGCGTCATATTCTGCGGCGCGAGCTTCAATGGCGTCGCGCATGGTCTCCGGCATCGTCATGGGCCTTCCTTCCGGCACCCCGTCATCGAACCGGAGCGTGCCTGAGGAGGTACTATGAACCATCATGCGGGGAATTGGCAACTCGACGAGGCGAAGCACCTGATTCACCGTTGATGACCAACCTGCCCCCACGCATGATTTTTCCATTGACAAGGGCTGTAATCGTACTACACTACCAGTGAGCAGCCGCTCACTTTTTCTGACAGGAGATCTACATGGCCTACAGCATTCAGCACTACCATGACGTACAGGACATCTACGCCCGCCTCGCCGCGCTCATGGCCAGGCAGCCCCTGCCGCTCCGCGACGACGCCATGGCGCGCTACCTGGCCTTCTTCGACTCATGCTCCAAGTCGAAAGCCATGGTGGACGAGGCCAAGCGCTACATACCCGGCGGCGTCCAGCACAACCTGGCGTTCAACTACCCCTTCCCTCTCGTCATAGA
>CAXZAJ010000015.1:0-22783 GCA_964293355.1 uncultured bacterium
GCCATCGCCGATATAGGATTCGTGATTCCACCCGAGAAAAAGACGTTCACCGACAGGATTCCCACCGCGGGGGGCACGAGCGTTGCGTTCACGCTGACCAACGGTACCGGCAAGGACGGAACCTTCATGGTGCTGTTCTTCCGCATAGACCCCAAGACCTTCAAACTCCAGCAGATCCACGAAGAGAAAGTAAAACTGAAGACCAAGGCCGCCTTCAGCCTGCCTCCCTACAACTACGAGCTACCAGGCAAGTACAAGCTCGTTGTCAAGGATTCCTGGGGCAACCAGCTGTTCGAGCGCGAGTTCCTGGTGGAATCAGCTGGCGGCTGAGGCGCGCCTCGCCGGCTTCATGATGACGACGCAACGCTCATCCTCGAGGAAGGGCACCCTGACCGGCAGGATCTCCACGCTCGCGTAGAGACCTTCCAGTTCGACCAGTTCTGCCTGTGCCCTGTCGGCCTTGCCCTTGTACGCCACGACGGATCCACCACTGGCACAGGCCGCGAAAACGCGCTTGAACAGCTTGCGCTCGAACGGCCTGAAAGCGCGGAACGTCACGATGTCGTACGAACCCCTGGCGTGTTCAACCTGCTGTTCGATTATGGCAACATTGTCCAGCGGCAGTTCAGCCTTCATCGCCTCCAGAAAATGGATGCGGCGCGTCATGCGGTCCAGAAGGGTCACCTCGACACCCGGCCTGGCTATGGCCAGCGGAATGCCGGGCAGGCCAGCACCAGTGCCCAGGTCGACGAGAGAAGGTCGCATGCCGTCCGCGGCTGCTCCCGCGAGCAGGCGGTCAATGCTGGCTAGCGGTGCGAGGCTGTCCAGAATGTGCTTGATGATAAGCTCATCACCCGACGCTCCGACGAGACCGTACGCGGGATTCCATGATTCGATAGCGTCCACATAGCGGCCGAGGCTGGCCGTTGCGTCTGAAGGCAGGGTAAGGGCCAGTTCAGCGAGGCCGCGCGCTAAAAGTTCGTTGTTCACGCGCTGAATCTATAGCAAAAGGCAGCCTTCGGTAAACCCGCGGGATTCGTGCCGCGCGTCCATGATATACTGGCATTCCCATGACCCTCGATATCCTCTGTAAAGTAGTGGACAACTACGGCGACATCGGCGTCGTTTACCGGCTGGCCCGTGCGCTCTCGGAATTGCCCGCGGCGCCCCGGCTGCGCCTCATCGTCGACGACCTTGCCGCCTTCAGCCTCCTTGAACCCTCTGTAGATCCCACCCGTTCCGTGCAGTCGGTGCGCGGCTGGACGGTGCTTTCCTGGGCCGGACCCGCGAGTGCCGGTGAAGCAGGATACCAAGAGGAGTATGCAGACGATCCGGCCGCCGTGGTCATCGAGTGCTTTGCCTGCGGCCGCCCGGACTGGTTCGAGGCCCTGCTGTTCAATCCGGACGATCCTGCGGTCAAGACCATCGTCAACCTGGAATACCTCACCGCTGAGGGCTACGCGGACGAGTTCCACAAAATGCCTTCCCTGACCCGCTCGTCCAGGGTTCGCAAGTACATGTTCCTGCCGGGCTTCACCCCGGCGACAGGCGGCCTTATCCTGGATGAATCCTTCATGGCAGCCCGAGCCCGGTATAAGCCCTCGGAACACTACCGCATACTTGTCTTCGGATACGAGCGCGACTATGGCCGCATCGTGGAAGACATCGCAGCCTTCAACCAGGAACGCCCCGTGCGGGTGCTTCTGGCAAGCGGCAAGAGCCAGGCCTGCTTCCTGGCTGCGTGGGAGCGGGCAGGGCGCCCGTTTACTGTCGAGACGTTGCCGTTTCTGCGGCAGGAAGCCTGGGACGAACTCCTTGCCGCCTGCGATTTCCTCATCGTGCGTGGCGAGGATTCCATGTCCAGGGCCGCTCTCTCGGGGCGGCCGTTCCTCTGGCAGGCTTATCCGCAGGAAGGCGCTCATCAGCTCGTCAAGGTAAAAGCTCTACTGGACCGCATGAGGCCGCATTTTCAGGCTACGGCTTTCCAGCCAGTCGAGTCGGCATTCCTGGCCTTCAACGACAGGCTTGACGATAGCCCCGAGCTGGTCGGTAGTGAGTGTATTTTACCGTTGTTGCGTGACCAAGGTGAGCTGGCAGAAGGCTATGCGGCTTTCTCTCAATCACTCGTCGCCAACGGCAACCTCGCTTGCAACCTGATGACTTTCTTGCACGAAATAGTGTAGGATGCGGTGATCAATTGTATCCAAGCCTATCTGACCGCGATTTCTCGCGAAGATCGATAGTGTTATTCTTGTTTTATGAGGAATTTCCATGCTAACAACTTCCCAGCTCCGTGTCGGCTCCATTTTCAAGGTTGACAAGGACGTGCTCGTCGTCCAGCGCATGCTTGGCCAGAAGGGCGGCCGAAACGGAATGGTAACGAAGATGCGCGTCAAGAACCTCCTGACCGGCGGCACCTCCGACCTCGGCCTCGATTCCGGTGAAAAGTTCGATGAAGTCGACCTCGATATGCACAACATGAAGCTTTCCTACGTCGACGGCGACACCTATGTTTTCCTGGACCAGGAAAGCTTCGAGCAGTACGAGCTTGCCAAGGACGACCTCGGCGACAACGCGTCCTACATCACCCCCGAAGATGAGTTTGACGTTGAAATCACCTTCTACGAAGGCAAGCCCGTAGGCGTCGTGCTCCCGATCAACATCGAGCGCACCATCACCTACTGCGAACCCGGCATCAAGGGCGACACCTCAGGCAAGTCCACCAAGCCCGCCACCCTCGATTCAGGTTTCGTCGTGCAGGTGCCACTGTTCTGCGACATCGGCACCAAGATAAAGCTCGACACGCGCGACGGCTCCTTCGCCGAACGCGTCAAGTAAGTCGCTCAAACCTGTGATGACAAAACCCTCCGGCAGCCCGCTGGAGGGTTTTTCAATAGTGCGTGGGTAGTCATCTGTGGCTGCTGGTAAATCTGGTTGACACCCCCAAGCCCACCGCTGATACTCCTTTTCAATGAACAGAGTAAGGCGCTCCTTATTTGTGGCATGCATCGGGGCTTTGATTGCGCTTTTTGCATTTTTCATGGAATTCAGCGATCAGCCCTATTATCACAGCGGTTTGAGTGTAGCGCTCAAGGCTGACGGCTTCCACATAACAGCAGTAGCTCCTGATTCCACTGCGGAAATGAGCGGGCTCCGGAGCGGCATGGTGCTCGTAGAGGCTGATGGGCTCAATGCACCTGAGCTTTTCAAACTCTCAAATGCTGACATATCGGCTTTTCTTGCCGTTTCCACCCGGATTTTCAGTATCGGTTCCACCCTGGAACTCAGAACTGACACGGGTGCCATGCATGCGCTGGCAATCACGAGGCAACCTTGGGCCGTACGCGCCCGGCTCCTGCACCGGGAAGTGCTGAGCAACCTCCTCGTCGGCACGCTTTTCATTCTTTCTGGAATCTGGCTCCTGTCTGTAGGCAAGAACAACGAGGCGGCCAGGTGGTTTACGGCCTTTACCATAGCCGCGGCTCTGGCGGTGGGCAGTTCATTCTTCAGCAGCTATTGGTCGAGCGCCTTCCTTGCGCTGCGATTCATCCTGCTCGACGTGTCCGGCGTCTGTGCCGTGATGTTTCTGGCTGGATTCCTGTACCGATTCCCCGACCGGCATGAACTCAGGCCGGTCAGGCTGTTTGTCATTCCGCTCTCCTTCATCGCCATAAAATTCGTGCTCATCGTATCTGGCCTCGTAAAGCCGTACAACGCCGCCGCGTACGTCATCCACGTCTTGATCGCCGTCGGGCTTGTCATGATCATAGCCTTGCTGGCTCGCCGCTATCGCGAAACCAGTGCCGGCGGAAAACGAAAGCTGCGGTGGATACTTGCAGGTGTGGCCTTGAGTGTCCTTCCGTACTTGTTCTACGTGCTCTCGGTGTTCCTTCGTTCCAACATACTTTCCAACACGACGGAAATTCTCAACTACATCGCCTCGTTCAGCCTCGTGCTGTTCCCTGTTTTCGTGGTCATCGGGGTGGTGCGCTACAACCTCTTTGACATTGATCAATTCCTTAACCGCTTTACCGTGTATTTCTTCCTGGCCTTCGCGGCAACCGCCATCTATACCGTTGTATTCCTGTTCTTTTTCGAGGCACGGCTGAGCCTTGAAATCTATTTCATCCTCCTTCTGACCGCGCTTGCAGCACCTTGGCTGTACCTCAAGATTGACTCGTTCATGCAGCAGTTCCTCTGGAAGGGACGCAAGGACAAGAACCACATACTCCTTGAGATGGAGCAGGAACTGAACGGAAAGGTCAGGGCCGCTGAAGTGTACCCGATCGTGGGTGCAGCGATGATGTCGGCCTTTGCTCCCTCCTACCTGGTCATTTCCCGCGTCAAGGATGGCCTGGAAACCTGCGAATACTCCTATCCTCCAGATGCCTCGGCCATGGATGGAGACGGTTCCGGGCGGCTCTACCTGCCGCTGGGGGCCATGGGCGGTGCGGATTCGTTCCTGAGCCTTGGAAAAAAGAAAGACGACGACATCTATACAAAATACGACCAATTGTTGTTGCATGGAGCCTGTGCCCAGATTGAAAAGGCGCTCGATACCTGTGAACTGTACACAAAGCTGCAGGAATCGCTGGTCAACGAATCACGGGCCCAGCGTACGACCATCCTCACGCTTGCCAAGCTGACGGAATACCGCGACAACGAAACCGGCCGGCATCTGGAACGCATCCAGGACTACACCCGGCTCATCGCCAACCGCTACAAATTCAACAACCTTGAAGCCTCGTACCTGACCGAGGAATACATCGATGCACTCTGCCTTTCAGCCATCCTCCATGACATAGGAAAGGTCGGCATACCCGATGCCATCCTGCTCAAGCCGGGCAAGCTGACTGCGGATGAATTCACCATCATAAAGCAGCATTCCAGCATAGGCGGCATGGTTCTGGAAGAAGCAGAAGCGTTCGACCCGGAACGATCCTTCCTTACCATAGGCAAACTCGTTGCCTACCATCACCACGAGAAGTGGGATGGTTCGGGGTATCCCCTCGGTCTCGCAGGTGAAGTCATACCCCTGTCGGCACGCATCGTCGCGGTAGCCGATGTGTACGATGCGTTGCGCTCGCACAGGCCGTACAAGGATGCCCTGTCGCACAAGGACGCGCTTGCCATCATTGCTGACGGTAGCGGCAGCCATTTTGATCCTGCGCTCGTTACCGCATTCCTGGACATTGAAGGAGACATAGCCGCTATAATCAGGAATAGTTGAAAAGTTCAAACTCTTCTGGAGGTGTGCGCATGCGTTACAGTCCATCGCTTGGAACTACCGTCACCAATACCCATCTAAGGTCACCTGCCCACGTCGCCGATGTTTCCGGCATGTGCGCTGTCTGCACGGCCGACTGTGATGGTCCCTGCGAAATAGGACTTTCCGCCTTGCGCGGCGCGGAAGCGCTGCTGCCGTTTGCCGCCGACAAGAACCAGTTTGCCTCTGAAAAACGCTACCCCCTGGATTTTTCACACTTCAACATCAATGGCCGCGTGTTCGGGGCTGTCGGGGTCTCCGCGGATCCGTACCTGGCGACCTATCCCAAGGCGGATCTCACGGCCACCTTCGGGCGTGCAGGTACTTCGGTACCCATCAAGGCTCCGTTCATACTGCCGGCCATGGCCAAGCTGGCCTGGCATGAATACTTCGCCGGTGCGGCCCTTTCAGGCGTTCCCGTCGTCATAGGTGAGGACGTCATCGCCAAGGATCCCGGCCTCCTCATGGACGGGCACAGGGTGCGGGAGACTCCTCTCGTCGCACGGATGGTGGAGTCGTTCCGGCGCTACCAGCGGGGCTTTGGCGACATCGTCCTGCAGGCCAACTACGATGATGAGTACCATGGCGTGCTCGAGTACGCCATCGGCAAGCTCGGCGTCAAATCAGTGGAACTCAAGTTCGGGCAGGCCGCCAAGGGCATCCAGGGCATGGGGCGCGTTCCAAGGCTTGAAGATGCGCTGCGTTTCAAAAAACTCGGCTGGCTTGTGCTACCTGATCCCACCGACCCCACCGTCGCGGAAGCCTGCGCCAGAGGAGTCGGGCCGGTATTCGAGAAGATAGGCAAGCTGCCGATGTGGACGCCGGAACACCTGATACAACGTGTCGACGAGCTGCGCGGTCTCGGAGCGGAGCGAGTCTGCTTCAAGACAGGTCCGTTTGATCCCCGGGATATCGCGACCATCCTTGAAACAGCCTCGGCCGCCGGTGTCGATCTGGTCACGCTGGACGGAGCCGGCGGCGGAACCGGCCATAGCCCGGTAAAAATGATGAATGAGTGGGGCATGCCCACGGTAACCCTGGAATGCATCGTGCACCGGATCATGAGCCGCCTTGCCAAAGAGAAAAAACCGCTGCCCTCCATTGCAATGGCCGGCGGATTTGCCACTGAAGACCAAGTGTACAAAGGGCTGGCCCTCGGCGCTCCCCATGTCGGGCTCATTGCCCTGGGGCGGGCCTCCATGGCTGCTGCGATGGTAGGCAGGCAGGTTGGCGAGGCCTTGAAGAACGGCACCGTACCCAAGGACTATGCGCGCTTCGGTTCCACGAGAGAAGACCTGTTCGCCGACCTGCGGCTCCTGCGGGCCGACTACGGCGACGAGGTGGCTGAAATTCCAACAGGCGCCGTCGGTGTCTACTCATACCTGAACCGCGTTTCTGACGGCCTGCGCATGCTCATGGCCCTCAACCGCAAGTTTGCCCTCAGGCACATAGAGCGCCACGACATCGTACCGCTCACTGAAGCGGCGGCTAAAGCCTCCGGACTCGCCACCTATGAACAATTGCTCGACACTGCGTGGTGAAAATCTATATATTCAAAAAAGGAGATACAACATGGTAGATACATCGAGGGCAGGTGCTTATGAACGCCTTTATGACCAGCTCAAGCCTTTGATAGAGGAGAAGTCCCCGGATCTTGTAGCGGGTATGGCGACCGTGGCTGCCCTGCTGCACGCAAAGCTGCGTCATCATTTCTGGACGGGTTTTTATTTCGTCTCTGGCGACGATGAACTTCATGTGGGGCCGTATCAGGGCGCTGTAGCCTGTCAGGTGCTCAAGGGGCGCGGCGTCTGCCTGGAAGCCGTCAATCGGAAAGCGGCCGTCGTCGTTCCAGACGTCGAGGCGTTTCCCGGGCACATTGCCTGCGATTCCCGCTCAAAGAGCGAGATTGTCATCCCGCTCATCAAGGATGGCGTTGTCCGGGCCGTCCTCGATATAGATTCGGAGAAACTGGCGCAGTTCGATGATGACGACATAGCGCCGCTCAGCAAAATTGTCCAGTTGCTGGAAAGGTTGGTGTAATACATGAAATCGGTTTTCGTGATATTTCTGGCCGCTGTGCTGGCAATTTCCTGTGTCGCAGGTACGCCAGAGCAGGCGGTCCCGTCAGTTCCCGCGGCCGCGCCAGCAGACGTTTCAGTTGTTGCGGTCAAATCACCGCGTCCCATCGGATATGCGGACCTGTCCGCACGCCTGGCAGCGCCTGACTCAAAGGCGTTGCTCCTCGATGTGCGCGCCAAGAACGAGTACGACGCGGGCCACATTGCCGGTTCCGTGCTGATGCCCTACGATGCCATAAAGGCTACGTTCAACGAGGCTGACAAGAACCAGCCCATCGTGGTGTATTGCCGTTCCGGCCGCCGCTCCGCCATCGCGGCAGAGACCCTGGTAGCCATGGGCTATACCGACGTGTCCGATTTCGGCGCGATAGACAACTGGAAGGGCAGTCTGGAGCGTTGAGAAATATGTTCCGATAAAAAATGCCCCGGCCTGGTCCAGCCATGCCGGGGCTAAAGCCTACAGAAGTTTCCTTGTTACCAGCGTCTCGGCTATCTGCACGGCATTGAGGGCGGCACCCTTGCGTAAATTGTCAGACACCACCCACATGTTGAGGCCGTTCGGTACGGTCGGATCCTCGCGGAGACGGCCCACGTACACGCCGTCCTTGCCGTCTGCGTCCAGCGGCGTGGGGTAGGTCATCGTGGCGGGGTCGTCCATCACCACGATGCCAGGGGCCTTCTCGAGCAAGGTGCGCACGTCTGCGATCTTGAACGGCTTTACCGTTTCTATATTGATCGACTCGGAGTGGCCACGGAACACGGGAATGCGAACAGCGGTCGGACTGACACTGATAGCGGGGTCAAGGATCTTGTGCGTCTCGTTGACCATCTTCATCTCTTCCTTGGTGTAGCCATTCGGCTGGAAGACATCGATATGAGGCAGCGCGTTGAAGAGTATCTGCGCAGGGTACACCGAATGTTCCACGGGCTTGCCGGCTACCCAGGCCTTGGCCTGCGCGCCGAGCTCGGCGATAGCTGCCGCGCCGGTGCCGGAAATGGCCTGGTACGTGGAAACGACAACCCGCTTGATGGTGTAGGCATCATGGATGGGCTTCATGGCCACGAGCATCTGGATGATCGAGCAATTGGGGTTTGCGATGATGTTCTTGTGGGTGTCGAGGGCGGCGGGATTGACTTCGGGGATCACCAGGGGCACGCCCGGATCCATGCGCCAGGCGGCCGAGTTGTCTATGACGATGGCCCCTTCACGCGCCGCTATCGGAGAGAGCACGAGGCTCGCGTCTCCCCCCGCGGAGAACAGCGCCACGTCGACGCCCTTGAACGCGCCTTCCTTGGCGGTCCTTACCGTTACCGGCTTGCCCCTGAACGTTACTGACTTGCCGTCGTTCTGCGGAATGTCGAGCGGTACCAGTTCAGCTATCGGAAAATTGCGTGCCTCAAGCGTCTTTATCATCTCGGTGCCGACCGCGCCCATGGCGCCTACGACGGCTACTCTGTACTGTTTCATCCTGACTCCTTATGCCCTTTTCTTGAGGCCGATGGACGCGAGGGCCGTCCTGAGCCGTTCCAGGCCCTTGGCGCATTCTTCAGCCGAACACGAGTATGCCATCCTGAGGTGGCCTTCGCCAGAGGCGCCGAACACAGAGCCTGCGACGGTAGCGATCGCGTGCTCGTTGAGCAAATAGTCTCCGAGTTCCGCGGATGTTTTTCCGTAGGCTGAAATGTCGGGGAACACATAGAACGCGCCGAGCGGTTCCGGCACGGTAACGCCGGGTATGCTCCTGAGGCCGTCAAGCATGATGGTCCGTCTGCGCGAGAATTCCTTGACCATCGCATCGACGCAGGTCTGATCGCCGTTGAGCCCGGCTGCCGCGCCATGCTGTATGAACGTGTTGACGCAAACCGTAGTGTACTGGCGAATCTTGAGGATAGCGCGCGTGATGTCTTCAGATGCTACGGTCCAGCCGAGGCGCCAGCCGTCCATCGCGTAGGTCTTGGAGAATCCGTTGATGATGACGGTCCGCTCCGCCATGCCGGGGATCGAGTAGATGCTCGGAGCCACGGTACCCTGGCCGTAATAAATACGGGCGTAAATCTCGTCCGACATGACGAACAGGTCGTGCTTTATCGCCAGCGCCGCAAGCGCCTCGAGGCTTTCCTTGCTCTGCACGCAGCCGGTGGGGTTTCCGGGCGAGGTAATGCAGAGCATCTTCGTGCGCTTGGTTATGAGTCGGCCCACCTGGTCGACGGTCATGGCGAATCCATCCTCAGCCCTGGTCGCCACTTCTATGGGAATGCCACCGGCCAGCGTTATGATAGCCTTGTAGTGGTGCCAGTTGGGGTCGGAAACCAGCACCTCGTCGCCGGGGTTCACGAGGGCCAGCATGGCGGTAATGATGCCTTCGTTTGCACCGGCCATGACGATAGCCTGCTTCTCACCGTCTACCTTGACGCCATCGTCCAGGGTCGTACGCACGCCGATGGCCTTGCGCAGAGCCGGCAGGCCGAGGTTCGGCGCGTAGTGCACCTCGCCGCGCTGCAGCGCATCGGCAGCGGCCTGCTTGATGTGCGCAGGCGTGTCAAAGTCCGGCCTGCCTATCTGCCAGTGGATGACGTCCTTGCCCGCTGATTCAAGTTCCTTGACCTTGTCAAAGACCTTGCGTATTCCTGAAAACGGTATCTGTTCGAGCCTGCTTGCGTATGTGTTCATGGTTGCCTCCGTCACTTGTGCTTGCGCATGATGAGAGTGTCGTATTCGGTAGCGTCGATGTGCGCCTCTACTATCACGGGTCCGTCAGTCTTGAACGCTTCGACCAGCGCCGCGCGGTACTGATCCGCATCGTCTGCCCTGATGACCGGAACTCCGAAGATGTACTTTGCCGTGGGGCAGGGCTCTGGATACAGCTTCGTGGAATAGCGGGTAAAATCCTTGCGGTCCTGCTTGAGCCTGATGAGGTCCAGGCTCTCGTCGGCGAGTACCACAAATACGATGGCCAGTCCCTCGCGCCTCGCCACGGCCATCTCGCCGGCGGTCATGAGGAAGCTGCCGTCGCCGGTAACGCAGGCGACCTTGGTATCTGGGCGGCAGAGCTTGGCGGCCAGAGCAGCGGGAACGCCGAAGCCCATGGACGAGCAGCCGTTGGTCATCAGTTGTAGTCCCGGTGCAGGAGTGCGCCACATCTGCCCGATGAGGTGGGTGTGAGCGCCCACATCGCAGGCCTTGATGCCGTCCTGGGGCAGGATTTCCCTGAGTATCGAGAGCGCCGCGGTAGGCCCGAAGCTGCCCGGTTTTGGTTCCATCGCCTGGAACATAGCATCGCGGCGCGTCTTGAGGGCTGCCTGATCCCAGGCGGAAGCGAGCGGGGCCATGGCCAGGAGTCGCTCCAGCGAATCAGGGATATTGCCTACGATATCGTACACGGTCCGGTACACGGTCCGGTCTATGTCAGCCTCGACTGTATCAAGGTGCAGCAGGGTAACCTCGGGCATCCAATCCTCAAAGTTGAACTCCACCGGGTCATAACCCACGGACACGACGAGGTCTGCCTGTTTGTGAGTTTCGGCTACACGGTCGCTGAGGGCGTGGAACAGCACGCCCGCGTACCAGGCGTGATCCTCCGAGAGCAGTCCCTTGGCCATCGGGGTGAGCACGACCGGAATTCTGTGCTTCTCAGCGAGTTTTGCAACGAGGGGACCGACTCCGGAACGTACAGCAGACAGACCGAGCGCGAGCAATGGCTTCTTCGAGGCGCTGGACACGGTTTCCATGGTGGCAAGGAGGGTATCCTCCGCAGGGGCGATGAGGCCTTTCTGCGGTAGGGCAGGGGCATAGGCCGGGGTCGCGTCTGGGACCTTTTTTGAACCGAGATCCTCGGGCAAGCCGATATGCACGGGGCCGGGAACCTCCCCGGTAGCGATGCGCAGCGCCTGGCCCAGCACCTGGTCTATACGCTCCGGCGTCATGCGCGTGGTCCACTTGGTGATGGGGCGGAACAGTGCCTGATGGTCTATGGCCATCTGCACGGTCCTGCCGATGAGCTTCTCGGGGGGCTCGCTGGTCAGGGCGATTACCGCCGAGCGGTCTAGCAGGGCGTTGACGACGCCCGTGCTCAGGTTTGTTGCGCCTGGGCCTACCGTGCCGTAGCAGACTCCCGGCACACCCGTCAGGCGGGAACAGACATCGGCCATGAACCCGGCGCTGGCTTCGTTGCTTACCAGTACGAACCGCACGCCTTCTTTCCTCATCGCTTCCATATAATAAAGCC
Source organism: uncultured bacterium (assembly GCA_964293355.1). GTDB lineage: Bacteria > Spirochaetota > Spirochaetia > Treponematales > UBA12059 > SZUA-370. The sequence goes on from CAXZAJ010000015.1 coordinate 11,571, forward strand.
ATGAGCCGCTTGGAACGCCAAAAACGAACCGGATCCCACGTTCTTTGAATCGTCGTATCAGTTGCTGTGCGACTGTTGTCATATTGCCACCTCGATCCTATATCCTATATTCTTAACACAGGAACCCTACATTGGCAAGTCTAAGCTGGGAAAATTATATGGAATCGTGTTAGAGTTTCTTTGAAGCAAATGGCGACATGGTAGAAGTACCCTTATAATAGAGGATATTTCCTATAGACAATAACAACAAGGATGGTGCTCATATGAAAAAGAAGATCGTGTCCCTTTCCATGAGGGATCAGATATATGATGCCTTGCGCGATCTCATTCTCAAAAACGTATATCGACCTAACTCCGTGATGCAGATTGACGGCCTGGCCGAGGAATTCAGCGTCAGCGCTACGCCAGTCAGGGAAGCCCTCGTCAGGCTTGAAGCGGAAGGACTCGTCAATCTCGTGCCGAACAAAGGCGCAATGGTAACCGATATCCAGGAAGTAGACATCCGCAATACCTGGGAAATGCGCAAGTTGCTTGAACCCTATGCCGCAGGTCAAAGCGCCTTGTTGATTACAGGGCTGGAAATACTTGAACTGGAAGAACAAATACTCAGTCTTCGTGATGGCCCCTTCAATAATGATGAATATGTGGCGTGCGACACCCGGCTTCATGAAATCCTGTATATCCACCTCGACAACCGATTCCTCACAGATGCCATTAGAAGGCTGCATCAAATGTCCATAAGGATCAGGTATTTTCCTGAAGATTCCGGAGAGCTTCATGAGCGTACCGTCCATGAAGTCATTCAGGAGCATCTCGCAATCCTTGCGGCGATACGGACACGGGATGCGGTACTCATTTCAGCACGAGTCCTGGAACATCTGAAAAACGGCGAGAAGCGGGCCATGGCGGCTTTGTCAGGAAAAGACTGACAGGACGACGACAGCTCCCCTTGATTCAGGATCAAATAATTTGCTTGCATCGACCTGAATCGCATGATAGGATATAGGATATAGGATATAGGATATAATCCTATTCTGTATGCAGTCTATAGGGGGGAGCCGTGAAAGAACGCAGCTCAACGATGGAAACTTCAAGTCAGGCAAAGCCTGTAGATGCCGAGGCATTGCTGGCAAAGGTGGATGTCGAGGCCAGGTATAGAAAGAATTTCAGCAAATTCTGGAAAACCGTAGTATTGCTCATCTCGTCAGCCTTCATTCTCTATCACATGATCACGTCGGGTATAGGAATTCCAGAGGCCATCAAGCACCGCGTGGTCCATGTGGGCTTCGTCCTCGCCCTCGTGTTCCTCTACTATCCCGGCCACCAGAAGGCCATCAAGACCAGGCCCAGCGTGACCGACCTTGTATTGTTTGCGCTTACGATCGGAGTCACGGTTTTTACCATCATCGACCGTGATTACTTCCTGATGCGCGGCGGTGTATCCACCATGGCGGAAATGGTTGCGGGCGGGATTCTCATACTGTTGATCCTCGAGGCTTGCAGACGAGCAGTTGGCCCCCAATTGCTCATCCTGGCGATCGTGGCATTGCTCTATGCCTGGCTCGGTAAATACATCCCGGGTGTTTTTGCCCATCGCGGACAGTCGGTCAAACGGATAATTTACCAGATGTATCTGGGCGGAAACGGCATCTTTGGACTGCCAATCGCAGTTTCTTCAACGTACCTGATAATTTTCGTCATCCTCGGCGCGATCCTGGAAAAAAGCGGACTAGGCAAGCTCTTTAACGATCTGGCTCTCGGTCTCGGTGGCCGCGCGGTCGGAGGTCCGGCCAAAGTATCCGTTGTAGCCAGCGCCCTTCTGGGCATGATCTCCGGCAGCGCCGCGACCAACGTTGCCACGACGGGAGCCTTTACCATTCCGCTCATGAAGAAGATCGGTTACAAGGATCACTTCGCCGGAGCCGTGGAAGCCGCGGCCTCTACCGGTGGTCAGATCATGCCGCCGATCATGGGTTCTGCCGCCTTCATCATGGCCGAGTTCCTCGGCATGAAGTACCTGGACATCGCATCCGCCGCAATCATTCCGGCCCTCCTGTACTTTGCCGGCGTGTACTTCCAGATAGACCTGCGAGCCAGAAAAACCGGCCTCAAGGGCCTCGGCAAGGATGATTTGCCCGATGTCATGCATACCGTACTCCGTTACGGCCACATGATCATCCCGATCTTCGTGCTGATATTCCTCATGCTTGAAGGTCGCACGCCGCTGTTCGCTGCGTTCTACACCGTTCTCGCCACCGGCATCCTCTCCTGGATGCGCAAGGAAACGAGGATCGGCTTCAAGGAGCTGAAGATCATAGCGGTCAACTCAGCACGAGGCAGCCTGAGCATCGGCGTGGCCATGGCCACGGCAGGATTCATCATCGCCGTCATGTCCATGACCGGCATAGGCATCATCCTTTCAGACAACATCGTCCAGCTCTCCGGTGGCAGCCTGCCCATAGCGCTCATCCTGGTCATGGTAGTCTCCATCATCCTGGGCATGGGACTTCCCACCAGCGCCTGCTACGTCATCGCGGCTTCGATCGCGGTACCGATCCTCACCAAGATGGGTGTCGAACCGTTCCAGGCCCACTTCTTCGTGTTCTACTATGCGTGCCTTTCGACCATAACTCCGCCGGTAGCACTCGCGGCTTATGTGGCGGCCGGACTCTCCGGTGCCAAGTCGAGCAAGGTAGGCTGGACCGCTTTCAGGCTCGCGCTTGCCGGTTTCATCGTGCCGTTCTTTTTCATCTACTCACCGGCCATGCTCCTGATCGATGCTACCGCTCTTCAGATCATATGGGCTGCCATTTCTGGCCTGATCGGAACGTACTTCCTCTCGATAGCCGCTGAGGGCTTCCTCCTCATCGATCTGCCGGTCTGGTTGCGCCCCGTGTTCTTCGTAGCTGCGATCGCCCTCATCGCTCCGGGACTTACCACCGACCTCATCGGTGCAGGCCTCGCCGCAATCGGATTTGTCTATGTCCTCATCGCAAAGAGAACCGCAAAGGCCGTGCCAGCGTAATGGATCATCGCCGGGGCCTTCGCCTGGCTTTTGATAGTCGTGTTAGAAGTCTAGATTTCCTTTAAGGAGGACGAACGATGAAGAATTCAATCAGGATCGCCGCAGTCGTGGCACTGATCCTCGTAGTCGCAGTTTCAGCCGCCTTCGCGGCCCCCATCAAGCAGATGTCCATGGGAACCGCTGGCGTAAGCGGCAGCAACTATCCCACGGGTATCGCGATGAGCCAGGTCTGGAACCAGAACATTTCCAGCATCAAGGTTGTCGCCATCGCAACCAACGGCAGCCCGCACAACATCGACCTCCTGCGCACCAACGACATTGACGTTGCCATGTGCAGGTCGCTCGAGGCCTACCGCGCCACCAACGGTACCGCCCCGTATCCCGAGAAGATGCCCTGGCTGCGCTCGCTCACCGGCGGCCTGTTCTCCGACGTGTTCCAGGTCGTGGCCACCAAGTCCAGCGGCATCAAGTCAGTCGCCGATTTCAAGGGCAAGCGCATCGCCGTCGGCCCCGTTGGATCCGGTGGTGAAGTAGACGCCCGCGAGACCCTGGCTGCCTATGGCCTTACCTACAAGGACATGAAGGTCAGCTACGTGGAGTACGCCCAGGCCATCGAGATGATGAAGGACGGACAGGTAGACGGCGGAATCATCGGACTCGCGCTCGGTGCTTCTGGCATGACGGAACTGATGCTGGACAACAAGACCAACATCATTCCCATCACCGATGCCGCGGTCGCAGCGCTCAGGAAGGTAAATCCCTTCTACGGCCGCCGCGAGATCCCCGCCAACACCTATCCCAACCAGCCCGCAGCCGTGCCGACGGTTGGTACCCCCCCGGACATCATCATCGTACGCGCCGAGCTTGACGAGAAACTTGCCTACGACATGACCAAGGCACTCTACGAGAACCTCAAGAGCCTCAATACGGTCACCTCGCTGATGAAGCAGTTCGGGCCGGCCCTCGTGCTTCCTGAAGACCAGATGCTCATTCCGTACCACCCCGGCTCCAAGAAGTACTTCAAGGAGCAGGGCTGGCTGAAGTAAGACCCGCATTGCTTTCGGCATGAAAAGCCGGGCCGCCAGGGGAGACGATTCCCTGGCGGCCATTTCTTTCTATCAAGGAGAGAGCCATGAACGAAGCCTACAGGAAAGACGGCGAATACTGGGTGAGCCCCTTCAACTTCAAGGATGAGGTGATCGCGACAAGGGAACCACCACGCAAGGTGCTCATCCACGATGCTACCCTCCGTGACGGCGAGCAGACGCCGGGCGTCGTCTTCCGCAAGGCTGACAAGGTGGCCATCGCCAGGGCGCTGAACGCGGTCGGCGTTGACCGTATCGAGGCAGGCATGCCCGCGGTCTCGCGCGAGGATTTCGAGGCTATCGTCGAGATACACTCGCTGAACCTTGACGCAAGAATCTTCACGTTCGCGCGCGCGATGGAAGAGGACATAGACCAGGCCGTAGCCTGCGGTGCCCACGGCGTCGTCATTGAGGTACCCATCGGCTACCCCAAGCTCGTCCATCAATTCAAATGGACCTGGGAAGACGTGTTCCGGAAGAGCGTTCCCATAATCAACTACGCCCGATCCAAGGGCCTGTACACCGTGTACTTTCCGTATGACTCAACGCGGGCCAGGGAAGAAGACCTGGATAAACTACTGCGAGGCATCATGGACGAAGCTCCGCCCGATTCCATCGGTATCGTGGATACCATGGGCTGCGCGACGCCGGAAGCGATCTGCTGGCTTACCCGAAAATACCGCGAAGCCACCGGCCTGCCCGTTGAGATCCATACCCACAACGATTTCGGCCTCGCCCTGGCGACTGAACTAGCCGCGGTCGGAGCCGGCGCCAGCGTCGTCCACTCCTGCGTCAACGGCCTCGGAGAACGCACGGGAAACGCGCCACTCGAGGAACTGATTCTGGCCATGAAGCTACTGTACAACGAAGATTCCGGGCGCAATATTACAGCGCTCAAGGACCTGTCTGCGCTCGTGGCAGACCTGAGCGGCATCCCCGTAGCGCGCAACAAGCCCGTCGTCGGCGAGGAAAACTTTACTCGCGAGTCTGGTATCGGAGTCAACCTGGTCGTCGAGAATCCGCTGGCCATGTTCGCCGTCCACCCGTCCATCGTCGGTCGGAAGGGCAGGGTGGTACTCGGCAAGAAGAGCGGCAAGCTGTCCATCAATTACAAGCTCGCGGAACTGGGCCTCGGAGAACTTGACGACGATCAGAATTCAGCGGTCCTGAGCGCTGTAAAAACTCTGGGTAATGAAAAGCGCGGACTGGTAACCGACGAAGAATTCTGCAGTATTGTCAGATACGTACAAGCCGCCAAGAAATGACAGTAAAGTACTGAGGCTCACGTCATTGTCCCCCGGAGACACTTTCGCTTTCCGGGGGATCAGCCTCACTCATCTTTCCATGAAACCAGACTTCGTTGCTGCGCCGATGATGCACGGCCAGTTTCAGTGCTGGTGCTGACTATGTAGCTGAAGTCCTTTGTTAACTCTGGTGCGAGAACCTGTGCTTCCTTATAACGCTGTGTCGCGGGTGCGTACTCGCCAAGGTCAAAATGTACCCGGGCAAGGTTAATCAGCACCAGGGGGTCATCCTTGCGCTGCAAACGCGCCCGCTCGTAATATTTGAACGCGGTGCGCAGGTCATTCCTGAGCAGGAATACACTTCCCAGATTGATCAGAGCCGGCAGGTATTCAGACTTTTTTATTGCCAGCAGGAATTCCTTTTCAGCCTCGGGGTAGAGGCCATAGCGGGCGTAGAGGGTGCCCAAAGAATTTATAAGCCGTTGGCTGCCTCCACTCGTGTTGATCCTTGAACGCAGGTCAGTAACGCGCGGCGCGATTTCCCGCTCGATGAAACGGCGGAGCAATGCAGTGTAGTTCGGTACGACTTCAGTGGTCTGCGGCAGTGCTATGGTCAGCGATTCCGATGAGAAACCCGTCGGTGCGTACGTCTTCCATGCATCCCTGACGACGAATATTTCAGCTGTCTCCGAGCGGATATTATCGCGCCATTGTTTTGCGCCGGTACTCCAGGCTTCCAGGAAATTCTGCCTGACCATGGTAATCTCTACGGGAAGCCAGACTTCCTTGTTGATGATGATCAGATCCTCTGGCCGTGAAAACGTCCTGGCGGCTTCAGCCTCGTCCATGTCCAGCGCGAATGCCATGAAGATATGGCCTGGTATAGTCAGAAATGCGGTGCGTATGCCGACGGATTCCAGGAGCGAACAATAGAGCACCGATAAATCATCACAGTCGCCCGCCTTGAAATCCAGCGTCTGGCTTGGAAACAGTACCAGGTCGAGCGCGTTGCTGTTCTTTGAAAGCTCGATATACGAACTGTCAGGATCTATGGAATATTCCATGCCGTACAGGCTCAACGCCTGGAACAGCGCCATGCCGATGCGTAACCGTTCATTGACCGCGGTAGCTCCTTCTCCGCGGATGGCGGCCGCTATGTTCCTGGCGAACCGGAGTACCGTGGGGTCATTGGCCGTTACAAACGCAGCGGCTTTGCGGTCGTCGTCCCACGTAAGGTTGTTACGATTGAGAATGCGCACCGTTTCGTTACGCGACGTGGTAAGGAAGTCGCTACCTTCTTCATATTCAACGATCAGTTGCGACGAGACGGTAGTACCCTCGGTTACCGTCAGGATGTTGTCGCGGAACAGCGCGAGTATGGGTACCTCGACCGATTCTCCAGAAGACAGCCTGTCGATGCGCACGCTCAGTTTTGGTGCTTCCATGTATTGCTGTACCAGAAAACTGACCGACACGTTTGTTACTGGCCTGCGTTCCTTGTTTGTAATGGTGACGGTACCCAGCGGCTGGTCATTGTAGTATTGATAGAAAACGGGGAATACCTGCTCGAACTCAGGCTTTCCTATTTCCAGCCGTGGCCTTCTCGCCTGTCCGGATGCGGCTCCTGGAATAAAGGTCGCGCCTACGAATATATTGAATCCCTCCAGGAACGATTGTTCGCTGAAGGTCGGGCCAACGACAAGGTTACCCACATAGTACTCGTAGCCTCCGCCGAGTCCCAACCTGAAGCCATCGCCGAGTTTGAACTGGATGCTCGACTCCGCCGAGATGGACGGATTATATGCGGTGAGGTTGTCATAAAAACCCAAATACATGCCGGCGGACGCCCCCAGCCTGAACGTTGCCGCGGAACCGATATCGAGCCGCAAGCCTCCTCCGATGTTTCCCGTTACCAGGCTCAGCGTATTCAAGCTTACGGTTGGCATGTATGAATACCCCAGGCCGGTTTTAAGGTACAGCAATTCCAGCGGAGCAAAGGTTGCTGTTACTGAGCCCCCCGCGCCAGGATTGAAGAGCTCGGCACTGCCTCGTGACGGTACGAATCCCCTGGGCTGCACGTCAAGCGATACGGATTGGCTTAGTACAGGTATTGGCGCAAGGCACAGTATGCAAATTGGAAGCAGGCTTTTTCTCATGGTTACCTCCGGCTAAAAAGTCAATAATCTGATGCTGTATTCGGTTGTTAAAGGGTCACCCGGACCTGCGTTGGCAGTATCGCGTTCTACCCGGATGAAGAGAACGTCCCTGGGAACCACCGTAATGTTCTGGAAAATCTGGTGGTCACCGTTGTTTGTAAAGTAAGTCTCGGATGTGTAGGGTGTCGCCGTACCTAACTCGGCTTCAGTTACGATTTCATTGTCAGGACTGATGTCAACGCTCCGGATGGTATCCAGCGCTGAGGATGGGCTGGTCTTGCGAGCCCTGCGTACCGTCGCTTTTACCGGCATGCCTGGATAACTCTCGTGTGAAGCAACTACTATCAAGGAAACATTTGTGATACCTGCTGGAATTTCCGCCCACAGGTAATCAAAGTCAGCACCCAGTGCTGCTCCATCTGGCTCGCCCGTGCTGAAATCATAGGTTTTCCGGTGCAGGGTATTGTACCGGATAGGTGTCGAAGATCCACTCCAGTCATCAATATCTGCCAGTTTGTTGCGTTCCTCAAAATTCAAGCCGCTCGGTATACCAATCCACGGCGTCTCGTCCAGGTTGTAGTCAACGCTGCTTACCGTGGTTTTTGAATCAGGATTCTGGTCATCTTCATTGTCGGCTCCTGCTGTAAAATACAGCCTGTAGGCTCCTGTCAGCGGATTGGTCAGGGATGTAGGCGAGCGTCGCACCCGAACGAACATCGTACCCTGAATGCTTGTTGGATTGTATGTGATGAATTGCGATGCGCTGTCGTATATCTGGTAGCCCTTGATTTTTACGCCTCGTACCGGCTCATCCTGAGATCCGGACCATGGCTGCGCGGTGGCCTGTCCTGCCGCCACCAGATCCGGAATGATGGCCCCCGTCTGGTTCGCGCGGTAGACGTCAAATTCCACGATGATGCCGTCAACTCCTGGTACGGGTTCAGTACGGATCAGATAATCGGTCATGTTGTTGCGCACCTGGATGCGGAACCAGTCCACATCGGATCCCGGGTCGGCGGTATCGGTTCCTGAATACAGCGTGCGGACGATTGGAGCCGTATTAACGAAGCGAGGCTCTGTATCGTCGGTACTGTCAATGACGTCATCGCTACGCGGACCATTGAGACTCGTAACATATTCTTCATCGAGCGTGTCAGGGCCCCACGTGTACAGTACCTTGTATCGCGCGCTTGGCATGATATTGGAATTACCCTGAGCCGGTGTCAGATTCTGTATCACGAGCCACCGGGTCTCCGAGCCGCTGGTTACATTGACGCGGGACGCATCGAACATCAAGCGTCCGTTGGCTGTCTGGTAAAAATCTTCTATATCGCCATACCAGATCCCCGATCCGTTGGTTCCGTCCCATGTGGTGTACATCGTTATGCCAAATTGCACACCCCGTTTTGCAAGCTGAGAACCAAAGTAATTGTCCAGTTCCGTTACTTCTATGGCATACCGTGCTCCTGCCGTTACTGTTATGGCGTAGACATCACGGTCATTGTTGCCCAGTGTCGCTTCCAGGGCATTTGTGCGTCCAAGGGCAAGGACGGTAGCTTCTGCTGGTGTTTCCTTCGGCTCGTACGTATCCGCCGGAACATCCCGCAAACGATAGCTGATGCTGTACCAGCCCAGGCCAGAGGTGGGGCTGTCAATGCGCAGGTAATACGTAGTACCGGCAGTGAATTCGTACCAACCTGTATTTATTATCCGTTCACCGGTACCGCTCGAACCTGCAAGCGCGTTGTTGCCGGTATATGCATCCGAGTCGCTCGCATAGACTCCAACCTCCACCGCAAAGGTGGTGTCCTTGACCTTGATGCTGTAATGGTCAGTCGTTGGTGGCACGAAGCGCAGATAGTCAACATCAGTCAGCATATGGAGGTTTCTTGCGGTTTCAAGTACACCGAACGTAAGTTGCCTGAACGTTCCTGAAGAATCGGCCGTTTCAAACGCATCGGGATCAACGGGGCTTCCGTCCGCATAGGTGACTGCATACCCAACACCGACGGTAACGATATAGTTCTCGTTCAGAATATAAAAGCCATCGGCGTTGCCTGTAATCAGGTCATCGGCATTATCCGTACCGATAGTCTTTCCCGCAACGTCGAGCTTGATGACACGCTCTGAATCCCCCGTGTCCGCTCCGTCGTCACCAGGCTGGTAGCTGTTGTCTGTGTCGTGAAACATCATGACGAGTGCCTGCCCTGCGCCTTGAGGAATCCTGTTCCTGGGTATCCGATATTTGCCACTGGAAGTCACCGGTATATCAGACAGGACAGACATGCTTGCACCGGTGACCGGATACGGCAACGGGACGCTGTACACCTGAAAATAAATCGGCGCACTGGCGTTGAGCACCAGATCGCCGCTGGAATAATTGAGGTCTATGCCAATTTCATCATCATGAAAATACCTGGTCGTAAACTCGGTGGTGTAGTCCCGGGCCAGAGCAGCTCCAGCGGCACTCTTCACCGCAGCCCCCACGACGATCCGGTACGTGGTCTCGACTTCAAGACGGGCAGCAGGTGTAAACCCGGCAGTTTTTGTCGCAGGATCATATACAACAGTACCAGTGACAGGAGTCAGTGCCGGTAGCTGCAACAATTTGAAAGAACTCTCATGCAAGGTGGTTTTGTCAATGTTCATGTCAAAGGTTACGGAGATACCGGTGCTCGTTGGAATTCCTTCTTGAACGCTCTCCGGTACCGCCCTGGAAATGGCAGGCGCAGGCCCGGACAGGTACACTGCGACATCGCCGGCAATCCGCTCCTGCATGCGCTCCAGTAACGGGTTGGAACAACTCGTCATTGCCGCAGCTATTCCAGCCGTTATCAATGCTGTGGAAAACGTACGCGCCAAGCCTCTTGCACTCATTGTTTTCTCCTTTTCATACCGTGCAGACACCCTGTCCGATCCTCATGATCAAATCAGTGGATGCTTCTTCATGCAGGAGATGAAATTATTTTGGAGAAAACACAAATATCAGTTTTACAGAGTCTTTATACATTATATTATTGGTAATGATATGAATCAAGGAATAACTGAGTAAATTTGTATGAATATTGACTTTTGATAATTTAAAAAAGCATCGAATAGTATCGGTCTATCTTTGCGCCGAGCTCCTGGATGCCGAAGTTACGGGCCTCGCGCACCATTTCCTTGCCTTGAAAATACACGAGCACCGCCGGCACGGTAAAAACAGAGAGCTGTCCGCTCGCCTCGGGTACCGCTTCTATGTCGACATAGTACAACCGTATTTCCGGAAAATTGTCTTCTGCAAGTTTGATCACTTTGGGCAGAATGCTTTTGCATACGCCGCATGACGGAAAGGAAAGGTAGAAGAGGGCTGCCTTGTCGGTCCGTACGACCTCGAGCAGCTGCTTATAGCTTGTCAGCGTTTTCATGTCATTACTATATAGGGAAAATGAAATTAATTAAAGCTTCATACTACTCTGTATTTTGCCTGGAATGTTAAAAATTTAACAATAGACACGGGCCGCTTGATGGTCTAAGCTTCGACAATCCAACATAAGGAGCCATCTATGAAATCTATCCTTCGCACAAAGCGATGGACAACCATCCTGGTTTCGACACTCGCTGTGTCGATTGCACTCTCTGGCTGCGCGAGTACAACGCCCGCGACTCCCGCAATACCTGCACCCCCCGTGGCCAGTCAAGGCGAGAAGAGGGTCGTCACCAT
>CAXZAJ010000016.1:0-22418 GCA_964293355.1 uncultured bacterium
CCGTGGCCGCTGGGAGAGGGGCGCCCCCCTGATTTAGGGGCCCCCTGCCGGCCCCAGCCGCCCCCCGCGCCGCCGGCTCCCGGGCGGGTGGCCAATGCGATCGCGCGTCTCCCCGAGGGTTTGAACCCTTTTTAAAATGTTGTCAGGATGGAAGAGGATGGACACGATGAAGGCGCTGGATTGGGGTTATCGTGTTTTCCTTCGGTTTGGAAATTCGGGTATTTGCTGATTTCCCAGGAACATGAATCTTTGCTGTTAATCGATCTGGTACTGTTTGGAAGAAAGCATGCCGACTTGGGTATAAATTCTCGGGAATGTAGGGAATAAGGGGTAAAAAATGACAACGGATCGTGGAAAAATTGAGGCTCAGATAAAATGGTATAATGGTGAAGTTTTATCAGTAAAAACCAGGCTAATGGAATGGTTAAAACAATTTGATCATCAAGTTACAATAAGCGAACAGGAAATTACAATTACTGAAGAGTTGAGCGGTCCGTATCTTTCCTTTCGATACGATTTTTTAATCGACGAAAGCCTGAAAGTATCATTGATTCCAAATGGAATATGGATAGTAGGAGCAAAAGGGCGCATAGACCTTATTGGACCTTCCGGTACTGAAAAACTGTTATACTTTTTCGTTGGTGGCCCTGGTATTAGTACGGAAACTAAAGATGGTAGTGGAAAAATAATCGAGAAAAGCAGTCATGGATACTTCGATAATGTTGATGAAGAGAATTGGTATTGGTATGATGACAGTACATATAGAAAAGTTTCTAAATTTAGCAAAGATGTTGTAGTACCATTATTGGAGAGACTTCAATGAATGAACAAATCATTAATGAAGTATTCTCTGTATATGAAGTAATGAAAGATTCAATCAAAGTCACAAAGCGTACGATAAACAAAGATTTGTATATGTTACACAATCGCACTGTTTTTTTGGGTGAACGAAAAGTCAGCATATTGCAAAAAATAACTAAAGTTGAACTTGAGTTGGACGATATAATGATCTTATCAATGTTTGCTTCATTTGAACGTGAATTAAGGTCGTCTATTCAAGCAATTATTGACAGCAATACAAATAAAATCAATGAAACATTAATAAAATTGGTTTCATTAACCACAGAGTCAATAGAAAGATGGACTATTGCCGATATGATAGATGCTCTGGCGGATGTTGTAGTTCCAGAGTCTCGTAGCAAGGCAAAACAAATATATGAATATCGAAATTGGGTAGCCCATGGAAAAGACCAAAGTAAATTACCATCAATTAGAACTGATCCCAAAACTGTTCAGGTCACTTTATCTGATTTTATGCTTCAAGCAAAAAATGCAATATAATTCAAGATGTGAATTGATGTTGCCCGAGCCAGAACCTTTAACAGCGAACTTGGATGATTTCTTTGTTACTAAAAACCAAAAAAATAAAGCGTCAGAATACAAGTGAAATTTGCCTGGCGCCGTCTCTTAAAAATGAGAAGCGCCAAAAAACCTTCAGAATGAAGTCTTTCTTCAGGAGAACATTTCCAGTTGCAATGAACATTACGGGATTCATTGCAGCATTAAAAGCTTTTTAGTTTTGAAAGAACTACAGTTTAGTAAGTCATATTGTAGTTTGATTACTTCAATGATTAACTGATAAAAAGATTGCAAAGACAAACCAAGGATATTCCATGGCAAATCCCATAAAACTCAAGGCTGTTGTTGCAAAGGTGCAGGCGTACGGCGAAGGCGTATACGAGGTTACCCTGACACCAGCGGGGACCGTTCCGCGATACAAGCCAGGACAGTTCCTGCACCTGACGGTTGACGAGTACGATCCTGCCGGCGGGTTCTGGCCGGAGTCCCGGGTGTTCTCCATTGCATCTGCGTGGGGATGCGGGGATCTGAAGATCGTGTACAGCGTCAAGGGGCGTTACACGAAACGCATGGAAGAATCCCTCAAAGCAGGAGCAGAAGTCTGGCTCAAGCTGCCGTACGGCGATTTCGTCATAGAAGGAGCGTTGGGCGAGGGGCAGGGTGCCGTGCTGGTGGCAGGAGGGACGGGCGTCTCACCGTTCCTGCCGTTCCTCGAGAACCGGTTGAAGGATGGAGCTGTCGAGCGGGATGTCCGCCTGTTCTACGGGGCACGGAGGAACGCGATGCTCCTCGGGCTTGACCTTATCGGACGGAGCGCGCAGAAGGGTGTCAGGACTACGATACTTGTCGAGGACGAAGAGCCTGCATGCGAGGCTCCGCTGTCAGGCACGCGCGGCAGGCTCGATATAGGCAGGATCATCAGCGAGTGCGAACCGATGGGCAGGCCGGCTTATTTCCTGTCCGGGCCGCCGCAGATGATACGGGCGTTCAAGGATACCATGATGGCCAGCGGCATCGCTGGCGACAGAATAATAATAGACGAGTGGGAGTGATGCATGGCCAGGACTGAAAAGGAACTGAGGGCGGAGATTGCTTCGCTTGTTAAAGAGTACCACGGGGTTAAATTCGCCCCCAAGGCCTTTGTGGCCGGCAAGAGCCAGGTGCGGTATGCGGGCCGTGTGTTCGACGAGAAGGAACTGCAGAGCCTCGTCGACGCATCCCTTGATTTCTGGCTCACGTCCGGCAGGTATTCTGAAGAGTTCGAGTCATCATTCAGCGCCTTTACCGGGGCGGAATACTCGTTCCTTGTCAACTCGGATTCTTCTACCAACCTCGTGGCCTTTGCTGCACTGACCAGTCCACTGCTCGGTGCCAAGAGGCTGAAGCCCGGCGACGAAGTCATTTCGGTGGCCGCTGGATTTCCCACGACCGTCAACCCTATTATCCAGCACGGCATGGTTCCCGTGTTCGTCGACGTGGATATCGGAACGTACAACATCGATGTGGTGGAACTCGAGAAGGGTATAGGGCCGAAGACCAGGGCCATATTCCTGGCGCATACGCTGGGCAATCCGTACGACCTGGACGCCGTCATGGCTCTGATCAAGAAGCACGATCTGTGGTTCGTGGATGACTGCTGCGACGCTTTGGGATCGACGTACAAGGGACGTAGGGTGGGTTCCTTCGACTACATCGCGACCTGCTCGTTCTACCCCGCGCACCACATCACGATGGGCGAGGGCGGCTGCGTGTTCACGAACGACGAGGTGCTGGCACGGGCGACGCGGTCCATCAGGGACTGGGGGCGCGACTGCTACTGCGCCGGCGGCGAGAGCAACACCTGCGGCAAGCGTTTCAGCGGCCAGTACGGAACCCTGCCCAAGGGCTATGACCACAAGTACATCTACTCGCACATCGGGTACAACCTCAAGGTAACCGACATGCAGGCCGCGATAGGCGTGGAACAGCTCAAGAAGCTGCCGGAGTTCATCAAGGCTCGCAAGGCAAACTTCAGGGCCTGGACGAACGGATTTGCTCTTGCTTCATGAGTATTTGGATATAGGGGGCTCCACGCATTGTAGGGCCGTTGCCTGTGCCAGACGAGCCCCCTGACGCGCGCTTCCTGGCCGGTAGGACAGGCGATCGCGCGTCTCCCCGGGGATTGAAATGTAAAGATAAGGTGGTTTAATCAGCTATTCAGTTTTTGATGAGGGGTATTGTATATTGAAAATCGCAACTTGGTAATCATGAGAAGAAACAGTATCAAGCAGATTTTTTATTTTATTTAAATGGAGGTTCAAATGTCTGGATTCTTTTTTTCATTTAAATTTAAATCGATTAATGAAGTTTCATATTTTTTGCCATTGAAACTACTCACAGATGACAGAAAAATTGCCAATAAATATTTTGCCGCTATGAAAGTAGCTATAGGTTGCAGATACTCAATATTAGCAGAAACAATTCCAATAATTATTGTTAAAGATATTAATGATCAAACCATTGACGAAATATTCAAAAAGACAATTCATGGAAGAGTCATAAAATTGCGCGCAAGTGAATGGGAATTTATCGATTTTGAGCCAAATATTGAGTTATCATTCAATGAAAACATGGTTACAGCATGCAAGGATAAAATACAAGAAATAGAGTCTGTAGGATTTCTTTTAAATGGTTCTTCAATTGCTAAACTTGTCAAAGAACACCGATTTCCTATTCAAGTAGTAAGCTATACAGAAAAATGGCAGGAAAACGAATTCCTTGCCATTGAATTAGTATCAATAACCTAAAATTTTCAAAATGCTTTGAATTAATGCAATATTTGCTAAAGCAACTTTAACATTATTTTCGTACGACAGAAGATGTAAATGGGTTAACTCCCAAGGTGACTTTTAGATGAATGTACCACGAATAATTGAGCTTCCGAAAATACTTGATAAACGCGGGAATCTTTCCTTCATTGAAAGTGAGAATCATATCCCGTTTGAGATTATTAGAAGTTTCTGGATTTATGATGTACCTGGCGGAGCCAAACGTGGGGGACATGCACTTAAAGAAACTGAAGAGTTTATCTTTGCTCTTTCTGGCAGTTTTGATGTAGTCATTGACAATGGGAAAGAAAAAAAAACATATCATTTAAACCGTTCTTATTACGGTCTTTACATTCCCAAGTTGTATTGGCGCGAAATGGAAAACTTTTCTACAAATTCTCTATCATTAGTTTTGTCTTCAACTGTTTTTGATGAAGATGATTATATCCGCGACTATGAGCAGTTTCTTCTTGATGTAAAAGAAGGTTTTTAAATTGAAAACAAGCGTATATGACTGCTCGATAATTGAACTAGCCAAAAGGCATCAAGAAAAGGGAAATCTGACCGTTGTTGAAAATTCAGTGACTGTTCCTTTCATGGTACAAAGAGTTTATTATCTATATGACGTACCTGGCGGTGAAACACGTGGAGGACATGCACATAAGGAACTACACCAGCTTATCGTTGCTGCAAGCGGAAGTTTTGATGTCATTCTCGATGATGGCAATATCAAGCGCAGGTTTTCATTGAATCGTCCGTATCAAGGTTTGCTTGTAGTTCCGGGGATATGGCGAGAGTTAGATAATTTTTCATCCGGATCGGTATGCCTAGTGTTGGCATCGCTTAAATATGATACAAGCGACTATATCCGGGCTTACGATGAATTCCGAATATTTAAGGATGGTTAGTAATATGATTCACCCGTTGGCGGATGTTAAAACTACAATTATCGGAGAATGTACGAAAATTTGGCAATTCTGCGTCGTATTCGAAGGCGCTAGGATCGGGGCTAATTGCAATATTTGCGCTCATGTTTTAATCGAGAGCGACGTGACCGTCGGCGATAATGTAACGATAAAATCGGGCGTGCAACTATGGAATGGTTTGAAGATTGAAGATGATGTATTTATCGGACCGAATGTTACATTCACGAATGATATCATCCCCCGGTCTAAACAGTATCCTCGCGAATTTAAAAAAACAATTATTAAAAAAGGCGCTTCGATCGGTGCGAATTCTACGATCATTGCGGGCCACACTATAGGCGAATATGCGTTGATTGGCGCGGGTAGCGTCGTAACACACGATATACCAGAACATACGGTTTGGTACGGCAATCCTGCGCGACAAAAAGGATATGTTACCCGGACGGGTAAGTTACTAGATAATGAAAAAAAAGATGACAGCGGAACATATTTTGGCTTGGAGGATTGACTATGGATGTACCTTTTCTATCGCTTAAGGATGTTACAAAACAACATGCAGAAGAAATACACGAAGCCGTAAATAGAGTCGTCGATTCTGGATGGTATTTGCAAGGGAAAGAGACAAGCGAATTTGAGGCGGCATACGCTTCGTACATTGGGACAACGCACACTATTGGTGTGGCTAATGGCCTCGATGCGTTAGACCTAATATTCCAAGCCTATATAGAGCTAGGTGTTATGAGGGCCGGCGACGAGGTGATCGTTCCCGCTAATACTTACATAGCTTCGATCCTGGCTATTACGGTCAACGGCCTAGTGCCCGTTCTTGTCGAGCCGAATATCGATACATATCAACTTGACGATTCGTTGATAGAAGCGAGTATTACGTCAAAGACGAAAGCTATAATGATCGTTCATCTATACGGTCAATGCGGCTATACAGATCGCATCGGCCAAATATGCAAGGCGCGCTCCATACGACTTATCGAGGATAACGCGCAAGCTCATGGATGCCTATTCCGCAACCAGAAAACCGGCTCCATCGGCGAGATCGCCGGGCATAGCTTCTATCCGGGCAAGAACCTCGGCGCTTTCGGCGATGCCGGAGCGGTAACTACCAGTAACGACGCCCTAGCTGGGATGGTAAGGATGCTGGCGAATTACGGCTCAAAGAAGAAGTACGTATTCGAACGCCTCGGCCGGAATAGCCGGCTCGACGAAATCCAGGCGGCCGTGCTCTCTGTGAAATTACGGCATCTCGATGCCGATATCGAGCTTAGGCGAACGGTAGCGAAGGCTTACGTTAATGGCATTACCAACCCTCTTGTACTTGTTCCAAAAGTGCCGGAATGGTCCGCACATGTTTTCCATATTTTCCCCGTACGCTGTAGTAAACGCGATGGATTGCAGGAGTACTTAGAGGAGAAAGGCATCCACACGATCATTCATTACCCTATTCCGCCGCATAAGCAGGAATGTTATAAAGCATGGAATGATTTATCGTACCCTGTAACTGAGAAAATACATCGCGAAGAGTTGAGTCTTCCAATGAGTCCGACGTTGCTACCGGAGCAAGTGCAATACGTTATAAGCACCGTGAATGCTTACGTTTAGAAAAAGGTCAGTAAACAGTGTCTAATACAAGCCCTGCCTTGCTTCGCTCATTCATATGGAAGTCACTTGAGCGGTTTAGTGTAGTGGTTATACAGTTTATCATCCAGTTAGTTTTAATTAGATTGCTAAAACCTGAGGATTATGGAACCTTTGCTGTTGGGGCTGCGATCATTGCAATTCTTAATGTTGTTCTCCAAGCAGGTGTTGTTAAGTCTCTTGTACAATTTAAAAACATAAATAGCAATTATTTTTCGACAGCATTCCATGCTAATTTGGTTTTTTCGGTACTTCTATATAGCGGTCTTTATTTATTTGCTCCTACACTGGGGATAATAACTGGAGTGAGCGGTTTTGTTAATCTTATACGAGTACTTGGGCTTTCTTTGATTATTGGAGTATTCAATACAATACAAGAAACCTATATTATTCGCCGTGCGAAATTCAAGAAGATATTCGTGGCTAATACCATCGGAGTTATTATTTCAGGTATAGTCGGAATTTTCTGCGCCTTAATGAGGATGAGTTTCTGGGCGCTTGTTATCCAGCAATTAACAAGCTTAATAGTATGTTCAATAACGCTCTTGTTACAATCTGGCTACTGGCCAAAAGCATATTTCTCGTTCGCGAAATTCCGATCCATGCTTAGCTATTCTTGGAAGTTCACCTTGTCATTTCTTCTCGAGGCGACTTTCCTAAATGTTCAGTCCATTGCGCTTGGTAGAATATTTAATACAAGAATTTTGGGATTTGTAACAAAAGGGCAACAATTTCCTCAGTTGATCGTCGT
Organism: uncultured bacterium; assembly: GCA_964293355.1. Taxonomy (GTDB): domain Bacteria; phylum Spirochaetota; class Spirochaetia; order Treponematales; family UBA12059; genus SZUA-370. The sequence goes on from CAXZAJ010000016.1 coordinate 7,494, forward strand.
TAATGTTGATAGCATCATTCAATCAGTTATGCTACGTGATCTATCGTCCAGGCAGGATCGTCTCGATGATATAAAAGTAACGGTTAGGCGTGTAGCAATTATTACTGCATTTCTGCTTTTTCCGATACTAACGGGACTCATAATGAATTCCGAATCTATAATCGTTTTACTGTTTTCTGAGCGATGGCTTCACTCAAGAGACTACCTTATTATGTATACCTTGGCATATATGTTGATCCCGTTCAATTCTCTGAATATTCAGGTACCAAATGCGCTCGGAAAAAGCAATCTATATTTGCGGAATGAGACTATAAAGAAAATAATAGGGATCATTTTTTTAATTATCCTGTTGCCCTTTGGTCTCAAAGCTTTCTTTATAGGGCTTGTCGCTTATGGAGTATGCTTCTTTATAATTGATGCTGTCACTACTGGATCATTAATCGGCTATAGCATACTAGCACAGCTTCGCGACATTGCTCCCTATGCAATTCTTTCTATAGTAATTGGGGTAGTAACATATCCTATTAGATTTCTTAATCTCGGCCATTTGTTGACATTGATCTTCACTTTGGTTGGCTGTGCAACACTCTATTTATTCGTTTCGTGGCTACTAAGCTTGGAAGGTTACCGCTATGCCCGTGATTTAGTTAAGCTAAAAAAATTATAGTTAGATCGATTAAGGAAAGCGAATATTCGTATGAATAATAACATTGTATTAGAAAGTAATGACATTAAAGGAAACACGAAATTTGTTTTTTATGCAGTATTTTTAATAATTTTTATATTTAGTATAGTGTTTGCTCCTTTTCATTCAATGGGAGACCAAGTACATTACAGGAAAGCATATCAAATCGTTTATGGTCTCTCTCTTGGGGATGCTCTAAAAGCATATCGAACTGTTATCTATAGTTTTGAAATTGTACATCCTCTTGTATGTTGGATCGGTTCGAATGTTGGAATAGATAAAGATGTGTTGATGGCTTTTATTAATGCAATATTAGGAGTCTGTTGTATTATATATTTGTATAAAAAAACTGGCAGAATTGGATTTTCTGTTTTATTTGTCATTGGCAACTACTATTTACTAGCAATGTATTTTACGTTAGAGAAGCTAAAATTTGCATTTATGTTCTTTGTTATATTTTTAAATAGCTCAAAAAATAACAAATTAATATATGGGTTACTTATATTAAGTGTTTTAAGCCATTTTCAAATGACTATTATCATCGGTGCAATGTTTTCTGGGCATATTCTGCAGTCTAGAAATTTTAAATTTAAACTATTCGATTCATTTTTACTAATATTAGTAATTCCCGTTGGCGTATTGATAGGAATCCGTTTCAATACATATATTTTATCTAAAGCATCTTACTATCTAGCATATGCCGCCAAAATATCAATTATAGATTTATTATTTATCATATTATTATCATTTTTGACTGTATATTTCTCAAAGAGAAGAATTTTTGCATTAACATTTATGTCTATCATTTTTATCGCGGTTTTATTTTTGGGAGGCGATAGGCTAAATATGTTTTTCTTTTTCGCGTTCATTGGATTTGCGAATTTTAAAAACCAAGTTGCCCGTATGGTTTTATATCTATTACTTATATTTTTATTGTATAAATCTGGAGTATATCTTAATATGGTAATACGATTTGGTGGTTGAATAAAATAAAATCATATTTACTTGTAGTAATTTAGTAAATATGTTGAAAATGGAGAAAAAATATAAAATAGAAAGCAATATATATTATTTATATATAATATCACTGCTGTCCGGTTAGCCTGACGCAGAATAAAAATAGCTTGTATTTTGGCTTTTCAAATGGTTTGAATAATTCACAACAAACCTTTCATCAAGATGGAAATAGTAGCTATGGACAATCTTACCACAGTAATAAGCAAATTTTTAAGCTACCTTCGGAACCTGTCAACATAGTTTGTACCAGGTGATGATTTAAAATCACGCTGACTTCACTTGAGGTCGGTACACTGTTTGTACCCTCCAAGTGGAGCAAACTATCTTGACTGGTATTTAATAATTACCTCATTAAAAGAACAACGTTAGATGAAATGGATAATACTTTGATCAGTAATAGTATGGAAAAGCAGCATTATCATTAGGAAGATTGATATGGAACGACTCGAGATACTTGTAAACTCCTGCGACGCGTACGAGGACGTTTGGCTTCCATTTTTTCACGCATTGCGCTTCTATTGGAAAGGCGATGTGCCTCCAATTATTCTAAATACGGAGAAAAAATCTTTCGGTCTCGAAGGACTTACCTTTCGGAGACCATCAGGATCGATACTTAGCACCGACAAGTATGACGACTGGGGAGGACGCTTACTAAATGCTCTCGATTGTGTAAAAACAGAATACGTCTTTATGGTATTCGACGATCATATTGTCGAAGCGTCTATAGACTTGGCAGAAATTAATCGATGCATAGGAATTCTGGACAAGAAACCGGAAATTTGTGCTTTCTACTTAATCAATCCCCACTTGACGCTAGATAAAGAAAGCGTAGATGAACGCTTTTCAGAGGTTACCCCAGGTTCGGATTATATACTTAATTCGGCTCCAGGCCTGTGGAGGAAAGAAGATCTTGTGCGATTCGTGCATCGAGGAGACAATCCTTGGGCTTGGGAATTTTTCGGTTCCGCAAGGCTGCACGCGTCGGGGAAGAAAGCCTTTGCTCCGATTGAAGGCAATACGCCTGTTTATTCCTTTCAGCATTCGCTAGGCGGGGCAATCTACAGGGGAAAATGGGTGGCCCGGGTTATAGAACCAGCGCTTGAAAAATTCGGCTTAAGCATCGATCTTTCTTTGCGCGGAATCATAGAGCCTAGCCAAATTTCACATTCCTTTGCTTGGAAGGCTAAGTTCTTTTTGACCGGTTTCAAGATGGTCGGATTGAGCGCGATCCGGTTAACGCTTAGATCAATAGTTAGAAAAATTACTAGAGCCTTAACCCGATGAACAACGCTAGCTTGTCTGTAAATAGTTGCGATTCAGAATATCTATTTATCACCTTAACCTATAATCACGAGTCATACATAATTGAGCATCTAGAGAGCATTCGATACCAGATCGAGCACTGGGGAGAAGGACGCAGATGCTCTGTTCTTATCGCTGATGACTGCTCCCGAGATGCTACGGTAAACATAGCGAAAGCATGGCTAGAGGTTCATGGCGGATGTTTTGTATCCTTCGAAATACTAGAAAACGGAAAAAACGAAGGAACTTGCGCGAACTTCGTACGCATATTCCCTTATGGTCGCGGTAAGCGAATTAAAGTGCTGGCCGGTGACGATTTATACTCATCACTTAATATCTTCGAACTTCTCGACAGGGTGTCCGAAAATTTGCTCGCATCCGGCTTGCCACTTATGCTCTATCCGGAAGGCCTTCAATTCTCTAAAGCCCAAGCTTTCAATATCATCGCGAGCGAGGAGATATACTCAAGGAATTTCCTTGGTGCGATGAAGGGCTTTAGCGCTATTCACACGCCTAGTCTCGCCTACGACTCTAGCATTTTTGAAATTCCTGATATGGCGAAATTCATTTCGTCTTTTTTGGTAGTCGAAGATTTTGCAATGCAGATCCGTTTGGCAGAAGCGAAGCCTCAGTTGAGATACGAGGTGGATGGCGGGTTTTATATTTATTACCGTAGGACACGCCAATCTACGTATATCATCAGGAATGTGGCTTTCATAAACGACAAAAAACGAATGTATCGCCATCTTGCGGAGCTAGAGCGCAATCCTATAGAGCGATCCTTGATTAGAAACCGAGTTCTTTGCTTGAGTATGAATGGGGTTAAAAAATATATCTTTAATGCTAACACGCTTGTTTATGCACTGAGAATCATCATGAAACTGCCTAGTATAATGAAACGCTTATCATTGATACGAAGCGATTTGAAAAGCCACAGCCAGCATTTACATTATTTGAAGGATCAGTCTAAAGTGTTCATGGGTTTATATTGCATTGAAAATGTAAAACATTGAATTGTCTTTAAGTCGCTGTAAATCATTAGATTTTCTAGGAGGTTCCGATTGTTTAAGGCAAAAACATTGTTGATTACCGGCGGTACTGGCTCATTCGGGAATGCAGTTCTCGACCGCTTTTTAGATACTGATATCGGAGAGATCCGTATATTCAGCCGCGACGAGAAGAAGCAAGACGACATGCGGCACAAGTATAAGAACGACAAGATAAAATTCTATATCGGCGACGTCCGCGATTACGATTCTATTTATAGCTCCATGAGGGGCGTCGATTATGTATTCTCTGCCGCGGCCCTAAAGCAGGTGCCTTCATGCGAATTCTATCCATTAGAGGCCGTTAAGACCAATGTGCTCGGTACCGGTAATACCATAGACGCGGCGATTGCCAACAACGTTAAGCGCGTCGTCGTCTTGAGCACCGATAAAGCCGTATATCCCATCAACGCCATGGGCATGTCAAAGGCTATGATGGAAAAAGTGATGCAGGCGAAATCCCGAAATATGAAGGAAGAAGAGACGCTCCTGTGCGGTACGCGTTACGGCAACGTAATGGCTTCCCGCGGGTCAGTCATTCCGCTGTTCATAAAGCAGATAAAGAACAATCTGCCCATTACGGTCACTAACCCTAATATGACGCGTTTCATGATGTCCCTCCCCCAGGCCGTCGAGTTGGTTCTTTTCGCCTTCAACAACGGCAAGCAAGGCGATATGTTCGTCCAGAAATCTCCGGCATCGACTATAGAGGATCTAGCTTACGCTCTGCGCGATATATTCAACGGTAAGAATGAAATTCGTACCATAGGCACGAGGCATGGCGAAAAGGTATACGAAACCTTGCTGGCCAAGGAAGAAGCGGTCAAGGCCGTCGATATGGGCGATTATTACCGCGTTCCGGCCGACACGCGGGACCTTAATTATGGCATGTATTTCGACCGGGGCGACACGAAGGTAGAAACGATAGACGAGTATAATTCCCACAATACCGTTAGGCTCGACAGGCAAGGGCTTAAGGATCTTCTTATGAAGCTTGACTATGTGCAGAAGGCCCTTCAGGGTATAGAGGGCGAAGGCGTATGACGAGAGTCCTGGTAACGGGCGCTAATGGCTTTATCGGAAAGAACGTATGCGTTACGCTACGCGAGCGCAAGGATGTAGCGCTGTACGAAACCGACATCGACACCCCGCCGCAGTTCCTTGCCGACGCCGTTTCCAAGGCCGAGTATATCATCCATCTTGCCGGTATCAACCGGCCTAAAGACCCCGCCGAGTTCGAGTCTGGCAATGCCGGGTCTCTCGAGGCTATAGTATCGCTTGCGGACTCGAGTGGCAATAAGCCGGTTATAGCGGTCACGTCATCGATACAAGCCGCTCTTGATAACGCTTACGGGCTATCCAAATTGCATGCGGAACAGATTTTAGCGAATTACTCCAAGAGGACCGGCGCGCACACGCACATCTACCGCTTGGCTAACGCCTTCGGAAAGTGGTCAAGGCCATTTTACAATTCGGTGATAGCGACTTTCTGCCACCAAGCCGCCCATGGCGAACCCTTCAGGGTCGACGATCCCGCCAAAATCATAGACTTCGTCTACATAGACGATATAGTCGCCTCTTTGATCGGGATTATGGATGGAATTACGCCTGCGCAGAAGGATGGCTTCTGCAGCGTCGAACCGACTTTCTCCGTATCGCTTGGATCTATAACGGAAAAGCTGAATCGCTTCATCCAATCGCGCATAACGTGCATTTTGCCTGAATTTTCCGATAAATTCGAGAAGTACCTTTATTCTACTTACCTGTCCTATCTCGAGGTAGACAGGCTATCCTATGCCGCTGATAAAAAGAGCGATAACCGCGGGTACCTATACGAACTTATAAAATCTCCTCATGCCGGTCAGATTTTCGTTTCCCGTACTTTGCCTGGCGTGACGAGAGGCAACCACTACCATCACACGAAGGTCGAGAAATTCTGCGTCGTCGATGGCCGCGCCTTGATTTCGTTTCGTAATATATCTAATGGACTTAAGACGAGCATCGAAGTAGAGGGTACCGAGTGCCGCGTCGTCGATATCCCTCCGGGTTGGACGCATAACATCAAGAACATAGGTTCGGCCGATCTGATAACTATTTTTTGGGCAAATGAGATCTTTTCGCAAGAACACCCAGATACAATTTATGCTGGAGTTGACGATGAAACGAACTAAAGTAATGACCGTAGTCGGTACCCGGCCCGAGATCATCAGGCTATCCCGGGTCATGGATAGGCTCGATAAGGATGTGGAGCACGTATTGGTGCATACCGGCCAGAATTACGACTACGAGCTCAATAAGATATTTTTCGATGACCTTGAATTGCGCAAGCCCGACGTATTCCTGGAAGCCGCGGGCGAAACGGCGGCGGCGACCATAGGCAGGATAATAGAGAAGATGGACGTAGCCTTACAGGAGCATAAGCCAGATGCGCTCCTCGTTCTCGGTGATACCAATTCTTGCCTCTCGGCCATCCCCGCCAAGCGTCGGAAAATTCCCATATTCCACATGGAAGCCGGTAATCGCTGTTTCGACCAGCGCGTGCCCGAAGAGACCAACCGCAAGATAGTCGACCACATCTCCGACATCAACATGCCGTACTCGTCAATCGCCCGCGAATACCTCCTGCGCGAAGGCCTGTCTCCTGACAGCGTCATAAAGACCGGGAGTCCCATGTTTGAAGTGCTCAATCACTATAGGCCCAAGATAGACGCATCGACGGTCTTAGCTGACCTAGGTTTAGAGTCCGGACGATTTTTCGTCGTAAGCTGCCACAGGGAAGAAAATGTCGATTCGGACCGCAATCTCAACAACCTCGTCGAGTCGCTCAATCGCCTGGCCGCCGAATACGGCGAGCCAATCATCATGTCTACCCACCCGCGTACTCGGAAGCGTTTTGAGGCCAAGGGTGTCAAATTGGACCCCCTGGTCAGAACCTTGAAGCCCCTCGGTTTCTGTGATTACAACCGGCTCCAGTTGGAAGCCCGACTTGCCATATCAGATTCAGGCACCATTAACGAAGAGTCATCTATCCTCAACTTCCCGGCAATCAATATCCGTGAGGCCCACGAGAGGCCGGAAGGCATGGAAGAAGCGTCCGTGATCATGTGTGGCCTGGAACCCGATCGCCTGCTCGAGGCTGCCCGCATCGCGCAAATGCAGCCGCGAGGCCAGGAACGTTCCTTCCGCCAGGTCTCCGATTACAGCATGCCTAACGTTTCGGATAAAGTACTCCGAATCATCCTGAGCTATATCGATTATATAAACAGGAATGTATGGAAAAAGGTATAGAGCACTTTATTCCTAATATAATGAGCCTAAAAATGATACAGAAATTAAGGGTATATAAAGATTAATAAAGGGATGTCTGCAACATGCAAATTGTATTGATAGCTGATGCTTTTCCACCTCTGAAATCATCCGGTGCGGTTCAACTGAGGGATCTTTCTGAAGAATTTGTACAGCAGGGACACGACCTGACCGTTGTATTGCCTGATTCTGTTATCTCCGGTAACTACCGCATTGATGTTGTATCTTCTGTAAGAATAGTTCGCCTGAAGACCCGCAGGACTAAAGATATAGGCTACGTCATGCGGACAATCAATGAATTTCTCATGCCATATTTGATGTTGCACCAGCTCAGTACTACTACTTTGGCTTCTGAGAAGTGGGATGGAATTGTCTGGTACTCTCCCTCGATTTTTTTTGGTCCTATAGTCAATCATCTCAAGCATTTTTCCAAAGTGCGGACCTACCTTATTTTGCGTGACATATTCCCGGAATGGGCTTTTGATATGGGATTGCTCAAGAAAGGATTGCCATATCTTTTTTTTAAAGCTATCGCTAAGTATCAGTATTCAGTCGCGGATACCATTGGCGTCCAGGCACCAGGCAACAAAGCATACTTGAGTACATGGCAGAAGAAGCCCGGACATGTGGTAGAGGTACTTCAAAACTGGCACGCAAAAGATCCTGCTTTGAGGTGTAGTATTTCTGTCCAAGAAACACCTCTGGCCGGAAGGAAAATATTCGTATACGCCGGCAATATGGGCATAGCCCAGGGCATGGGATTACTGGTAGATCTCGCGCAGAAACTCAAAGATCAAAAGGATATCGGATTCCTGTTTGTAGGACGTGGTAGCGACGCATTAAAACTAAAAACCGATGCCGCGGCGCGGGAATTAGACAATATAGTGTTTTTCGATGAGATAGACCCCGATGAAATTCCCGGACTGTATGCACAATGCGATGTTGGGTTGGTTGCTCTGGATACACGGCACACTACGCACAATATTCCCGGCAAATTCATATCCTACATGACGTATGGACTACCCGTATTAGCCAGCATCAACCTTGGGAACGATTTGATTGCCATGATAGAAAAAAACGGGGTGGGATTGGTAAGTACTGATGGTAATAGTGTAACCCTTGCGAGTAATGCCAGAAAGCTTGTAGATGTGTGGCTGAAAGACGATACGCTGAAGGATACGTGCCGCAACCTTGCCGAGCGTCTGTTTACTCCTACTGTAGCGGTTCAGCAAATAGTGTCATCTTTGCAACAACCCGTACCTGATGCCCGCTCTCCGCGTGAGGGATCGTAGCGTAAAGCCCGCAGCGAAGCGAGGACTTGGAGCAGAGAGCCCGACCCGACCACCGGTCGGGGCACGCCCTGATCAAGTTACTACTGCGTCTCCACCGACAAGGCCGCCAACCCGGTGAACATGATGGGCGCCAGCAAGCGCATCATGGAGATGTTCCTCATGCGCAGGAGCCTCGAGATGCCGGTCTCCACCGCGCGCTTCGCGAACGTGGCCTTCTCTGACGGCAGCCTCCTGTACGGCTTTAACCGCCGCATCGAGAAGGACCAGCCGTTAGCGGCGCCTAATGATGTGCGCCGCTACTTCGTTACGCCCAAGGAATCTGGCGAATTGTGCTTGATGTCATGTCTCCTCGGCGACAACCGCGACGTCTTCTTTCCCAAGCTGGACCAGGGCCTGAACCTCATAACCTTCAGCCAGATAGCCGAGCGCTACCTGGAACGCGCAGGCTACGAACCCGTCCAATGCGCCAGCGAGGACGAGGCCCGCTCCCGCGTCGCGGAACTCAAGCCCCAGCGCAAGTGGCCCGTATACTTCTTTAGTAGCGACACCACCGGAGAGAAGGACTTTGAGGAATTCTACACTGACAACGAGACCCTGGACATGGACCGCTTCCAGAACCTAGGCGTCATCAAGAACCAGCCCCTATTCGACCAGGCCAAGCTCGAGCACTTCGAGACCCGCATCCGCCAGTTGCGCTCCGCCGGCACCTGGACCCGCATCGACCTCATAGACCTCTTTAACCAGATGATCCCGGAATTCAACCACAAGGAGACGGGGAAGTTCCTGGACGGGAGGATGTAGCAAACCGTCGAGAGAAAGACCTGTGGTTTGAGTGGTGTTGTACAAGAACAAGATTTAAGGTTTCTGCTGGTGCCCGGCCTTACAGGTAGAATCAAACTGAGGAAACGAAATACTATTTTGAAGGTTTTCGCATGAATTTTGAATGGGATCCGGCAAAAGCTGAAATAAATCAGTCTAAACATGATGTCAGCTTTGAGGAAGGGAGATAGTGTTATGAGTGATATGCTCGATGAATATGACTTTTCCAAGGCTGAACGCGGCAAGTTCTACATTCCACAAGAAGAAATACGATTGCCTCACTATCTGCCGTCATCTCTGGAGCAGAAGTTGGCATTGCTGTCCAAAACGAGCGGGAAAAGCCGTGATGCCTTGATCAATATGGTTCTTGAGAATGAATTGGACCTTCTTCTGACGGTAGCCAACTGACCTGATCAATTTCTTGTCTCACATATTTTCCTGTATCTTGTACATCTCTTGGACTTTATCCTGTCCATCCTGTTTGATTTTTTGATTCCTTCTTTTATATTATGTGGATGGAAGAGTACAACGAGCACAGTATGCTTGCAATAGAATTTGAAGCCAATGTTGAAGGGGGGATGATAAAAATCCCTCGAAAGTTCACTCAACTCGAGAACAAACACTTGAAGGTGCTTCTGTTCGAGACTGGTGCCCCCAACAAGCCCTTGCCTGAATCCTTTTTTGAACCAATCGTCATCCCTTCATACAGTCTGATTGCTGCAAGGGATGAAATCTATGAACGGTGATGTCTTTTCAACCTGATCAGGAAATTTCATATTGGCGACCCGGTAGCCTTTGAATTGGTACAGACGAGGATTGTCAACAATTTTGAAGTGCTCCCGGTCAGTATTGCTGCATGGTACAAATCGGTTGAGCTTCGTTCCCGATTAAGCCTGTCATATTGGGATTCGATCATGGTTTCCTCAGCACTGGAAAAAGCGTGTTCATTCCTGGTGACTGAAGACTTGCAAGATGGCCTGGTCATTGATAAAAAGCTCTGCATTTATAACCCGCTTTAATGAGCTGTCTATCAGACCAAGCTCGAACACTTCGAGACCCGCATCCGCCAGCTTCGCTCCGCCGGCACCTGGACCCGCACTGACCTCATAGACCTCTTCAACCAGATGATCCCCGAGTTCAACCACAAGTAAACCGGCAAGTTTCTGGACGGGAGGATGTAAGTAACCCTTCATGAGTTAGACCCGCAGGCAATCCTCTGACTCATGTGTCTTTCTTATCTTGTCCATCCTGTTGGAATTGTTGATCCCTTATTTTATACTAGGTAGTATTGGACTGTAAAATACACATGCTACTCTGTTTAGAATGCTGAATATTGGAGGGATACATGACTATTATAGATTTGACTGATAAAGTCCTGTCATTGCCAGTCGAAGAACGGATAAAAATTGCAGATTCGGTATATAAAAGCCTTAATTCATTTGAAAGTGAAATAGATGGAGTCTGGGCAAAAGTAGCTAGCCAACGGGCAACTGAAATTGAAGCTGGGAGTAGTATCCCTGTCTCTGGCCCTGAAGTACTGAGAGGCTTAAAAAAGCGCTACGTGCAGTGAACTGGTATTTTCATCCAGCTGCTAGAACAGAATTGTATGAAGCAGTTGAATATTATGATTTGTTAGAGTCCGGCTTGGGATATAGATTTTTGCTGGCATTTGAAACAGCAATTGAAGATGTACGTGCATATCCCTCGGCCTGGAGTGAAGTTTCTCCGGGTATTCGCCGTTGCTTGATACCCCATTTTGCATTTGGCATACTGTACCGATTGACTGATAACGCAGAAATCCAAGTGCTGGCGGTTGCAAATCTTCGCAGAAAACCGGATTACTGGCAACAACGCATCTAGCGCAAGCAGCAATGTTACTAACGAGCTTCTGGACTGCTTATCTGAATTGTCTGTATGCCGCGTGAGGGATCGTAGCGTAAAGCCCGCAGCGCAGCGAGCCCGACCCGACCGCAGGTCGGGGCACGCCCTGTGATCAATCCTTTGACTCAAATATCTTTCTTATCTTGTACATCTCTTCGACTTCATCCTGTACCATCCTGTAAATATTCTACGTGGTGCCCCCCGCACCTCCACGAGAGGCCACAATGACCAGACTGTTCGACATCGTGTTTTCCTTCATAGCCATGGTGCTGCTCCTGCCCTTCATGCTGCCCGTCATGATAGGCCTCAAGCTTACCGGGGAGCACTACATCTTCTACCTGCAGCCCCGGGTGGGCAAGGGCGGCAAGACCTTCAGCGTCTTCAAGTTCGCCACTATGCTCAAGGACAGCCCCAACCTCTCAGGCGGCTTCATTACCCAGGACAAGGACCCGCGGATTTTGCCTATGGGCAACTTCCTGCGCAAGTCCAAGATCAACGAACTGCCGCAGCTCATCAACATCTTCATCGGGCAGATGAGCTTCGTGGGCCCCCGGCCCATCGTGGCCCAGCACATGGCCCTGTATCCCGAGGCCACCCGCAACGCCATACTCCGCCTGACCCCCGGCCTTACCGGCTTGGGCTCCCTCGTGTTCCGTGACGAAGAAGGCATACTCAACCGCGCCGGCGGCGACCGCAAGCGCATCCACGACACCGTCATCGCCCCTTACAAGGGAGCCCTGGAACTCTGGTATACGGAACACCGCAAACTCTGGCTGTACTTCGTCCTCATATTCCTCACCGCCTGGTCGGTGGTACGCCCCGGCAGCGACGCGTACCGGCACTTCTTCAAGGATCTGCCCCCCGTTCCGCAGGAACTTGTACAGTACATGAGCTGACCCAGCGCACCTAATCTACCTGTGCCATGCGTATGAGTCTGACCGCGTGGTCGGCCAGGTAGAGCGGAATGTTGAGCAGATCATCGTCTTTGCGGAGATTCATCATGGAGAGACGCGTGCGCAATCTCGTCTCCGTCGGGAATAGCTCGCCGTACGTGCGAAGGCTCCGTGCCTCGACGTTGGTGGACGACTTGACCTCCAATGGATAGATGTCATTGTCGACCTGCATGACGAAATCAACCTCGTACCGGGACTTGCCGTCCGTCCAGTACCGGGGCCGTGCGTCCAGTTGGGGCAGCAACGCCTGGAGAACGTAGTTCTCGCTGAGCGCCCCTTTGAATTCTGTGAACAAGCGGTTGCCCTCCGTAAACGCGGATGGCGAAAGCCTGGCTTGCCTGCGGAGCAGCCCCACGTCACACGCGTAGGCCTTGAAAGCGGACGCATCATCGTATGCCGACAGGGGAAGACCGGGTTTGCTGACACGATGCACCAGGTTCACCAAGCCTGCGCTGACGAGCCAATGAAGCGCATCTTCATATTCCCTTGCGCGACTTCCCTCCCTGATGGCCCTGTAGAGGAATTTCTTGTTCTCCCTTGCCAACTGTGCAGGTAACGAACCCCAGATGAGCGAAAGCTTTGGATACTCCTTTTTTTCAGCGTGCTTCGCAAAGTCACGTTCATAGGCGTCGAGCAGGTTTGAGAGCACGGTCTGTATCCGCGCCACGTCCTGCTCTTCCGTCCAGGCTTTGACTGATTCCGGCATGCCTCCGGAAATGAAGTACATCTTGAGCTTGTCGGTGAATTGCGAGGCAAAGAGCTCGGGAACAGGTTCAATCGATTGTATGGAATCCGCGAAGGCGCGCAAGGGTTCGTCGCCATTGGCGCTCAGGAACTCCATGAAAGACATAGGCCCTAGTTCCAGGAAATCCACCTTTCCCACGGGAAAGGACGCAGGCCTTGAAAGCGCAACGCCGAGCAGGGAACCCGCGCACGCAAGGTGATACTCGGGCGCGTTTTCCTGAAAGTATTTAAGGCTGTTGAGCGCCGCGTTGCATTCCTGGATCTCGTCGAATATCACGAGGGTTGAACCCGGCCGTATGGGAGATCCGATCGCGAACGACAGGTTCTGCAGTATGCGGGATGTGTCCTTCGTGTTCTCGAAGAAGCCCTTAAGTTCCGGCTGCTCGTCAAAGTTGAAGTATGCCGTGGATTCGTAGGAAGCCGCGCCAAAGGCTTTGAGCAACCAGGTCTTGCCGCACTGCCGCACGCCCTTGAGTATGAGCGGCTTCCGGTGCGTGCTTGCCTTCCATGCTTCAAGATCTGAAAGAAGATCACGTTTCATGGAATCCACCTTGATTTCAGTTAATAATGTGAATAAAATCACATAAATACCAGTATGCAGCGGCGTAACCAGTTCGTCAACATAGGAGCAATCATGAGAAAATTCAACACGATCCTCGTCACCGGCGGCGCCGGCTTCATTGGCTCAAACCTCATCCACTACCTGTTCGCTCAGGCGGGCTTCGCGGGCCGCGTCGTCAACCTGGACGCGCTCACGTACGCGGGCAACCTCGAGAGCCTCGCCGACATACAGAAGCAGTACGGCGGCTCGCGATACTTCTTCGTCAAGGCGGACATCTGCGACAGGGCCGCGGTGGAGAAGGTCTTTGCCGACTACGCCGTAGACGCCGTCTGCCACCTGGCCGCCGAGAGCCACGTAGACCGCTCAATACTCGGCCCTGAAGCCTTCATAAAGACCAACGTGATGGGCACCTTTACCCTCCTGGACGTGGCCCGCAACGCCTGGAAGGGCAGGGACGACGTCCTGTTCCACCACGTGAGCACTGATGAAGTGTTCGGTTCCCTGGGCGATACCGGCTTCTTTACCGAGACCACATCCTACGACCCGCGCTCGCCCTATTCGGCCAGCAAGGCCTCCAGCGACCACCTCGTGCAGGCTTACCACCATACGTACGGCATGCCCGTGACGCTGACCAACTGCTCCAACAACTACGGCTCCTACCAGTTCCCCGAGAAACTCATACCCGTGATGATCCTCAACATGCTGGAAGGCAAGCCCCTGCCCGTGTACGGCGACGGCAAGAACATCCGCGACTGGCTGTACGTGGAGGACCACAACTCCGCCGTCTGGACCGTCATGACCAAAGGGAGCATCGGCCAGACCTACAACATAGGCGGCGAGAACGAGTGGGAAAACATCAAACTCCTTGACCGCCTCATCGAATTAGTGGCCGTGGAAGCCGGCAAGAACGTAGCCGGCCTGCGCGCGCTGATCACGTACGTCAAGGACCGCCCCGGCCACGACCGCCGCTACGCCATAGACTGCTCCAAACTGAAGAAGGAACTCGGCTGGAAGCAGTCCGTTGACTTCGACGAGGGCCTGCGCAAGACCGTCCGCTGGTACCTGGACAACCCCGAATGGATAGCCCACGTCCGCTCCGGCGAATACACAAAATGGATGGACAAGAACTATACCCAGAGATGAGCCATATACCCGAATGAGTACAGGATGGACAGGATAGGAAATTGATGGACAGGATGAGGAGTTTTTTAATTTCGTTTTCCATTCATCTTGTACATCTCCTCGACTTCATCCTGTAAATCCTGTCCCTATTGGTGTTTGTGAAAAAATAGATACAGGATGGACAGGATAGGAAATT
>CAXZAJ010000017.1:0-22417 GCA_964293355.1 uncultured bacterium
CAGATGCGCGCGCATACAGCGCATCTGCACGTTCTGCATCGGGTACCGCTTCCCAGCTCCGGTGCCTGAACGATGCGTACTCCTGCGGGTATCGTGCCTGGATTTCCTTGAAAGTCAGCCCCGTAAACCGGCCGGTATCGAGCTCCACGAGTTCAGGTTCCGGCTCCGGCGTGGCGATGCCGATCCCCTCGCTTACTATGGCCGCGGTTTCAGCAGCCCTGACCAGCGGTGAATGCAGGAGGCGCCGGATATCCTTGTCCCGCAGGTAGGAGGCGAGGTTCCGTGCCTGCAAGCGTCCGTTGTCGTTCAGCGAGTATTCGGAACGCCCCTGGATACGGCTCTCGGCATTGGCCGTGGTCTCGCCATGCCTGAGTATGTAGAAGCTCGTGGGCTTGCGGATATCCGAGAAAAACTGTGCGTCAACGGGTAGTACAGGGTTCATGGTAGCCGCAATATACCATCCAGCCGACCCGGCCGCCAAGGCAGGTGTCGCTGCCTCATCATCGCCTCTTTACCGCGTCATGGCCTGCCCGTATACTCGCCCGATGACGCAAAAATCCGGAAAGCGACGATCAATGACGCTCGATGCCATCAAAGGCACCCTCGTGCTGGCGATGATCGCCTACCACGCCTGCTACATCGCCGTGATGTTCGGACTTGCTGACATCGAGCTGTATTCCGGCTTCTGGTGGATCTTCCCCCGGATGATAGCGGCTGGTTTCGTCGCTGTTTCTGGCTGGAACCTCGCGGCCAAGCGGGCCAGAGGCGCTGGTTTCAGGGCATTCGGCAAGCGGGCTGGATTGCTCGCCCTTATTGCGCTGGCCATAAGCGCCGCCACCTGGCCGGTACTGGGCAAGGGTTTCGTGTTCTTTGGCGTCATACACCTGCTGGCGGCCTCGTCTGTCCTCGCCTACCCGCTGCTCGGGCGCCCGATCGTTGCGGCAGGTACGGGACTGCTGTTCCTGATCGCCGGCATGGTACTGGGAAAATTCCGCTTCGATTTTGCATGGCTGGGCTGGCTCGGACTGCGGCCCTCGAGCCTGCATCCTGCCGATTACCTGCCGCTGGCACCCTGGTTTGCGTTCATCGCGTGGGGCGCTGCAGTCAGGGACGCATTGCGGGACCGCATTTTGCGCGACCCGGAAAAAAGGCACTACAAGACTCCACCGGTTACCATCCGGCTTCTGGCTGCGGCGGGCAGGCACTCGCTCGTCGTGTATCTCGCGCACCTGCCGCTACTGTACGGCCTTGGTTGGCTGCTGGCCACGCTCAGGGGCTGAAACACACGGCTGAATCGCAACAAGAGTCGTCCTTGTGCCATGTTGCGGCTTGGGGTATCATCACCGATCAATGATATCAAGAGAAGCTACGAGAGGGGACAGCGCGATGAAAAAGCTGACCGGCAGAGAGTTCGTCATCAATTTCAGGTCTTTGGGCAATGTTCATGGGGCACGGCACACCGGCAACATGGCTGAACGCTATGAGTTCCATGTATCAAAGAACGCACGCGACCTGTACGACCTCTCTGGCGCACCCTTTTCAACCAACGGTGGCGTGGTATTTGCGGATTATGGCCAAGCCCGGGCTTTTGCAGCCAAAATCAATGAACGATCCGATGCCGCAGGCGGAACCGGCCCCAACGACAAGGCCGGAGCCATCAACGCGATGGCCCCCATCGACGAGATACTGCACGCCGACTGCGATATGTACCGGCAGCAGGTTGACCCACAGGCCTTCTGGAAGGCCGTGGAAGGCAGCGATGCCGCGGTAGGGCCATCCGGCACCAGGACAGGCCTTGTAACATTTACCAAGGTTTTCCCCCCATCATCGGTCTACGAGGGCAGCGACACGCCCGATGGCTGGCTGGATGCTACACCGCCCGACGCTACCGGTACCAGACCCGGCAGGAGCGCGGTGTCCATGGAGGAACTCCTCCTCCTCAGGCTGGAGAACGAAAACCCGGCCTTCGGGCCATACCGCTTCCTCTTCGACGACCGGCCGCTCAAGGCGCGCGCGCCGGTGGACCCGATACTGGATGCCGCCGAAGCGGCCCTCAAGGCCCTGCCGACATTTGGTCCCGATGGACTTGACCTGCCCAGCCTCCTCCGCGCGCCGATGCGCGCCAGTCCGCACTCTCTGGCGGGTCAGCTGGCCTACATAAAACGCCACTGGGGCCTGATTATAGGCGACAAGATGTCAAAACTGCTCGGCGGCGTGGGCATGCTGGACGAAGAAGACAGGCCCGTGTTTCCAGCCGGCCCCGGACCGGTGCGCGCGCCAACGTACGCGTCCCTCGACGCGGAATACGAGCGCTTCAGCGAAGACAAGGACTGGATGCCCCGCGTCGTGATGATGGCAAAGAGCGCGCTGGTCTGGCTGGACCAGCTGTCCAAGGCCTACGGTCGTGAAATCCGCACGCTGGACGCGATACCCGACGAGGAACTGGACGTGCTGGCCTCCCGCGGCTTCAACGGCCTGTGGCTCATAGGCATCTGGGAACGCAGCCAGGCCAGCCGCCGCATCAAGGAACTGTGCGGCAATCCGGAAGCCGCAGCCAGCGCCTACTCGCTGTTCGACTATGAAATAGCCTGGGAACTCGGCGGCTGGTCCGCCCTCGAGACGCTCCGGCACAAGGCAGCCGCCCGCGGCATACGCCTGGCCGCCGACATGGTGCCCAACCACACCGGCATGGATTCGGCATGGGTACGCGACCGGCCGGACCTGTTCATCCAGCGCTCCACCCCGCCCTTCCCGTCGTACACGTATTCAGGCGAAAACCTCTCCGGCGACGGCCGTTTCGGGCTCTGGCTGGAAGACCACTACTACGACCGGCGCGACGCGGCCGTAACCTTCAAGCGTGTCGATTTCCGCTCCGGAGCGACCAGCTACATCTACCACGGCAACGACGGCACGAGCATGCCGTGGAACGACACGGCCCAGATCGACTTCCTCAATCCGGCCGCCCGCGAGGCCGTCAAGGAACGCATCCTGCACGTGGCCAGGAATTTTCCCATCATACGCTTCGACGCGGCCATGATCCTGGCCAAGCGCTCCCTGCGCAGGCTATGGTACCCGGAACCGGGCGTCGGTGGAGCCATCGCCAGCCGTTTCGAGTCGGCGCTGAGCACCGAGGCCTTCAACGACGCCATGCCGGCCGAGTTCTGGCGCGAGGTGGTGGATATGTGCGCCGCCGAAGCGCCCGAGACGCTACTGCTGGCCGAAGCCTTCTGGATGATGGAAGGCTCCTTCGTTCGTACGCTCGGCATGCACCGCGTGTACAATTCCGCGTTCATGAACATGCTCAAGACAAAAAAGAACGCCGAGTACCGCGCCACCATCAAGAACACCATAGAATTTGACAAGGACATACTCAAGCGCTTTGTCAACTTCATGAACAACCCCGACGAAGACACCGCGGTAGCGCAGTTCGGCAAGGACGACCACTACTTTGGCGTCTGCTCCATGATGTCCACGATGCCGGGCCTGCCCATGTTCGGCCACGGCCAGATAGAAGGCTTTACCGAGAAGTACGGCATGGAATACCGGCGCGCCTACAAGGACGAGCAGCCCGACGGTGACTTCGTGCGCAGGCACGAACACGAGATCGTACCGCTCCTCAAGCGCCGCTACCTGTTCTCCGGCGTGGAGGAATTCCTCCTCTACGATCTGGTCCGCAACGACGGTACGGTGGACGAGAACACGTTTGCGTATTCCAACGGCTACGGCCACGAACGCGCGCTCGTGCTGTTCAACAACGCCTGGGAACGAAGCCAGGGCACCATACGCCGCTCCAATCAGTTCATGGACAAGCGGCCGGACGGTTCCAAGGCCACCGTGACGAAAAGTCTGGCTGAAGGGCTTGGCCTCCATCAGGGGCAAGCCCGGTTCATGCTGATGACCGAGGCCAAGAGCGGCCTGCGGTATGTCCGGCGCTCCGATGCCATCTTCAACGGCGGACTGGCCGTATCGCTGGAAGGTTTCCAGTGCCAGGTGTTCGTGGACATCACGGAGATCCAGGACGACGATACGGGCTCCTACGCGGCGCTCTGCGATTCACTGGGCGGCGCAGGCGTACCCAATATCGGCTGGGCCCTCCAGGACCTGGCTCTGGCGGAACTCTACCGTGCGTGGAATATGGTCTTCAGCCCCGATTTCTTCCGTTTTGCCAAAGCGATGCCTGGTGCTGCCCAGGAGGCGGATACTGGCCTGAAATCCAGCACGAAATTTGACACCAAGGCGGCGATGAACCGCGAAGCACTCGTCAGCTTCCTTACTACCGCGGCGCGCTTCGCTACGGGAACCGCGCCGGAGACAGGCAAGGTAGCCGTCGCCAGGTTTGAGGCAATGGCTGACACGTGCATTGCCGCATCAAAAAAGGCCCTCTCGCTGGTGCATATCGATGCCACCGAGGCCACGGCCAGAATCAAGGCAACGCCCGTAGCCGCGGAGACCATAACGGCCCTCGTCGCCTTGCTACCCATGGCGCAGCTGGCCGGAACCTGGGCAGATTCGACAAAGGCCCAGGCCCTCGCTGAATCCTGGGGCATGGCGCGCAAGCTCCGCGAGGCGCTGGTAGCTGCCGGTACCGCTTACGACGTGGCGGACAGGGCCGGCTCGTTCGCGGTTGCGGCTCTCGGGCGGCTGGAACTCGTAGCCGGGGACAGCCCCGCCAGACTGTCCAGGCTCGACGCTGGAACCGCGGCTGAAGCCCTGATGGTAGATGACGAGGCCAGAGCGCTGCTGGGCGTCAACCGCTGGAACGGCGAGACCTGGATAGACGCGGACCGCTACCGGCTGGCCAGCACCGTGCTCGCGGCCACGGCCATCGTGCTGGGCGGCTCGGACACCACCCGGGTGGAGAAGGTACTCGTCGGGCTTGATGCGGCACTGCTTGATGCAGGCTGGAGCCTGGATCGCGTAATGGCTACCGCTACCACACCGAAAACCACCGAAGTTGAACCGGAAACAACGACCACCGCGCCAAAAGCGCCCAAAAAGAAGCCGGGCAAGGAGTAATCGACATGGCATTCTACGAAATCAGCCCCAGGGCCATAGAAGGAAACGTCTTCGAGCGGATACAGAAGACCTGGATGCTGGTTACCGCTGGCACCCCGGATTCCTGGAATACCATGACGGCAAACTGGGGTGGCATGGGCCACTTGTGGAACCGGGACGTGGCCTTCGTATTCGTACGCCCCAGCCGCCACACGTTTTCGTTCATAGAGAAGGCAGGCGCCCTGACGCTGTCGTTTTTTTCTGAAGAATGGCGGGATGCGCTGACCACCTGCGGCAAACTCTCCGGCAGGGATGTGGACAAAAGTGCGCTCACCGGACTCAAACCGGTGGAGCCGAGGCCCGGCTTCGTGGGTTTTGAACAGGCCGAGCTTATCTTCACCTGCCGCGTGCTGCACAAGCAGGACATAGATCCGGCCGGTTTCGTAGAACCTTCACTGGCCGTCAACTATGCGGCCGGAGACTATCACCGGCTCTACGTGGCCGAGATTACCGCCGCGCTGGTACGCGCGTAGGTGCGCACATAGATGCGCGCTTGAAGGATGACGCACCGCATTCTCGATGAAGTGCTTCAGCGACTCGACGATACGGCGGTACGCTTCGTATTTCCGAGTGAAGTAGCCGCCTCGTCGGTACTGGTCGCTGCGCTTTCAGCAAGCGGCAGAAAAGCGCTGCCGGCGCGCCGCTTCATTGGCTGGGACGCGTTCAAATCCGAGGTCTTTGCCGGCGACCATAGGGGCAGGCCCTCCAGCAAGGCCATACGGTCCATTTTCGCGCTGATGCTGGCCCAGGAAAATGCCAGAACGCCGTTCCTCTCCTCAATCGTACCGCGCTCGGCCGCGGCCGCCTCAGCCCGCTTTGCCCCCTCGATAGCATCGGCCCTACCAGCGCTCAGGGCCGTACCTGAAGGCACCAGCGCCCATCTGGCCGACTGGCGTGAAATTCGCCGCCGCTACGAACAGTTCCTTGCCGACCAGGGCCTCTACGAGGCCGCCTGGCTTGGACGCGAGGCGGCCCGCGTCAACCAGCGCTGGGTACTCTTCCATCCAGACCTGACCGAGGACTGGGACGATTACGCAGCGGCCACGGCGGCTCTGCCAGGCGTTGCCCTCGTGCTGTCGGACTCACTCGGAGAGGAACCCGTCAAGGCGGCACGCTTTGGCACCATCGTAGAGGAAGTCAGGGCGGTGTTGCTGTCGATCCATGCGCAGGTAAAGGCCGGAGCAGACCCCGCAGGCATCATGATCAGCGCGGCGTCTCCGGAATCGGTGCTGCCAATACTGGAACGGGAAGCAGCAATAGCCGGCGTGCCGCTGGACGCACGTGAAGGCAAACCGCTGGACGAGAGTTCCGGTGGCTACCTGGTGGCCGATATCATAGCCCTCTCGCGCAGCCGCATGTCCTTCGAGGCGCTCAGGCGCCTGCTCCTGGACCAGTCCAGACCGTGGAAGGAAAAGGCAGCCGCGCGGAGGCTCCTCGATATCGGCATCCGCAAGCATGTTGTGGCTCCGCTGCCCCAGTCAGAAAAAACCGACGTGTGGGAAGCCTCGATTGCCGGCGACGACGGGGCGATGCGCCTGTATCGCGGCCTGCGGACGGCATCGCTCCGGATAGCCAATGCAAAGGGCTTCCGTTCACTGCGTTCCAGCATCGACGCATTCAAGCGGAGCTTTATGGACGGGACCCCCGGGCCGCGGCGCAAGAATGACAAAATGCCCCGCTGCCTGGCGGTGCGGGAGGGGCTGGAGGAGGCCGCGCAGGCACCCGGCCTGCCTGCGGATACCGTGCCCGGCGCGGCCGACGCGTACCTCGCGCAACTGAAAGAGACGCGGTATCTTCCGGTATCTGATTCCGGGGGCATCGCCGTGTACCGCTTTCCGGTGGCGGCAGGCGCATTGCCGGACCTGCACTACGTGCTCAACCTCGCGCAGGGCGCCGCCGTAGCCGCGGCCAGGCCGCTGTCCTTCATGCGGGCAGACGAGCGCGACAAACTGGGTGCCTGTGACCGGGACATCTCGGCGGGTCTGATACGGCTGCTGGCGCTTTCAGGCAAGCAGGTATTCATGAGCCATTCAGAAGATGGGCCTGATGGCGTCCGCCCACCCCACCCTGCAGTGCACTCGGCCTCACCTGAAGCCATAAGCCTGAGCTACGATCGCTGGCAGTGGTTGCCCAATCTGGAAGCCGCCGCGCTGCCGGTAGCGTCAGCCTTTCCATCCCAGGCCGTAAGTGCCAGGGCGGCCGCAACGACAGTCTTCGCGCAGACCAGCCATACCTGGTCCAGCGGTACACCTGAAAAGCCCGTTACCATGGGAACCGCCGCTCAAGCCGCGGCCAGGCAGGCCCTGACCAGGAATGACACCCTGAGCCTGTCCACCACGGCAATGGAGGAATACGGTTCCTGCGCATTCAAGCGCATATTTTTCCGCAGCCTCAAAGTGGATGCGGTGGACACCGGGCTGACCTTCATAGACAACCTGCTGCTCGGGCAACTGTACCATGAGGCGTTCGGCCGGCTCTTTGAACCGCTTGCGCGCGCGGGGCGTTCCATCGTGGCTCCGGCCGCGTCGGAGGATGCCCCCGCGGGAGAATCTGCCAGACCAAGCCAGGCTGACATGGAAAACGCCCTCGCCGCGGCGATCGAGGCACTGGGGCCTGAACGGGGCCCCATGGCGGGCATTCTCGTCGACACGGCAAGGCCGGTATTGCGTAGAAATTTCCTGCGGGCTGCCGCCAACCTCCTCCGTTCCCTCGACGGCCAGATACCCGTCATGGCGGACAACACCGACCTGACGGCTCCGCTGGAAACACCGGGTACCAGGTTGACCGGCAGGCCGGACCTCATCTGCGTCGCGGCCAGCGATGACAGACGCAAGAAGGCCGTCATCGTCGACTACAAGAAATCCAGAATTCCCGGCCGCAAGGAACTCGAGCCAGCGGAAGACGGCAGCGTATCCGCGATCCAGATTCCAGCCTATACGGTACTGGCAGAGGAGGCTGGCTATGAACCGGATTCTGCCTACTACCTTTCCATTGAAGGCTCGAAAGAGGATGGCAAGGGCTTGCTCCTGGTCTTTGGCCCTGGATTGAAACCGGTGATTCCGGCTGAAAAAATGTGCCTCCTGCGGCCGGCGCTCGAAACGGCCGCGGCCAGGACAGCGGGCATCATAGGGCGTGGTGAAGTATTCGTGCCGGCGATGCGAGACCGCGACGTAACCTGCGCCAACTGCGACCTGCGACCCGTGTGCCGCACGCACTATGCAGTACAGTAAGGCAGGTAGCAGATGAATGCCTGGGAGACACTTGTTCAGGGGCTCGATCCCGTATGCCAGAAACCTGCCGTCGAAGAGACCAGGTCGGCCGTGGTCTCTGCCGGAGCAGGATCGGGCAAGACCCGCGTGCTGGCGGTGCGCTATCTGCACCTCGTCAAGGTGCGGCATATTCCGCCCGAGCGCATACTCTGCCTGACCTTCACCAAAAAGGCCGCCGCGGAGATGAGCGAGCGCATCAGGGGCATGCTGGCAGCCTGCGCCGTTGATGATGAGGATTTTGCGCGGGCGCTTGAGGCGTTTCCGGCCTCAAGGGTCTCTACCCTCGATTCGTTCTGCGCCGAGGTGGCCAGGAACGGCTGCGCGCGCTGGGGCGTAGCTCCTGATTTTTCTGTGGACAAGGACGCGGGCGGCGACTCGCTGGACGCTCTGGCACTCAACTTCCTGCTCGAGCGTCGCGCGGAGCCTCTGGCTGCATCGTTCATCGCCGCCTCCGGTTTCGAGAAGGCCGCCGCTTCGCTCGTCGCCCTCGCGGGTGGCAGGGAAGGCCTCATAGCGTCGGGGCGGCGCTTCGACGCGCAGGACCAGTCGGCGGAACTCGCGTCATGGCTGGCTACCCTCCATGCTGACATGCAAACCCTGCTACACGGCGGGCTCAACCTCGATACGAACGCCGTGGCTGGAGCGATGGCCTGGCAGGAAAAATCCAGACAATATCCGCCGCAAGCTCCAGCGCCGGATGACCGTGAAGGATTGAAAACCGCCAGGATACACTACAAGGCACTCGCCTCGCTCCGGGTAGCGACGGGCAAATCAGAAGCCGCGCTGTACTACAACGAGGCCGGCAAAAAGGCCAAGCCGCTGGCGGAGATGGCCGTCCTGGCCTGCGATGCCCTGCTGGAAGAGCGCCGAGAAGCCGCATTGGTCATGCTCGGTGACTTCATAGCCCAGGCAGCGGAAGCGCGGGCCGCATCCGCCGTGCTGTCGTTCTCCGATGTGGCGTCGATAGCACTGCGCACCCTGGAGTCTGACCTCGGGCTACGCGACTGGTACAAGGGCCGGTACGACGCCATCATGGTGGACGAGTTCCAGGACAACAACGACCTCCAGAAGCGCATCCTCTACTGCATCGCCGAGCGCCGCGACCGGAATGATTCCAGCCGCAAGCCCGAAGTGAGCCCCGCGGACCTTGAGCCGGGAGTGCTGTTTTTCGTGGGTGACGAGAAACAGAGCATCTACGCGTTCCGCGGCGCCGACGTGACGGTTTTCCGTGGCCTGTCTGCGGAACTCGCCAGCGCTCCGGGCGGGTCAGGCGAGCACAGCCTCAACATCAACTGGCGCTCGGAACCTGGCCTCATAGAGTTCTTCAACCAGACCTTTTCCCGG
The DNA here is from genome assembly GCA_964293355.1 of uncultured bacterium. Taxonomy (GTDB): domain Bacteria; phylum Spirochaetota; class Spirochaetia; order Treponematales; family UBA12059; genus SZUA-370. Next base: position 9,669 of record CAXZAJ010000017.1, read on the forward strand.
GTACTGCCCGCCCCGGGGGATCCGACAGCCCAGGATTATGAAGCCAGGTTTGCCAGCCTGCAGGCCGGCCCCGCCACGGCCGGAGTCGATCCGGCGGTCATATACCTTGAATCCAACGAGCCCGATGACGACGATTCGTTGCCATCCAGCGAAGCCGAGGCATGGCGGATAGCGGAACTCGTCCGGTCCCTCGTTGATGGCGGAACCATAGTGGCGGCAAAAGGCCCGGGCGGCTCGAAGATTGCCAGGGCCTGCCAATGGGAAGACATCGCCGTGCTGTTCAGGTCGACCACCAGCCAGAACGTGGTGGAACGGTATTTCAGGTTGCTGGGCATACCCTACACGGCAGCTTCAACAGCCGGCCTCTTCGCCGAGTCGATACTCGGCGACCTGTACGCGATGCTCCGCCTGGCCGTGTACCCCGATGACCGCCTGGCCTTTGCCATCGTGCTCAGGGGGCCGTTCGCGCGGCTTTCAGACGATGCCGTGTTTGCCGCGCTGTCGGCCGGATCCAGCGGGCCTGACGGACTCAGGGGCTCCGTTGCGGCGCTCTTGCCGGCGGCGGATGCCGCCAGGTTTGCGGCCGCCCGCGAAAGCTGGCTGGGCGTGCGGAGCAGAGCCGACCATGAACCGCTACGGCGCGTGCTGGAATATCTCTGGTACGACCGGGGATTGCGCTGGAACGTGCTCAAGGATACCGCCTCGGCATCATTCCTTGAGCACTTTGACTATGCCTGGTCGCTCGCCGCGGCGGCGGACGCACGCGGAGAACGCCTCGTGGACCTCGTTTCGTCACTCGAGCCAAAAATCGGCAAGCTGGACCGCTTTGACGAGGCCGTGCTCAGGGAGAGTTCCCGCGGCGTCACCATCATGACCGTGCACATGAGCAAGGGACTCGAGTTCCCCGTCGTCATACTGCCAGATGCCGATGCCAGAGGCCAGGGAGACACCAGGGCACCCATCGCTCCGGGCGGCCGGTTTGGACCGTCGGTCAGGCTGCTCGACGGCAAGGACGATCCGCATGATCCCGTTGCCGAACTGGCCGCCGCCATCAAAAAATGGAAGACCGGCAAGGATGAGGACGCCATGAACGAGCGCCTCGCTGAAACCGCGCGGCTCTTCTATGTGGCATGCACGCGCGCCATCTCCCGGCTGTACCTGGTAGGCAAGGTTCCAGGCAACGCGGACAAGAGCGGGCAGAGTTTCAGGTCGCTGTTCATCAGGGCCTGGCCCTGGGCTGGGCCTGCGAGCGATCGGGACGAAGAGTTCATCTCTGACCAGCCCCCTAGTATCCCGCCTTCGCTCTCGGTGGACTACGTACCGTTCCGCACCAAGGCAGACTACGCGCGACTGGCCAACGCAGCCGGAACCGATGGTGCCGGCCGGGCGGAGGCCTCGGCGATCGCGCCAACACAGGCGGTGAAGGAGCGGAAGGCCAGATGGTCGGTAACCGGTGCTGCAGCCTTTCTGGAGGCGAAAGCAGCGCAACCCGCAAGCCCATCAGCAAGCCCACCCGACAGGCTTGTCTCGCCCCAGTTGCTCCTGGACCTCGACACGGACTCAGCGGCTGAACCCGGGCTGCCTGAAGCGGAGTTCGGCACGCTCTGCCACCAATACGTGGAGGCACTGCTGCTGCGGCCTGCCGAGGATCCCGTGGCTACCGGAGCGGTTGCCAGGGCGCTGGAGCGGCTACCCACGGCCATCGCACAACGCGACCGTGACCAGGCGCGATCCCTGGCCGAAAGCTTCACGCGCTCTCCCCGCGGCAACGCGGCAGGGGCAGCCAGATCCGCCATGCTCGCGGGTATACCAGGCGCAATCTTCGAGACGGAATACCCGTTCGTCTGGCGCAGCGCGCCCGCCGGTACCGGAACCTGGCCCGTGGTGCTCTCGGGCAGCATGGATCTCGTGTACGGCGATGCGGAAGGCCTACACATCGTTGATTTCAAGACCGACAGGCTCGAAAAGCCTGAGCATCATGCCTTTCAGCTTTCCATCTACCGTGATGCCGCGGAATCCATCTTCAGCGTAAAGACAAACGCCTTGGTATACTACCTGCGTACAGGCAAGGAGCACGAATTCAACTCAGCTCCGGATGTTTCAAGGCTGATGGAGTACGCATGATAGTTTGTCCACTAACTCAAATAAGTCAAAATACATGTAGACAGAATCCAGTTCCTCTGCCATACTGCAGACACGAAGAATGGCACGCGACTCAGCATCCTGCACGCGTCGCCCATCTTGCACCCGGCCTATACTCCGGGCGGCTACACATCCTGGCGCGTGCCATTCTTCGTCCCGAAAAAATGCGAAAGGTAAGCCCATGAGCGAGCCGCACGAGCCGCAACCAGGCTTCTTCTCCCTGTTCACCTTCTTTTTCGGCATCTCCGCGGTCACCATAGGCGGTGGTTACGTCATGGTGCCCGTCATCCAGCGGGCTGTCGAGAAACGGGGCTGGCTGGATGAAAACGCTTTTTACGACCTTTTCGCAACGGCGCAGAGCGTCCCCGGCCCTTTGGCGCTGAATACAGCAGTATTCGTAGGGCGCAGGCTAGCAGGCATCCGTGGTTTCACCGCAGCCATGCTTGGAATACTCCTGCCACCCTTCGCAAGCATCATTGCCCTCGCTGCCGTGCTCGACGTGATCGGTGAATGGCCCGTCGTCAGGGGTTTCCTGGAAGGCGCGTTCGCCGTCGTTCCGGGCCTCACCGCCGCTCTCGCCTTCAACATGATAAAGAAACGCCGCTGGACTCCCATCCGGGCGGGGCTCACCATACTGGCGGCGCTGGCCATCACGCTGGCTGGAACCTGGGCCGTGCCGGTATTCTTTTCGGCTGTAGCCGTTTCATGGCTTGCCGAAAGGAAGGCAGCATGCTGAACCTGGCGCTGGTCTTCCTCAAGATCGGAGCCGCGGCCTACGGCGGCGGCTGGACCATCGTTGGTATCATCCGCACAGAAATCGTCGGCAGGGCATGGCTGTCCGCGGATGAATTTGCCAGACTCGTGGCCGTTGCCCAGATAACGCCAGGACCTGTCGCGCTCAACGCGGCTACACTGGTGGGATTCAAGCTACATGGCCTGCCGGGCGCAATAATCGCCACGCTTGCCGTAGTGACCGTACCCATAACCCTGGCCCTTCTCGTGGGCAGCTTCTTTGCCAAAGCCACAAAAAACGGAAATCACCTGACAGAGGCTCTCAAGACTGGTACAATCGGTCTGATTTCAATGACCGTATGGGCTTTTGCCCCAGCTGCGGCATCGTCGTACCTGAATGCGGGAATAGCGGTAACAGCTTTTGGCATATCCGCATTCACCAGGATCAATCCCCTGTGGGTCATCCTTGGATCGGGGGTTCTGGGAGCTGTCGTGAACGTGATTTTAGGATAGAATGTGCTCGAATATTCAGAAACATAGCGTATACTAGGCGTTGCGGCCTGCAGGTAGACTACTTTTGGAGTTGTATAGATGAACAATGAGCGCGTCCTGATAGTCGAAGACGAAAAGATCATAGCGATAGACTTGCAGCGCAGGCTGGAACGCTTTGGTTATTCTGTCGTTGGCATGGCCGGCGAAGGCAGGGAAGCCGTAGCGCTGGCCCTCGAGCTCGAACCAGACATCATACTCATGGACATCATGCTGGCAGGCGGCATGGACGGCGTGGAAGCGGCCAAGACGATCAAGGCCTCGAAAGACATCCCGTTCATCTTCCTTACGGCGTACACCGATGAAAAGACTCTGGAGCGGGCCAAGGAAGTCCAGCCCTACGGTTATATCCTCAAGCCCTTCAAGGAACGCGAACTCTATACCACCATAGATATAGCCCTGTACAAGCACGAGATGGCCAGCAAGCTCACGAGGCAGGAACGGCTGTTCAGCGCCATACTGCAGTCAATCAACGACGGCATCATAGCCGTGGACATGGACCTGAACGTGCAGTTCATGAACCAGGTGGCGGAAGACATCACCGGGGTCAAGGAGTTCGAGGTCCAGGGCAAGAACATCTCCAAGTTCCTCAACCTCACCGAGTCCAACTCAAAGAAAGACATCCTGTCCAACATCGTCGGCATAGGAGAACACTCCACCTTCTTCAACGATGTGGCCCTCAAGAACACCGCAGGACAGACGCTGGTGCTGGACGGGTCGATAACGCGCATCCACGAGCGCTCCAACACCACAGACGGCTACCTGATAACCCTGCGCGACATCACTGAACTCCGCCGCCTCTCGGAGAGCCTCAACTACCAGTCCAGCCACGACAGCCTTACGGGCCTGTCCAACCGCGAGGAATTCGGCTACAAGCTCGGCGAGATACTCAAGAACGTCAAGATGATAGGCGGATCCCACTCGCTCATCGTGCTCGATGTTGACAGGTTCAAAGCCATCAACGACACGTGCGGAACCATCGCGGGCGATGAACTGCTCCGGCAGATCGCCAGCCACATACAGACCAACATCCAGCGCAACGACCTTTCAGCGCGCATCGGCGCCGACGAATTCGCCATCATCCTGATGAACTGCCAGCCTGAAGACACCATCAACGTTGGCAACCGCCTGCAGAACGCCGTACAGCATCAGCGCTTCCAGTGGCAGAGCAACGCCTTCCCCGTGACTCTCAGCATAGGCATCGTGCCGATTGACCGGGATGCCGGCGACTGACACGCCGTGCGCGCGCCCGCCGATGATCCCTGCCACATCTCCAAAGAGGAAGGCGGCAACAAGACCACCGTATTCCAGGCCCAGGACAGCAAGTTCAGGCGCAGACGCGGTGACATGGAGTGGATAGGCAAGATCAACAGGGCGGTGGAAGAAAACCGTTTCATGCTGTACTACCAGCCGATAGAACCGCTGGACCCGACCACGGGCACCCAGCCGAAACTCGAGATACTGCTCAGGCTTGTCAACGAGGACGGCAGCATAGCAGGGCCTACGGACTTCATACCGGCGGCCGAGCGCTACAACCTGATGCCCCAGATAGACCGCTGGGTGCTTGAGAACTCCATGCGCGCCTTCCGCATCCTCAAGGATCAGGGTTCGCCGCTTGCCGAACGCATTTTCTCGGTAAACCTGTCGGGTCCTTCGCTGCTGGACGACGCGCTCATAGATACCATCCTCTATTACCTGAACAAGTACTCGCTCAGCGCCGCGGACTTCTGCCTGGAAATTACCGAGACGGCGGCCATCCAGAACCTGTCCTACGCAACCCGGTTCATCAACAGGCTCAAGCTCGAAGGCTTTACCTTCGCGCTCGACGACTTCGGCGCCGGGTTCTCGTCATTCGGCTACCTGCGCAACCTGCCGGTGGACTACATCAAGATAGACGGTTCGTTCGTGCAGAACATCGACGAGAGCCTCGTCAGCTACACCATGGTAGACTCGATAAACTCCATCGGCCATGTGATGGGCCTTAAAACCATTGCCGAGTTCGTCAAGAGCGAGGCTGTCAAGGACAAGCTGGTGGACCTAGGCGTGGATTACGGCCAGGGCTACTTCTTCGCTAAGCCCAGGCCCTTGTTCGACTAAGCGCCCAGTACCGACCAGTCGGAACAGACCAGGGAGATGTCCCGCTGGAAGCGGGGCAGATCCGACAGGCTCTTTACCGGCGACAGTTCCTCTGGACGCGCTATTGCGAGCAGTCTGGCTGTACCTTCAGAAGCGAGCAGGGCATCAACATTGTCCAGGGCAAACTCGCCGCCGGCGGGATCGTCTCCTGCGGGCGCGTTTCCCGGAATAGCCCAGCCGCTGTCCGCAGTCCAGTGATCGCGCCGGAGCTGTTCAATAGCGCGTTTCAGGGCAGACGCCCTGTACACCCGCACACCCACATTGGTATATCCCCCAGAACTCCGTTCCGCAGGTGCGCCTTGCAGCTTTGCGTGCCCGAACCGGCGAGGCAACCCCTCTTCATCCAGCACAATGGGATACGCTGGATCATCAACGAAGGCAACCGGCATCAGCAACCCCGGCGCAGCCACTCCGAGTTGTCTGGTCAGCGCATCCAGCACCGCGAGCGACGAGAGGGCCGAAAGCGGGCTCGATGCATCGCCGCCAAAATTAACAATGACATACTCCGAGCCGGCCCACAGGTCCATGGTCTGCAGCGCGGCGGCACCATGGCCGCGGGGCTTGCCTCCGGGAGCATCCTGCGTCGCGAAGGCCCACGAGCCGGCAGGATACGAAAGCGGCCGGAGTATGCGCTCCTCGATCTCGTGTTCCCAGCCACGAACCACGAGGAGGTGCCGTCCCAGATCACGGACCGCGGCAAGAGCATACCCGGCGATGGGTACGGGGTCAGGCCCGAAGCCCATGGCATTGTCTACGGGAAACAACCCGCGAGGCGCGGCTGGATCAATCTCGGCATAGTCTCCACGCGCCTGGGCTTCTGTAAGTGATGACACCCAGCGGGAGCCCGAGCCGGCAAGCATGGTAAGGCAGGTCGTGCGGGGAGCAAGGAATCTGGCCAGATCGTCGACGCTGGCCATGCCGGCAGCCCTTGCGGCGGTTATCGGCAACTCCCTGCGCACGCTCAATGCTCTGCCCAGGTCTCCGGTCGTCAGACTATTAAAATCCATGCTCATGCCTGATTCTCCATGCCTTTAGCTGTGCCGGCTCCTTCGATAGGGAGCAGGATAAAGAAACTGGTGCCTTTGCCAGGCTCCGATTCAACCCACAAAGAACCGCCATGCTTGTTCACGACGATATCGTAAGAAATGCTCAACCCCAGTCCAGTACCCTTGCCGGGTTCCTTGGTGGTAAAGAAGTGGTTAAAAACCCTGGGCAGCACATCCTTGGAAATGCCGGGCCCATCGTCCTGTATGATGATGAGCACGCGCCCGTCTTTGACACGCGTCGTTATGTCTATATGTCCCATTTCATCGTGCGCCCGGCTGCCTACAGCCTGCGCGGCATTGACGAGTATATTCAGGAAGACCTGGTTCAGCTCACTGCCGATGGCGCGAATGGAAGGCAGCGGTGACAGCGACTTTCTTACGTGGGCATGATACTTGATCTCGTTCCAGGCCATAACGAGGCTACTTTCAATGCCGGCATTTACATCATAGAGTGAAAAATCTTCACTGCTGTCCACGTGCGCAAAACGCTTGAGGCCATCCACTATCTTCCGGATGCGTTCAAAGCCATCCTTTGATTCGGAGAAGATGGAGGTGGCATCATCGTGCCACCGTTCGAGATCCAGACCAGGAAGACTCGTGCCTGCAAGTGTGTCTTCAAGCTGATGGAAGTATCGTTCAAGCGTGGCATTGTTGCTGATGAGAAAACCAAGAGGATTGTTTATCTCGTGGGCTATACCAGCGGCCAAGAGACCTATGGAGGCCATTTTCTCATGTTGTATCATAAGCGCCTGGGTTTTCTGGAGTTGCAGGTTGGCTTCCGCCAGTTCCTGATTGGCGGCCCACAGCTTCCGTTCGCTCCGGTACCGGTCGCTGATATCCTTGACGATACCCTGAATCTCCCGGACCCGGCCATCCGGATCCTTGAGCACGTGGGCGGTTTCGATGCAGTGGATGATTCCACCATCCTGCCGCTTCATGTCTATCTCGTAATCATCTATGTAACCATCGGCCAGCAGACGCTGCATGAACGGTATGCGATCCGCGGGATTCAGGACGAGGGAGTCGAAGCGCTTGCCAATCAATTCCTCTGGTGTCTGCACACCAAGCAGTTTTACGGACATCATGTTGATGCTCGTGATGATGTCACGGGGATCAACGATATAGATCATGTCACGCGAGCCCTCAAAAAGGTCCCGAAGCCTGCTTTCGTTCCTGGCCAGCTCGCGTTCAGCCTCGACCCGTCGCCGCTCTTCGATACCGCGCTCGTGCCGCACGCTCACGATGGGTGCGATCGTTTCTGTAATCGATGAAAATGATGAAAGTTCGTGGTCGCTCCAAATGCCTTGGTCACGCCCGAGAAAGACATACCCGCCTTCATCACCGGAAACATAGAGCCGGACTGATATCCACGACGGCAAGGTGAGTTCCAGTCCGGGTATAGACCATGGCCCGAAACGTTGCACCAGGGCATTGGTTGTATGTTTTTCAACGCTGGTCCGCCATCGACGCTCCGGCAGCGCTATGGGAAAATCGGTTCCGGCGATGCAGATGCGGTACACCTCATTGCCGTTTACATAAAACAGCGCCGCGGCGGTAGCTCGGAACGATCGGCTGATGGCATCTATGGCAGCGATATTGGCCTTTTCTGAATCATCCTTGGCATAGATGGCGCTGAGTTCCGCGGTCAGTGAAAGGAGTTCCATCCTGTCCCTGAGTATGCTGGAAGGATCAACGCGTTCCAGGGCGCTCATACGATATGAGCGCTGACTCTGGTAACATCATCGGTAAAGGCCGCTTCACCCGCTTCGGCGAGTGCCGCGTCCATGAGGCTGCGGTGCCCCTTGTCTCCCGGCATAAGCTCGACGAGGAGCTTTGGCAGGCTGACCGGTTCCTTTCCGCTATGGCACGCGATCTCTACGAGGCCATCGGTGAACAGCACAAAACGGTCGCCTGAGACAACCGGCATGCTTGATTCAGGGTACAGTACCGATTTCTGCATGCCGATGCCCGGCCCGTTCAAGGCGAGTTCCACAGATTGGCCACCGCGCACCAGGAATGGATGGTTGTGCCCGGCATTGGCCCAGGTAAAAGTTGCGGCTCCCAGATCCAGGACTCCTGCGAAAAAGGTGATGAGCATGCTGGACGTGCTACGGAATTCAAAACACATACGGTCGTTCAGCCAGGACATGAAAGCGCCGGGAGAAAACGCCTTGCCGACGGTACTCCGCACATATTCAGGATAGATGACCGCCTTGAGGATACCCGTCACGAACGCCGCCTTGACGCCATGCCCCGCGACATCGCCAATGAGAAGCAGGTATCGTCCTTCAGACAGGAAAATGACGTCATAGTAATCGCCGCCGCAATACAGGCCCGGCACAGGATTATAGGTGGCCCTGAATTCAACCTTGTCTGATCGCGGCAGGTTGGGTTTCAATATGGCGTTCTGCATCTCGCCAGCCCAGCGAAGTTCGTCCTCTACCATCTTCAGGTAGCGCAGGTTCTCCCGCTTCGTTTCGCCGTGCTCCCAGGCTTTCTGGACCTCGGCTATGAGATAGGCATGATCCCAGGGTTTCAGCATGAAACTGAAAATGCCGGCGCTCACGGCCTTGATGAGTTCCTCGGGTTCTGAAAAACCCGTGAGCAGTATGGAGACGATCTGCGGATACAGGGTCTTGACCGCGAGCAGGAAATCCGACCCCTTCATCTCCGGCATCTTGAGGTCGGAGAGGATCAGCATCGTCGACTGGCCATGGGTCTCGAGGAGCTTGAGGCCTTCCCTGGCAGATTGCGCAGTCAATATTTCCACAGACCGGCCAGCGGCCCAGTCAGCGAGTTCCCGTTTCAGCGCATTGATGATATTGGGCTCGTCATCGACGAGCAGCATATAGTTGCTGGATGCTTCCATAGAACCAGGCTCCTTTTACAAGACCATCGCGATTCTCAGTGCGGCATCACCCGGTACTTCCTGACAAAACCTGATGGACGGTAGGTCATCTTGGCCTGTCTGAGGCCTTCGTCGCCAAGATCCTGTTCGCGATTGACGAACTTGATGTAGGGCGGCAGGGCCTGGGCAAAGGCCTGGTTTATGAACTGGTAGAGACCCTTGTACGCGCCCAGTGCCTTCTCGAAGTGGACGGCGAACATGCGGGCCTTGGCTATGGGCTCCCCGAGCGCGTAGCCTGCAGCCTTGCCGTCCACATAGTAGACAGCGCCGCGCATGCCAAGCACGGAGTAGCACTCCAGGGCCTCCCTGGCGGCCTTGTAGTCGCCATCGATACCCTTCTCTACGCGCCAGGCATCGAGCACGGTGATGGCATCGTGCACGTTGCTGTCGTCAAGCTGCTTCTGCTCATAGGAATACGAGTTGATAAAGGCGTTAACCAGGTTGCGCTTCTTGTGGTAATCCTTGCCCAGGAGTTCGGCGAGCGCAACGCGGTCATACAGGTAGTCAAAGTTGTCACGGTCTTCGTGAACCTCATAGCCAGCACTCTCAAGCCTGATGCGTTCAGCCTTGCACTGGGTCTCGGACATGTTTTTAAGATAGCTATGATCAACGAACAAATCGGCAAGCGTCTCGTTCGTGGGGACGCAGCACGGGGTAAAGAAGAAGCGCTCACCCCGCTTTTCGCCTGAGATCACATACGTAGCGCCGGTTATGTGAGAAACGGTGTACTTGTAGGTATCCCTGAACAGGTATATGCCTGAAAAGGTAAACTCCGATACGCCATCGGCGAGCATGTTGAGTGCGGGGTAGAGGTCATCGCGCATATCAAGGGATACAGGCGCGAACTCCGGATATTCTGGTATGGACATGCTCATTACTATATATATTTTTTTCTTTGAAGGCAACAAAAAGGGGGGCCCGACTTTACTCCCGGCCGCCGCATGATCCCGAAACGATTTCGTCGTTGCTGGTTGAGCTACTCCTTTATCAGGATGAACTCCACGCGCCGGTTTTTCCAGCGGTTTTCAGCATCGGTAAAGGCCACGACTGGTTCACTTGACCCCAGACCCGTCGTCGACAGGCGCTTGGGATCGACGCCGTACTCGATCAGCTTCTGCATGACAAGCTTGGCACGGTTTTCCGACAGGGGCAGCAATTCCCTGGTTTCCTCTCGGTCGATGGTTGCCTGGCTGGCCCCCGTCATCTTGGCTATCGAGTTGGCGTGGCCTTCTACCCGGATCTTGTAGTCCCTGAACCGGTTGAGTATCAGGGCGATGCGCTTGAGTACCTCGGCATTGCGGTCAAGGGTCTCCTGCGGCAAATCCTTGAAGTCGGCGAAATCCGGCCTGAAGACTATCGAGGGCACCTTGATCTTGAGCCTGTCGCCGTCCCGGATCACGAGTACGTCCACTGAAACGGTACCTTCAACCACTCTGGAGTTGCCCAGCGAGTCGAGGATGGTCAGGCGGTACGGATAATCCGTTGCGGCTTCCACAAGTTCGCCCTTCTGCGAGCGGCCATCCCAGACCAGGCGCTCGGCAGGCTTGCCGCGGCCGCTCCAGGTAAAGAACGCACGCTCGGCCCGCTTGGCACCGGCGCTTTCAGAAACGGCAACCTCGATTATCTCGAAGCGCCAGGCATCGATGTCGCTCGCGTCAGCCACGGCCAGCGATATCCTGAGCTCGTCATCGACGCCATCGTTGTCCGGGCTGAAGTAGCGGGGCGTCGTGGAAAGAGAAATTTTCGGGCCTTCTGTATCGAGGACAAAGGCAGCGCTTCGTGCATCTGCACGGTCGCCCTTGAGGTAATCCACGGTGAAGGCAGCGGTGTAGGTTCCCTGGATGATCGATCCATCATCGGACTTTCCATCCCAGGGCTGCACGGCGGGTATGGTTGCGCCTTTGCCGGAGAACGTACGGCGCACAACGCCACCCTGATCCACGAGCACCAGCTTCCACGAATCTATGCCTTCCGCCAGCTTGACCACGAGACCTAAAGAAAGGTCATCAAAAACAGTGTCGCCATTGGGGCTGAAACCAGCCGCGCTCGCGGTGACGAAAGCCTGGGTCTGCCTTGTATCGATAATGAGGTCTTCAACGGAACGCTCGGTCCTGTTTCCAGCGGGATCCACCGAGCGGACGACATAGCGATAGGTGCCATCAGGCATTTTATTGCCCTCAGAGTCCGAGCCATCCCAGGAGAACGGCACGGCAGTGTCCTTCCAGGTCCATGTGCGGAAACTCCTGCCCATGGCATCGAGGATGCGGCCTTCCCAGGTGTCGCCCGGCACAGAATTCTGGACTATGTCGATACTGTCCTTGCGTCCGTCACCATCAGGGCTGAAAAGAGTAACTTCAGCTGAAACCGTTATCGAGGGGGCGGTGGTATCCAGGGTCATTTCCACGGACCTGGCTTGCTCCACCTCAGCGGTCACAAAAACCACTTCAAGCGCCGCATGATAGAAGCCATCGGCTGCCTGCGCCTTGTCGTTGTTCTTGCCGTCCCAGACGAGCCTTGCAGGCAGTGCACCAGTGCCGGTAAAGGTGCGGATCCTCGCCTCTGCGGCATCGAGGACTGAAAGTGACCAGGACCGGACAGGCGTGGCCGACTGGCTCTCGGGGAGCATCGTCACCACGTCAGAGGCACCATCGCCATTGGGACTGAAGGAGCGTTTGTCCAGTGACAGACGCACGGCCTTGTTCTGGGTATCGATGACCACGGCTGGCCCAGTGGCGGTACCTGAGTTACCTGCCTTGTCGGTCGCTGTAAGCCTGTATGTATAGGCGCCGTCGGCCACGACCTTGCCGGCATCGTCGGAGCCATCCCAGGTTACCTTGGGGTCAGGCACGCCGATGAACGACCAGGTCTTGACGCTCTTGCCGGCGCTGTCGCGCATTTCACCAGTCCAGCGTTCCTCTTCCGAACCGGTCTGGGTTATGACGATTGACGAGTTGGCGTCGCCAAGCGGATTGAACGCGGTGCTGTCAACAGAGAGGAAAGCTCTCGGGGCCGTGGTGTCGATGATGAAGCTGGGGGAGAAAGCCACCGGCTTGTGTCCATTGATGTACGACACCGAGATTCGGGTGCGGTAGGATCCGGCGGGCAGCACCGTACCGGCGGCATCCTTGCCGGCGAACGGGTAACGGGCGGCCAGTGACTCCGCGCCGGTACCTGAAACAGACCAGCGCTCGGCGCCGGCCGCATCGAGCACAGCGAGGCTCCAGGAGGACATGCCA
>CAXZAJ010000018.1:0-22115 GCA_964293355.1 uncultured bacterium
ACCCCGACGAGGGGCACATACTCATCAACGGCTCGGAGGTTCATTTCCGCTCGCCCAACGACGCGTTTGACCACGGCATAGGCATGGTGCACCAGCACTTCATGCTGGTGCAGAACATGACGGTGGCGGAAAACGTAGCCCTGGGCATGCAGTCGGCGCACAAGCTGTACCGGCTTGACCTTGCGGCCGTTCGCAAACGCATTCTGGAGATTTCAGAGCGGCACGAGCTGCCGGTTAATCCGGACGCGATGGTGTGGCAGTTGTCCGTAGGCGAACAGCAGCGCGTGGAGCTCGTAAAGACGCTCTGCCTGGGTGCGCGGTTCCTGATACTGGACGAGCCGACCTCCGCGCTGACGCCGCAGGAAACCGATGAGCTCATCCTTCTTCTGCAGAAAATGTCGCGCGAGCTTTCAATAGTATTCATAAGCCACAAGCTGAACGAGGTAAAGGCGCTTTCCGACACGGTATCCATATTGCGGCGCGGACGCATCGTGTTTGAAGGCCGTACGGAGAACCATTCATCCTCGGATCTCGCCGCGCTGATGACCGGCCACGAGGTGGAACTGCCCCGCGTTGATTCCAGCGGCATAGACCGGTCAGGTGACCGGGGCCTTTTATCCATCAGGGAACTGCGCGTGCTCGGCGACCGGGGCAACGTCGCCCTGGACGGCGTGTCGCTTGACCTTGCACCAGGCGAGATCGTCGGCCTGGCCGGCGTTTCCGGCAACGGGCAGCGGGAGCTGGCCGAGGCGCTGAACGGCCTGCGCGCGGTTGAATCAGGCTCCATCCACATCGACGGCGTGGAGATCGCCGGCAGTACTGCTGCCAGGATCATAGGCGTAGGCATGGGGTACATCCCCGAGGACCGCAACACTGAGGGCATCGTGCCTTCGTTCTCCGTGCGGGAGAACCTGGTGCTCAAGGACGTGGGTGAAAAGCAGTGGAGCACCGCCGGTTTCCTGAAGCTCAAGGCCATAGCGGCCAACGCCACGGGGCTCAGGGAGCGGTTCGACATACGCTGCCCGTCCACCGATACCGCCGCGGGGTCGCTGTCCGGCGGTAACATACAGAAGGTAATCCTCGCGCGTGAGCTTGCGCGCGGACCCAAGGCCCTCGTCGCTGTGTACCCGACGCGGGGCCTGGACATGGGTGCCATAGAGTTCATCCACAAACAGCTGCTGGAGCGTCGCAAGGAAGGCGTGGCGATACTCCTCATCTCCGAGGAGCTGGAAGAGATCATGAACCTGTCAGACCGCGTGGCAGTCATCTACAAGGGCAAGATACTCAAGGTCGTGCCGGGCAAGGACGCTACCAAGCGGTCGCTGGGCCTCCTGATGGCAGGAGTCGTCGATGAATAAGTCTGGAAAACTGGCATACAACGCCGTAGTCGTCATCGTAGCGGTCGCGGCAGCCATGGGCATTGGGGCCATCGTGTTTGCGATGGTGGGAGCCGACATCGTCAAGGCGTACACGGTCATACTGACCGAACCGCTCAAGGACATGATAGGCATAACCGAGATCATCGTGCGGGCCATACCGCTATCGCTGATAGCGCTCGGCATCGCCATCGCGTTCCGGAGCGGCATCCTGAACATCGGCGCGGAAGGGCAGATGCTCATGGGCATTCTGGCCTCGAGCGCCACGGCCATAGCGTTCGCGAGCCTGCCCAAGCCTATCCTGGTGCCGCTGGCCATACTCGCCGGCGCAGCCGGCGGCGCTCTCTGGGGCGGCATCGCGGGCGTGCTCAAGGCGAGGCTCGGCGTCAACGAGATACTCTCCACCGTGATGCTCAACTACATCGCGGCGCAGTTCTATACGTTCCTCTTGCGCGGTCCGATGATGGATCCGGAGGAACTGGTCACCGGTTCCGGCACGCCACAGACGGTACGCATGCCGCGAGGTGCGTGGCTGGATCGCCTGTGGCCCGGAACGAGACTGCACGCGGGCGCGTACATCGCCATAGGCCTGGCCATCGTCGTGTTTTTCCTGCTGTGGCGGACTACCGCGGGGTTCAGGATGCGGGCCGCCGGCGCAGAAGCCAAGGCCGCGCGCTATTCAGGCGTCAAGGTCCAGCGCTACCTGATCATAGCCATGCTGCTGTCCGGCGCTTTTGCGGGCATCGCGGGCGCCGTGGAGGTGCTCGGTGTGCACAGAAGGGCCATCGAGGGCATATCCGGCGGTTACGGCTTTACCGGTATCGTCGTGGCCCTGTTCGGCGGCCTGCATCCCGCCGGCATCATACCCGCGTCGATGTTCTTCGGGCTTCTGCTGCTTGGTGCGGACATGACGCAACGGCTCGCCGACGTGCCAGCCAACATGGTGCTCGTACTCCAGGGCGCCATCATACTGGCCATCGTCTCCGCGCGGCAGTTCATGAACAATCCCTATGTGCAGGACAAGGTAGCCAGGGCGTTCTCGCGGTGGTTCGGCAAGCCCGAACCGCCGGCTCCGCCAGGGTCGATACAGGCCTGCCCAGACCCGTCCGACACGCCGGATCCCTGCCTCGCGGATGATCCGGAGGCTCTCGCGGCTGCCAAGGATACGGCCAGCAAGGACACGGCACCTGAGGAGGCATCCCGATGAACACAGGATCGTTTGTACTCAACATCCTGATACTCGGCGTACCGTTCTCGGTCGCCCTGCTGCTCGCCGGACTTGGCGAGACAATCAACCAGCGCGCCGGCATATTCAACCTGGGCTGCGAGGGCATCATGGCTATGGGCGCCTTCGTGGCGTTCCTGCCGCCGTTTTTTCTTGCGGGCACACCGTGGGCCGCAAACGCCAACCTGATAGGCATCGCGCTGGCCATGGGCGTGGGCGCATTGATGGGCATGCTCTTCGCGCTTGTCGTCGTGACGTTCCGCGCACCGCAGGGCATAGCGGGCATAGGCCTGCAGATGCTCGGTTGGGGTACCGCGGGCACGCTCTTCAGGCATTACGTTGGTGGTGTGACCGGCGTTCCCGGCATCCAGGCGGTGCCGATTCCGGGCTTGTCAAAGATTCCGATATTGGGAAATGTGTTGTTCAACCACAACCCCATGGTGTACATAGCGTTCCTGCTGGTGCCGGTGTTCTGGTACATACTGTTCAAGACGCCCTGGGGGCTCAAGGTGCGCGCGGTGGGAACCTATCCGCGCGCGGCTGATTCGCTGGGCATCCGCGTCTCGCGGGTACGGTACCAGGCGCTCGCACTCGGCGGTGCCATGGCCGGCCTTGCCGGCGCATACCTGAGCCTGGCTCAGGCCAAGATGTTCGCCGATGACCTGATCGCCGGCCGTGGCTTCATCGCGGTGGCCCTCGTGTACTTTGGCCGCTGGAATCCGGTTGGCGTCATGGGCGGCGCGCTGCTGTTCAGCCTCGCGCAGTCGCTGCAGCTGTCAATCCAGGTGGCGGGCATCAAGTTCCCGTACGAGTTTGCGGTGATGCTGCCGTACGTGCTGGTCATCGTCGTGCTGGCCCTCGTGCGCAAGGCCAGGATGGTGGGCCCGACGGAACTGGGCAAGCCGTTCGACAGGGAACAGAGGATCTGACATAGCGGTTATCGACGAGCCTCATTGGATGCCTGCTCAGGTGTTCAATGAGGTTTTTTTAGTTTTTATACTATAAGACTTGACTTCTATCTGTATCATCAGCAATATATCTGTATGAAAACCACCTTGAATTTACCTGATTCTGTTGTGTATCAGGCAAAGCGACGTGCACTCGAAGAAGGCACTACCCTGACAGACCTCATAATCCAGGGCCTCAAGGCCAGGCTGGAAAAGGTGCGCGAGTATGGGCCGCTTCCCGTTTCAGGTGTTGCGGGTGGTTTGTGTCATGGCGTTACCTGGGAAGCGCTGCAGGCAGCAGAAAGCAGCGGGGAGACCTATCGGTGACGCTCTGGGATGTCAACCTGTGGGTCTATGCTTTCCGGGCGGACAGCCCGTTTCATGAAGCCAGCAGGTTCACTCTGATCACGGCGCTCGAGGGGCGGGAAAGCTTCATTTTCTGCCCTTCCGTAGCGTCTTCGTTCCTCAGGCTGGTCACGAACCCGAGGATATTCAAGTGTCCTTCACCGGTAGCTGAAGCCTGGTCGTTCATAGACTGGCTCGAGGCCCATCCGTCCGCCGTGTTCGCCGAAGCCGACGAGATGACTTATGGCATCTGGAAGCATTTGTGCCTGGTGGCAGGCGCTACGGGCAATGATGTGCCTGATGCCCATCTCGCGGCCATTGCGCTGCGTAATGACGCGAAGCTCGTGACCATGGATGCCGGCATGAAACGCTGGGCCGGGGTAACCGTGGAGGTTATCGCTACGGTTTGAGCCGGCCAGCCAAAACCTGTTGGATCGATCCGCGGAATCCCCGACCAGCTTGTTCAAGCCAAGGCCACCTTCCTGACCGCAACCGGAATGCCGTGCATGACAGGCGCGATTGCCGGCCCCGTGCCTTCCGTGGTGGTGAGCATGTTAGCGCAGCCGCCATCGTCAATACCGTCAGCGCTGCCCCGGAGCCAGGCGCCTTCGTGCAGGCAAACGACGCCGGGTGCTATGTCCTCAGAAACGAGGACTCGTGCCTGTACGGCTCCAGAGTCGTTTTCTACGATGGCCGCGTCCCCCTCGGCGAACCCAAAAATTGCTGCATCGATCACTGAAACGGTGAGCTGGCCTGCGTCTGGCTGAGGTTCTTTGCCAGTCCATGGAACGCCGCCGCCTCCCTGCGAGTGCGTGCGGTGTATCGTCTTGGGCGTAATGAGCAACAGCGGAAAGCGAGCGTCCACGGGCGGGGCTGTCCAGACCGGAATGGCGGCACGGCCGGTGTCGCGAGCGTAAGCATCGCTGCGCAGTTCAACCTTGCCCGAGGGTGTGGAGAGCGGGTGGGCAACGGGGTCCGCCGCGAAGCCGGCGAGTCCCACGCGATCGCGGTCGGCGCCGAAGTACACGCCGCTTTCCTTGAATGTCGCCATGTCCTGTATGTCCGATTCGACGAGGAACCGGTTCAGCCATTCGGTGGCGCTGCGGCCGCCCGTGAAGGCCTGGCCGGCGCTCATGCGCTCGGCAAGCTCGCTGAAGATGTCCCAGTCGCTGCGCGCGAGGCCCCGCGGCGGAACAGCGGCCCGCTTGTAGAGCAGGTAGTTGCCGTGCCATGGCGCGCAGATATCTTCCTTTTCTAGTGGTGAAAGTACGGGCAGGACGACGTCGCAGAGGCGCGCGGTGGGCGTCATGAACATCTCGTTGCATACCGAGAATTCGAGCGATTTCATCGCGCGCTCCGACTTGCGGCTGTCAGCACCCTGGTTGACCGCGTTGAAGCCTGCCACATACGCGGCCGCGATGTCGCTCTTGCGGTCGCTCTTGCGGTCGCTCTGGCGACTACCCGCGCGGCCTTCGAGCACGGCATCGGGCCAGCGGAGCACCGGCACCGATGGCCTGGATTCCGGCGGGAGGCCGTCGGCGAGATCCGGCAACGAGCCGAGACGCGGTGAAGGCAGCCGGTTGTTGAGCGAACCGGTGGAGCCGCCGGGCATGCCGAAATTGCCGGTGGCTATCTGCAGGGCGACCGAGAGGCGGAACGTTTCTTCGCCATTGAGCACGCGCTGTATCGAGTAGCCGGGAACGAGCATCGCGGGCCTGGTGGCCGCGTATTCCTTTGCGAAGGCCTCGATGGTAGCGGCAGGCACACCGCAGATGGGTTCAGCCCAGGCGGGTGAGCGTACCGTGCCGTCCTCCGCTCCTGAAACGTAGCGCTCGAGGTCGTCAAGCCCGGTGGCGAGGGCAGAGGCGCGCGCGCGGTCTACAAGGCCATCACGGAACAGCACCTGAAGCACGGCGAGCATCATCGCGGCGTCGGTACCCGGGCGTATGGGAATCCAGCGCGAGCCGAGAGCCTTGGCGGTTCTGCTGCGGCGGGGATCGATGACGATGACCGGGACGCCCGCGCGCGCGGTCTGGGCCACGGCGGTGCCGAGTGCGGTGCCCAGTCGCGCCTCGAGGATATTGGCGCCCCACAGCACGACGAGGCGGCTGTGACGCACCGTGGCGGCGTCCCAGCCGGAGCGGCGGTGCGCATCGCCGAACAGGTAGGGCAGCACGAATTTGGCCGCGCCGTTGGAATAGTTGCTGGTGAGCGCGGTGGCTCCGCCCGTGGCGTTGAGGAAGCGGGCCAGCAGGTTCTGGCTGTCGTGCAGGGCTCCCGATGAGCCTGCGCTGCCCAGGCTCAGGATGCTGGCTGGGCCATGGCTTGCGCGGACTTCTTTCAGGCGCTTGGCGACCAACCCGAGCGCCTCGTCCCAGCTGGCTGTGCGGAAGCTGCCGGAGCCGCGCGGGCCTGAGGCGATGAGCGGCGAGAGGAGCCTGTCCGGCGCGTAGTGTGCATGGTGGAGCGCATAGCCGCGCGGGCAGGGCTTGAGGTCGGCTCCGGCTGGATTGTGCTCGATGCCCGTGACTATTCCGTCATCGACCACGGCGGCAAGGGGGCATGCGTTGCCGCCGCAGTCTTTGCCGCAGAAGGTTGGTATACGCTTGATCATGTGCTTGAGTTAATGACGGAGCGGGTGTGACGGTCAAGGGCAGCTGATTTTGCTTTTGTGGCTGTGATGGTAAAAGCAGCTTGCCTGTCCTGCATCCCGCAGGCGATATTGGTTACCATGATGAAGGGATTGCCTGCGGGGTTCGGAACTGCTTGCGTGCTCGCGGGAGGTCGCGGCAGGCGCATGGAGGGGCTGGACAAACTGCGCCTCGATTTTGCCGGCGAGCGGTTGCTGGCCAGGATAGCCCGCCAGCTCAGGCTGAGGTTTTCGGATCTGGTGGCGGTTTCGTCGCGGCCCGAGGTGTTCGAGGATCTGGGATACCGTGTGGTGCCTGATTCGTATGTGGAGGCCGGGCCGCTGGCTGGCCTTCACGCAGGCCTGCGCGCGGCGCGCAGCGAGTGGGTGTACCTCGTCGCCTGCGACATGCCCTTCTTCTCCGCGGGGTTCGTTGATGCTCTGGTTGCGCGTATAGGGCAGGAGCCTGGCGAGGCAGGACTCGTTGCAGCCGCGGCCCGCAGCGGGGAGTACTTTGAACCCTTCCATGCCTTGTATCACCGTTCGCTCATCGGTCCGATTGAAGCCGCGTTCAAAACGACGGGGAGGCCTTCAATGCAGTCGGTCGTGCGGGCGTTGCCCATGGTTTACCTGGAGGACTATGCCGCCTTCAACGACGGCCAGCGCCTGTTCCTCAATGTGAACACACCCGCGGAGCTCGCCGCTGCCGAGCACCTGGTTTCCGAACGTGCGGTCGCCGAGGCTGATTCTGGTCCACGGAGCGTTTCGGGCCTTTGACAGGATCTCCGACCCGGAACATACTGGTTCCCAACAACCAGATTCAGGAGATCCACCATGCGTAAAACCGTCATAGCCACCAAACATGCCCCCGCGGCCCTCGGCCCGTATTCACAGGCAATCAAGACCGACTCGTACCTGTTCTGCTCCGGCCAGCTCGGCCTCGATCCCGTCTCGGGAGAACTCGCCGCCGGCGTGAAGGCGCAGGCCGAGCTCGTTCTGAGCAACCTCGCGGCCGTTGCCGCCGAGGCCGGCACCACGCTGGACGCAGTGGTCAAGACGACCATCTTCCTCAAGGACATGGCAGATTTCGCCGTGGTCAACGAGGTGTATGCGTCGTACTTCAAGGGCGACAAGCCGGCCCGCTCCACGATTCAGGTAGCGGCCCTGCCCAAGGGAGGCCTCGTGGAGATCGAAGCCATCCTCGCCCTGTAAGTTGCGCCATGTACGATTTTGATTCGATCATAGACCGGAGCCATACCGACGCGGTCAAATGGCTGCCCGCCAGCGTGAGCCAACCGGCAGCATGGCCCGACGTCATCCCGATGTGGGTGGCTGACATGGATTTCGCTTCGCCTCCTGCGGTCATCGAGGCGCTGAAGCGGCGGGCCGAGCACCCCGTGTACGGTTATTCCTGCAAGCCCGAGAGGCTGTTTCAGGCCTATATCGGCTGGATGCGCAGTCGCTACGGGGTGGGCGTCGAGCGCGAGTGGCTGTCGTTCTCCCCCGGCATCGTGCCCGCGATTGCGATAGCGATCAGGGCTTTTACGGAACGCGGAGACGGAGTGGCGATAACGCCGCCGGTGTACCACCCGTTCCGCACCATGATAGAGAAAAACCGGCGCACCGTCGTGGAGGCTCCGCTCGTCATCCGAGACGGACGCTATGAAATCGACCTCGAAGCACTGGACGCCGCCTGTGCCCGCTCGAAGCTGCTGGTGCTGTGCAGCCCGCACAATCCGGTCGGCCGCGTGTGGAACGAAGCAGAACTGCGGGCGGTCGCCGAAATAGCCGAACGCCGCAACGTCATCGTCTTTGCCGACGAGATACACGCCGACTTGATCTTTGCGCCGAACCGGCTCGTGCCGACTATCAACCTGGACGAAAAGCTGCAGAAACGGCTCATCTCGGCCTGGGCACCCAGCAAGACCTTCAACATTGCGGGCCTGCAGGCCTCGGTCATCATCGTACCCGACCAGGCCCTGCGGACCACCTTTGTCCTGGAGAGCGAGGCCACCGGGCTGAGTTCGCCCAACTGCATGGTGCCCGATGCTGCTGCTGCCGCTTTTAACCAGGGCGGCCCGTGGCTGGACGAGGCCCTCCGGTATATGCACGGCAACTACGAACTGCTCGTGGCCGGCCTCGCACAGAAGGCTCCCGCGATCAAGGTCTTTCCGCTGGAAGGCACCTACCTCGCGTGGCTGGATTTCAGAGGCGCGGGGCTGGACGGCGATGTCGGAGCCGAAGTGATGAACCGCGCGGGGCTCTGGCTTGACGCCGGAACGCGGTTTGGCATGGGCGGCAGCGGTTTCGCGAGGATGAACCTGGGCTGCCCGCGCTCCGTAGTCGAGCAGGCCGTGGAACGGCTGGGTAGGGCGTTCGGGTAGGAGCCTGTCGGACTTATGAACGCAAACAATGTTTTGGGAGATCAATGAGAGAAATGCTGAGCAAACCGGCGCTTTTTGACCGGACTCGATGCTCTGCGGCGCAAAATCGGCTCGTCAATCGGGCCATACAGGAAGTATGACCCTCAATCCTCGCCGATTTTTCACTCGCAGATCATTTTCGCCCGATCAAAATCATAAGTCCGACAGGCCCCTGGCGTTGAATCAAAGTATCAAGAAATAGATTGATACTATGAAAAGAATTTTCTTGACGAAATGATCAATGCGGACTGTAATTATCGCACGTCTTACTAAAACCGAGGAGCATGTCGATGAGAGCGCTCAAGCCTGTACTGTTCACCATCCTGATCCTTACCCTATCAGTGGCGTCTGTTTTTGCTGCCAATCCAAACTACCTCTCTGTCGCCATGACGACCGATCCTGGTACCGCGGACGTGCAGAAGACAACAGACATGTACGGTATTCCCCTCAACATCTATGACCGCCTCGTCGAGGCCGTCACGGTAAAACCCGGTGAGTCACGCATCGTCCCCGGCCTGGCCGAGAAGTGGGACGTGTCCGCGGATGGCCTCGTCTACACCTTTACGCTGCGCAAGGGCGTCAAGTTTCACAACGGTGAGACGCTCAAGGCCGACGATGTGCTCTTTACCTTCGACCGCATGCTCGACCCCAAGACTAAAGCCCTCAATACCGACTTCCTGGATATGATAGCCGGCGCCGGCGACAGGATGTCCGGTAAGGCCGCGACGGTTTCTGGCCTCAAGGTGGTCAATGATTCGACGATCCAGATTACCCTGGCCAAGCCCTTTGCGCCGTTTATTGCCAATATCGCGACTCCGGCCGGATCGATCTACAACCGCAAGGCTACGCTCGCGGCTGGTGACCAGTTCGGGCTCGACCCCAAGAAGACCATAGGAACCGGCCCCTTCGTGCTCAAGGAATGGATAGTCAACGACAGTTGCACGCTCGTGGCTTTTCCCGGCTACTGGGGCGGCAAGCCCACGCTCGACGGCATCGAGATGCTCGTCATTCCAGACGCCAATACCCAGCGCCTGATGTTCGAGACGAACAAGCTTGACGTGCTCGACCTGGACAACGCCCGCTCCCAGGTTCCCTATTTCCTGGAGAGCGCCAAGTGGAAGAGCCAGGTCGTCAGCGGCCCGCGCGTCGGCATCTACTACTACGCCATCAACCAGAGCATCAAACCCTTCGACGACGTGCGTGTCCGCAAGGCGATGCAGCTGGCCATAGACCGCAAGCTGCTGCTGGACAAGCTCTTCAACGGCAGGGGTAGCCTCGAGAACGGCATCTTCCCGAAAGGCCTCCTGGGGTTCAACCCCGCGCTTCCCGCCATCAGCTACGACCAGAAGAAAGCCAAGGACCTCCTCGCCCAGGCTGGCTTCCCCAAGGGCTTTGATATGGAAATTGCCCAGGTCACCGACAGCCCCTCAACGCTCAAAATCAACGAGGCCGTGCAGGCCATGCTCGGCGAAGTCGGCATCCGCGTGAAGATAGTCCAGATGGATTCTGCCACCTATTTTGCGACCCGCAAGACCGGCAACCTGCCCATGTACGAGTCGGACTGGTCGGCAGACTTCAACGATCCTGACAATTTCATCTACACCTTCTTCTCGGAGAAGAATACGGTAGCCAGGTCATACAACTACAGGAACACCGCCGTGCACGCCAAGCTCGATGAAGCCCGCGTCATGGTGGACCAGGTCAAGCGCATGAAGCTGTACCAGGACCTCGAGAAGATCATCGTCCAGGACGATGCTGGCTGGATTCCCCTCTTCTCGCTCGAACATCTCTTCGTCGTCCAGCCCAAGGTCAAGAACTTCAAGGTTTCCTGGAACGGCTGGAGCAACATGCCCTACAACGGCATAACGATCACCAAGTAAGCCTGCCTTTTTGCCTCCCGGAAGCAGTTCCGGGAGGTGCGCTTCCCGGCCGCCGCCGGGCGGGCGTTCAAGCAGAACCGTACCAACAATGCCGCATGCGATCAGCCTGCCGCTTGTATGTTCATGCTTGCACGGACAGACCAGAGGAGGCTTACAACGTGAAACGCTACATACTCAAAAAACTGCTGCTCGCCATTCCCGTCATGTTCGGTATGGTCTTCATAACATTCATACTGCTCAACGTCGTGCCTGGAGACCCCATAGCCCTCATGATGAAGGAGCACATCAGCCCCGACGTGGTGGCAAGGGTAAGGGCGGAAATGCACCTCGACGATCCGGTGATGGTGCGGTTCTTCCGCTTCCTGTGGAACGCCCTGCATGGCGATTTTGGTATTTCGTACAAGCTGAACCGGCCGGTAGCATCGCTGCTTCTGACCGCCTTTCCTAATACGCTCAAGCTGGCTGTGGCTGCCGCTCTCGTATCCTGGCTGATCGGCATCCCTGCCGGCATACTCTCGGCCGTCAGGCGCTATTCCTTCGCCGACAATTTCTTTATGGGGTTTTCAATATTGGGCGTCTCGATGCCCGTGTTCTGGACGGGGCTGCTCTTCCAGTATATTTTCGCGTTCAAGCTGGGCATCCTGCCGGTGGCCGGCTTCAAAGGCCCGGAATACCTGATAATGCCGGCCATGGTGCTGGGGTGGAGTTCCGCGGGTACGATAGCGCGGCTCACGCGTTCCAGCCTGCTTGAGGTGATGCGCAACGACTACATACGCACCGCCCGCGCAAAGGGACTCGCCGAGATCAAGGTGATACTCTCGCACGCGCTCAAGAATTCCCTGCTGCCCGTCGTGACGGTCATGGCGCTGCAGGTAGCCGGGCTCCTCTCGGGAGCGGTCATAACCGAAAGCGTCTTCGGCATTCCGGGCATAGGCCGCGTAGCCGTCAACGCCATACAGAACCGCGACATGCCGCTGCTGCAGGGCTCCGTCGTCCTTACCACCTTCATCGTGATAGCCGGCAACATCATCGCCGACATCATGTACTCGTACCTCGATCCCCGGATCAAGTACAACAAGCCGGGGGCCGCCCGATGATGCACCTGCACAGAAAAGAAAAACCATCGCCCATCGATACTCCGGTCCCGCCGTCCTTCGGCCGGGACGTCCTGCGTTCCTTTGCCAACAACAAGGCTGCGATAGTCGGTGGCGTGTTCGTGCTGTTCATAGTCCTGATGGCGATATTCGCGCCGCTCGTGTCTCCGCACGATCCCTACAAGGTCAACCTGGACGGGCAGTTCATGAAGCCGGGCAACGGCTGGCTCGTGGGCACCGACATGTTCGGGCGCGACGTGTTCTCGCGCATATTGTATGGCACGCGCATCTCCCTCCTTGCCGGCATCGTTCCGACGCTCATCTCCATGGCGATTGGCATCATGGTCGGCATAGCCTCCGGCTATTTTGGCGGCAAGGTTGACTTCGTGTTGATGATGATTGCCGACATGGTACTGGCGTTCCCCTCTCTCCTCCTCGCGATGATCGTGATGTACACGCTCGGCGCGACGCTGCTCAATATTTTCATAGCGCTCAGCCTCGTCGGGTGGGCCGGCACGGCGCGGGTCGTCCGCTCGCAGACGCTCTCGCTCAAGAACAAGGAATTCATCGAAGCGTCGCGCGCCATCGGTACCTCCGACTTTACCATCATGGCGCGGCATATTTTCCCTAACTGCGTGCCGCAGCTCCTCGTACTGTTCAGCATGAACATACCCGGTGCCATCCTGGCGGAAGCCTCCCTGAGTTTCCTGGGCATAGGCGCCCAGCCGCCGGCTGCCAGCTGGGGCCTCATGGTCTCCAACGGCCGCGAGTATCTGTTCAACGCGCCCTGGGTGGCCATAGCCCCCGGCATCGCCATCCTGGTGACGGTGTTCGCCTTCAACTTCCTGGGTGACGGGCTGCGCGACGCCCTCGACCCGTACCTGAAAACCTGAGGAGGCGGAACCACATGGAACAGCCATTGCTTGAAATCCGCAACCTCACGACCCGTTTCCATACCCGCAGCGGCATGCTCAACGCCGCGGACGACGTGAGCATTTCCGTGAACAAGGGCGAGATCGTCGGCGTCGTCGGGGAATCCGGCTGCGGCAAGAGCGTAACCTCGCTCTCGGTCCTGCAGCTCGTGTCCGCTCCCGGCGAGATAGCGGGCGGCTCCATACTGTTCGAAGGGGCAAACCTGCTCGAGAAGACGCGCGCGCAGATGCTTCAGGTTCGGGGCAAGGACATCTCGATGATATTCCAGGAGCCCATGACCTCGCTCAATCCCGTGTATACCGTGGGCAGGCAGGTCGCCGAAGCCCTCCTCGTGCACAACCCGGGCTCGGGCCGTCCCGGTTCCAGGAAACAGGCGCGCAAGGACGCGCGGGCCGAAGTCATCAGGATATTCAGCCTTGTAGGCATTTCGGAGCCGGAATCCAGGTTCGACTCGTATCCGCACCAGCTTTCAGGCGGCCTCAGGCAACGGATCATGATTGCCATGGCCCTGATATGCAAGCCGAAGCTCATCATCGCCGATGAACCGACCACGGCCCTCGACGTGACGATAGAGGCCCAGATACTCAGGCTGATGAAGGCCCTCCAGAAGGAAACAGGCGCTTCGATACTGCTGATATCGCACAACCTTGGCGTCATAGCCGAGACCTGCGACCGCGTGTACGTCATGTATGCGGGCAAGGTGATGGAGGAAGCCGACGTCTTCGAGCTGTTCGGACGCACCCTGCATCCGTACACCGCGGGGCTCCTCGCGTCGATTCCACGCAAGAACATCTGCGTCGATCCTGATGACGCGGCTGCTTCCGGCTCCGGGCCGCGACACGGTATGAGGCTGCACAGCATCCCCGGCAACGTTCCTGACCTCACACGGCTGCCCGGCGGCTGCAGGTTCAGCCCGCGCTGCTCCGAGGTCATGGATATCTGCCGCCAGCAGGAGCCCGGACTCTTCGAGGCAGGCTCGGGCACCGGCCCCGGCGCGGTCCATCGCGTGCGCTGCTGGAAATACGAGCCCGCGGCAAGGAGCGTATCATGAGCGGCGTACTTGTCGAAGCCAGGGGACTGGTCAAACATTTTCCGGTAGAAAAAAGCATGTTCTCCTCGAAGAACGCCGTAGTTCACGCGGTTGACGGCGTCAGCCTGACCATACGCGAGGGCGAAACGCTTGCCTGCGTCGGAGAATCCGGCTGTGGCAAGAGCACCTTGGGCAGGCTGCTGATACGGCTCATAGACCCGACAGCCGGCACGGTGAGCTTCCAGGGCGAAGACATAACGGAACTGAAGGCTTCCGATCTGCGCAAGCGAAAGCGCAATATGCAGATCATATTCCAGGACCCGTACGCGTCGCTCGATCCGCGCATGCGGGTGGTGGACATCGTGGGCGAACCGCTGGTGACGCACAGGCTGGCGTCAGGCAAGGAACTCGCCGAGCGCGTGGGCAGCCTGCTCGACATGGTCGGCCTTGACCGCTCGCACCTCACCAGGTACCCGCACATGTTCTCCGGCGGCCAGCGCCAGCGGATAGGCATAGCCCGCGCGCTTGCGCTCGACCCCAAGTTCATAGTCTGCGACGAACCCGTGTCAGCGCTCGACGTGTCGATACAGTCACAGATAATAAACCTGCTCCTCGAATTGCGCGAGAAGAAGGACCTGACCTATTTCTTCATTTCGCACGACCTCAACGTGGTCAGGCACATCTCCGACACGGTCTGCGTCATGTTTCTGGGCAAGGTGATGGAATACGGGCCGACAAGGGACGTGTACGAGAAGCCCCTGCATCCCTATTCGCTGTTCCTGATTTCAGCCGCGCCCGTACCGGACCCGAAGTGCCGTTACGACGACAAGCTCATCCTGCAGGGTGAAATCCCCAGCCCCGTCAATCCGCCGGCGGGCTGCAGGTTCCATACCCGCTGCCCGTACGTGCAGGACGTCTGCAGACATGAGGAACCGGTGCCCAGGGAAAGCGCGGGTCGCTACGTTGCCTGCCATTTCCCGCTGGACCCGAAATAATGCTACGATCCGAAACGAAGACCATTGAGGAAGGTACGATATGAAGATACTGATAGCCGTCGACATGGAAGGCGCCACCGGCGTCGTGAGCTGGGACCACGTCGATCCCAAAACCGCTGAATACCTCCGGTTCCGTCACCTGCTGACGGCGGACGTGAACGCCGCTATAGAAGGCGCTTTCGAAGCCGGCGCGGAAGACATCCAGGTCAGCGACGGGCACTGGAATTCCGGCAACGTCCTCATAGAAGAGCTGAATCCCAAGGCGCGGCTCAATACCGGCACCTCGTCGCCATTTTCCATGGTGCAGAACATCCAGAATCCCGATGACAAGGTGGATGCCGCGTTTTTTGTCGGCTACCACGCCAGGGTAGGAACGGCCAACGCCATACTGGACCACACCTGGTCATCGGTGCGGGTCGCCAACCTGTGGATCAACGACAGGATCTCAGGCGAAACCGGTCTGAACGCCTCCGTCTGCGGGGCCTTCGGCGTTCCCGTCATACTCATCACCGGAGACCAGTCGGTAGCCGCCGAGGCTCGCGAATGGATAGACGGCATTGAAACGGCCATCGTCAAGACAGCGTCGGGCAGGGTCAGCGCCCAGTGCCTGCCGCCCGCCGTCACGGGAGCGCTCATCAAGGACGCGGCCAACCGCGCCGTCCGCCGCCACCTTGCCGGCACAGGCTCCAAAGCCCTGGTGACCGGAACCCCGGTGACCATCCGTATCGAGTTCGTGACGAGCCAGATGGCCGACCAGGCCAGCCTTTTTCCCGGATCGGTGCGCGTTGACGGCCGTACCCTGGAATTCGTCTCGCCGGACATGCCCACAGCATATCGGAGCTTCAGAGCCGCGGTCAGCCTGGCAAACATCTAGGGCCCGGCCATGGACAGCGAAGCGGGAGACCTGCACCGGAGCCTGGTCATCATCGATGGCCATTGCGACACCGCGACCACCGCCGCGGGTATCGGGCACAACGGTGAAGAGGTGCCACCGCTCGACATAAGCACCCGCCTGGATACGGGGCACGTGGATTTTCCGCGCCTTGTAGAGGGCGGCGTGACCGCGCAGTTCTTCGCGCTCTACACCAATTCCAGGCTCGTACACAAAGCGTGCGCCACCACCTGGCGCCTGCTCGAGGCCATGGAAGCCAGTTTCAGCCGCTCCGGTCTCGTCATTCCCGGTACCCGCGCACGGGACGTCCTGGACGCCAAGGCAGCCGGAAAGCTGGCGGCCTTCCTTACCATAGAAGGCGGAGAGGCGATAGGTGAAAGCCTGCACGACCTTCGCGCCTTCCATGCGCGTGGTGTGAGGCTGATGACCCTCACCTGGAACCACGTCAACGCGATAGGCCGCGGCGCGGGAAATCCCGGCCCCGATGGCCTGACGCCCTTCGGGCTTAAAGTGGTGGCGGAGATGGAACAGCTGGGCATGATAGTCGATGCGTCCCACCTCTGCGACCAGGCCCTCGACGAACTGCTCGCGATTGCGCAGCGGCCCGTTGTCGCTTCGCACTCCAACGCCCGCGCCCTGGTGCCGCAAGTGCGGAACCTGACCGACAGCCAGGCCGAGCGGATAGCCGCGACCGGCGGCCTGATCGGCGCTACCTTCGTAGGGGAGTTCGTGGATGCTGACCCCGCCAGGGTATCGCTTTCGCGCTTTATAGACCATGTCGACCATCTGGTGTCCGTGGCCGGCATCGAGCATGTGGGCCTGGGTTCGGATTTTGACGGATTCGAGGCTGAACGCGGGCTCCTCATGCAAGACTGCGCGCAACTGCCTGCCCTGACGGCCGGCCTCGCGGGGCGTGGTTACACCGACGACGGGATCCGCGCCATCATGGGCGGCAACTGGCTCCGCGTCATGAAGGAAATCCTGGGCTAAAGTCTGACCGGCTCCAAGACCCGGGCATGCTTTCAGGCCAGCGCCTGCTCCGGTTCAACCTCCGCCATCATGGAGGCCGTGTATCCGCGCACCAGCCCCTTCGCCACGCACAGCTCGGCGAGCAGCACCGTGCCGCCTGCCGCGCCCCTGACCGTATTGTGCGACAGGAGCTCGAATTTCCAGCCCAGGATGGGGCAGGGGCGGAGCCGGCCTATGGTCGCGCTCATGCCGTTGCCGGCGAAGCGGTCAAAGCGCGGCTGTGGTCGGTCCTGCGCGTCTACATAGATGACGGGCCGCTCCGGCGCGCTCGGCAGGCCCAGCCCGTCGGTGTCCGCGGGAGATTCCAGCCAGGCGCGGAGTATCGCTTCCTGGTCAGCCGGGCGCTCGAATGCGACCGACACCGCCTCCAGGTGGCCGTCGCTCACCGCTACCCGGTGGCAGGCAGCGCTGATGCCGAAACTGGCATATTCCACCGCGCCGCCCAAGGGCGAGCCTTCGGGCGGAAGGCTGCCGAGTATCTTGAGCGGTTCGGTTTCGAGTTTTTCTTCCTCGCCTGAAATAAAGGGCACCGCGTTGTCAATCAGGTCCATGAATGGCACGCCGGGATAGCCCGCGCCGGATGCTGCCTGCAGCGTCACGACATTGACGGCCTTGAGCACGAACGCGTCGTCGAGCGCCTTGAGCGCCAGCACCAGCCCTATCGTCGAACAGTTGGGATTGGTGACGATTCCACCGCCTTCAGGATAGGGCTGCCGCTCGACGAGCCGCAGGTGGTCGGCATTGAGTTCCGGCACCACGAGAGGCACATCGTCGCGCATGCGGTGGCTGCGGGCGTTGGAAACGACCAGCACGCCTGCTTTGGCCCAGTCTTCTTCTATGGTATAGGCCACGTCGGCATCGAGGGCTGAGAACACGATGGCGGGGCCGTCGAAGGGCTTGCAACCTTGAACCGTCAGCATGGAGGCTATGACGGGCATTTGATCCTGGAGGATCCAGCGCGTGCACTCACCGTACGGCTTGCCCATGGAGCGCTCCGACGCGCAGAGCGCCACCGGCTCGAACCACGGGTGATTGAAGAGGATCGAAACGAGCCTCTGGCCTACGGCGCCGGTGGCGCCCAGGATCGCTACAGGAATTTTCTGCATGGTCTTCTCCTTGCTTCTTTCAAGCATGTATGTACCGGGCCTGGGCCCGCTGAATGACGATTGCCGTTACGCTGAATTCCGGATCGAGTTGATGGCCTTCCGTCGTCCGGAGCCCTATCTGCGCGCCTCCGAGCAGATCCAGAAGGGGCGTGTTGTCCTCGACGCCGGGGCAACCCGGGAAGCCGAACGAGTAGCGCTTGCCTGCGTTGGCCGCACCCCGGCCCGAGAGTTCGAGCGAGATGCGATTGTGGGTGAGTTCCGCGGCTGCCTCGGCGAGACCGGCTAAAAGACCGTGTGCCCGGAGGTAGGCCGACGAATCCCGCGCTGCCCTGAGGCCGGCAAGGTACTCGGTAGCCCTATTGCCCAGCGTTACGCAGAACGCAGCGGCCATGTCATCGTCGGCATAGAAATCCGCCACCGAGCGGTGTTCGCCCATAGCCTCGCGCGGGAACCTGAAGGGAACGGCCCGTGCCGCCCCGCCGTGAAACTCGACGGTTTCGCTGTCCGATTTTGTCGTCCTGAAATAGCCATAACGGCAGGCTGCCTCCACGCCGCCCGCCAGGCGGAGCGACGCGACCGCTTCGTCCAGAGCCGCCTGGCCTTCTGCCTTCTCGGCATAGCCCCAGCGCGAGCGGACTACCGCGTTGACGTCCAGGGCGGCTAGCAGCTTGTCGAAACCGATGCTTTCCATCGCGGCCGAGCCGATGAAGGCCGGTATGAACGCAGGGCCTTCAACGAGCGTTTTGGGGACTGACCCTATCGATGCGGCTGCGGCGGTTGTGCAAGCCGGGCAACCCGCGGGTGCTGACCCCTTGCCGGCATTGCCCTGTGTACCGGTGGCTTGCGCCGGGGCAAGTTTTTGTTTCTCAAGTATGCCTACGGCTTCGAACGGATCCCGGGCGTAGGCGACGAGTCCCGGCCTGGCGGGTTCAATGCGGTCAGCAACGTATTCACGGTCTACCGCCGCGCCGCCGCAGAGCAGTAAGGCGCTGGAACCCGTGTTCGCAAGTGCCCTGGCCACCTTTTCCATCTCGACAAGCGAGCGTGTGAGGAGGCCCGAGACGCCGACCGCCAACGCATCTGCGTCTAACGCAGCTTTGGCGATGTCATCGGCGTTCCTGTCGGTTCCAAGGTCGACCACATCGAAACCGGCTGCCTCGAGCACCATGCCGACGAGGTTCTTGCCGATGTCGTGCAGGTCTCCGCGTACCGTTGAAAGCACGACGCGGGAGCCGGCCGGATGCATGCGGCCGGGAGCGGCGCGCAACGCGCCGAACGCATCACGGGCCGCGTCTGCGCTCCGTAACACCAGCGGCAGCGTAATGGCGCCCGCGTCGTAGCGCCTGCCCAGTTCGGCCATCGCGCCTGCTATGGCGCCCGCGATGTCGGTGGACGATATCGGTGCTGAGGACGAGGCAGTTGCGGCATACGCGGCTCCGGTCATCAACGACACCGTGGATGCGGCACCTGCGCTGTCGCCTGCGATAATAGCCGCGGACAGCGCTTGCAGGCTGCCCGGTTCGCAGGATTTTGCAGCTCCCGCGGCGGAAAGCGCCGCAGTCGATTCCGACGCAACGGCTGATTCCGCAAGGGCCGGCGCGAAAGCCAGAAGCCGCTCGATGGCGAAGCCGTAGCCGTCCGCACCCGCGCGCGCGTCTATGAGAGCGTCAGCGGCATCCGAGAAACCTTCAGGAACGGCGCGGGCGAGCGCTGCCGGATCGACGATGGCCGCCTTGAGGCCGGCTGCCCTGGCTGCGGCGGTAAAGCGCGAGGTAAAGGCCGGCCGCAGCGCCTTGGGCAGCCCGAACGAGCAGTTGCCTACGCCCAGCACCGAGCCGGAACCAGGGCAGGCCAGGGCCAGACCGCTGACCGCGGCAATGGTTTCTGCCGCTGAAAAGGCGAGCGACTTGTCACCGGACGCCACCGGAAAGGTGCAGGTATCGAAGAGCAGGTCCTGGGGCGCGAGGCCGTGCGCCAGCGCGAGCTCGTAGAGGCGTCTGCAGATGGCCAGCTTCGTTTCGCTCGTGCGTGCGGGTCCAGTCTCGTCCATGGCGAGGCAAACGATGGCCGCACCGTATTCCCTGGCCAGCTCGAAGGTTCTGGAAGCTTTGGCGGCATCCTCGAGGTTGACCGAGTTGACGAGAGGCCTCCCGCTGACGAGAGGCAGAACGGCTGCAAGCACCGCGGGATCGGTCGTGTCTATAGAAAGCGCGGCTCCCGCCACCGAGGCGACCCTGGAGACGATGGCGGCAAGCGTAGCCGTTTCATCCTTGGCGGAACCGGCGACTGAAATGTCTACGGCGGCGGGGCTCCTGGCTGCCCGGTCCACGGCAAAGCGGGCAGCGGCGTCGAGGTCTCCAGATTTTACTACCGACTTGAACGCGGCGCTGCCCGAGGCGTTGGAGCGCTCGTCTATCACCAGGAACGCCGCGCCGCTCCTGCTTCCAATAGCCGGGACCGCCTCAGTTACCGCCTCGAATGCGGATGCCAGTGCGAAAACCCTACGCGGACGCGTAGCCGGTGCCGCCGCTGTGGCCATGGCCCTGGCCAGCGCCGCTATGTGGTCGGGGCCGGTGCCGCAGCAACCGCCCACGATGCCCGCGCCGAACCGCCTCGCGATCGCGGCGGTCCTCAGGGCGAAACCCTCGGCGTCCAGTGGCCAGCTGACCTTTCCGCCAACGGAGCGAGGCAGGCCAGCGTTGGGCATGATGCAGATGGGAACGCTCGCGACCCTGGCGAGCGCCTCGAAAGCCGGTTCCAGCTCGTCGGGGCCGCCCGAGCAGTTGAGGCCGATGGCCAGCGGGCCGAATGGCTCGACTATGGCGGCGAAGGCTGCCGGGGAGGCTCCGGAGAGCATACGGCCGCGCGCGTCCACGGTGGCGCTGGGTATGAACGGCAGTTTCCTGCCCGCGATGCGGCCGGCCTCCACGAGTGCACCGATGGCGGCCTTGCACTGCAGCGTGTCCTGCACCGTCTCGATGAGCGCCAGGTCTGCGCCGCCTGCGATGAGCCCCAGGAACTGCGGCAGGTAGGACGCCCGCAGATCCTGGTACGAACAGCCGCCGAGGCTCGGAGCGTCGGAACCTGGCCCGACGGAACCGGCTACCCAGCGCGGCCTTCCGTCGGCTTTTTCAGCTTCGTCGGCCGCAGCGCGGGCGAGCCTGGCCGAGGCTTCGTTCAGCCTTTTTGCCAGATTTCCCGCCTCGCTTGCTGCTCCGCCTGCTGTGCCGCCTGCAAACCGTTCAAGTCCGCGGGCGCTTGCGTTGAAGGTGGCGGTCTTGAGGATCTCGGCGCCGGCGGCCAGGTAGGCGCGGTGCACGCCGGCCGCGACTTCGGGCAATTCCAGCGCAACCAGGTCGCGCCGGTCTGCGGATGCATCGCCGAGCAGCAGGTCAAGGAGGCTGCCGGTGGCGCCGTCAGCTACGACGACACGCGCCCGGATGGCCGCCTCGAGGGCAGTTGCGCGGCTTGCGAAGTTCGTGTGGTTGAAGATCGCGCTCACAGCGTGCCTCCGGATGAGGTGCCGAAGACGGCAGACAGGGTCTCCACGGCATCGCGGGCCTTGCCCATGGTAAAGAAATGCACGCAGGGAGCACCCGCCTCGAACAGCGCCTCAACCAGGGCCACCGCGTGCTTTACGCCGACCAGCCGCTCTTCTGCCGGACTCCGAGCTTCTGACAAGGCTTCAGCCAGCCCCTGCGGCACGTCGACGAAGAAGGTGCCCGGCACGCCGGCGAGCGAGCGCGCCCTGACGAGCGGCTTGACGCCCGGGATGATCGGCGCCGTGATGCCGGCCGTCCTGGCTTTTGCAACGAAATCCGCATAGCGGGACGCGTCGAACACCATCTGCGTGGCTATCCAGGCGGCCCCGGCGTTGACCTTTTCCACCAGTGAAGCCAGATCCGACTCGGGATTGGGCGACGAAGGATGCTTCTCCGGGTACGCCGCCACGCCGACGGAAAGCCCCGCCGGCGAACCTCGCGACCCGTCTGACAGGTAGTCTCCCGCGTTCATCGCGGCGACGATGCGCACCAGATCCACCGCGTGCGGCAGACTGCCCGAGGCTTCCGGAGCGCTTTTTGCCGCGCCTGCCTTCTCAGCGAACGGAGTGAAGCGCTCGTCGCCACGGACTATGAACACGTCGGAGAATCCCGCGTAGCGCAGGTCGATGAGCTGGTCTTCTGCCTTGAAGCGATCACTGCCAAGGCAGA
>CAXZAJ010000019.1:0-21844 GCA_964293355.1 uncultured bacterium
AGAAAGAAAAGAGAAAGAAGGAAAGAAGTTTAAAACACTTTTCTTACTTAATCCTTCTTATTCCCCTCGTCTTCTCTGTGTCTCTGTGCCAAATTCTTCGTATTTAAGGTTTCTTCGTTCCGGCTACCGGTTTTCGGAGACGCCGCGGCGAGCCAGTTCGTCGCAGCGTTCGTTCCAGGCTTCGCCGGAATGCCCTTCTACCCAGGTCCAGCGCGCGCCCAGCTGAGTGGACAGGACGTCCAGACGCTCCCAGAGATCCTTGTTCTTTACCGGAGTCTTGCTGGCGGTGCGCCAGCCATTGCGCTTCCAGGAGGCTATCCAGCTCGTAACGCCGTTTTTGACGTACTGCGAGTCGGTGCGCACCTCCACGAGTCCCTGTTTCAGGTTGCCTGATTCCACCCTCGCCCGTATCGCCTCAAGCCCCTCTATGGCTCCCAGAAGTTCCATCCTGTTGTTCGTCGTCACCGGTTCTCCACCGTAGCCTTCCCGGATTTCGCCATCCGCCAGCGAAACCCAAGCCCAGCCGCCGGGGCCGGGATTACCCGAGCAGGCTCCGTCGGTATACACGATATATGTTGCATTCATTCGTTGAACCACTCCTCGACCAATCGGGCGCAATCATGCCGTCCATCGGGCAGGAATGGGAAGAGGTGTCCAGCGCCGCGGATGATCTCGAAACGCTGTTCAGCCGCTGTTTTAGCCAACGCGGCCATGCGTACACCTACGGATGCTGGCACTGCAGCGTCGTTTTCACCGGTTATCACCAGTATCCTGGACCGGACCCGGGGCAAAGCTTTGCGGGCTGCCCTGACAATCCTCACCAGGTGGCCTGCCTGGCGGACCAGCAGGTCTCCGCGGTATTCGGTGTGCAGCCTGAGCCGCTCACCTTCGGCATCTTCCGGGGGCGGAGGATTGCCTTGCAGTACCACCGGTGCGAGTAGGCCGATGAAGGGTGTCAGCCAGATGCGCGTGTCCGAAAGGTCCAGAGCCGGAGCCAGGAGTGCGACTCTGTCCGGCGCGTAGTCAGCGGCCAGGATGGTCGCTATCGCACCACCCATCGAGTGCCCCACGATGCGCACCCGGCCATATTCAGCGTGCAGTTCAATATAGGCATCGCGCGCGCGCCGTATCCAGTCCGCCGCTCCGGTAGCCATGAAATCCGCACGGTCTGTCCCGTGACCCGGCAGGCGCGGTACGCAGACCGTGTGGCCAGCCCGGAAGAGGGCGTCAGCGAGGAACTCAAGTTCACCAGGGCAGCCGGTATACCCATGGATGAGGAGTACCGCACTTTTTGCCCCGGGTCTGCGCTTCAATATCGGCAGCGTCGCTGAGCCATTACCCGGCAGTCTGGAACCGCAGGCGTATGGACCTGAATCATCGCGGTTGTTATGGTTCATCTGATGGCTCCGGACACGAGGACCAGGGAGAACCACGGCACCCACGTAACCAGGGCCAGCACGACGAGCTGTATGAGGAAGAACGGCAGAACGTCCCTGTAGATGCGAAGGACAGGCTTGCCGAAAGCGTAACTGGCCAGGAAGAGGTTCATGCCTATGGGCGGGGTCAGGAAACCTATGGACAGATTCATGATGAAGATGACTCCCAGATGTACAGGATGGACTCCATAAGCCGCCGCAAGTGGAATCACGAGCGGCGAAATCACGAGTACGGCAGAGAATATGTCCATGAAGCACCCTACGACAAGCAGGGCCAGATTGAGGAAGAGCAGGAACACGAGTCGCGAGGAGACTACCGAGGTCATCCAGCCAGTAAACAGTTCCGGCAAGCCGGCATCCATCGTAAAGAACGACAGCCCGCGGGCCGCGGCGATGATGATGAGTGCTCCTCCGGCCACGGGAAGTGCCTTTTCCAGGGCCTGTGCCATTTGGTTGAGGTTGAGATCCTTGCGCACTGGCCCTTCCACCACGATTACATAGACGAGGATGATCGCTCCGGTCTCGGTGATGCCTGCGAATCCTGTAAGGTAGAGCACCAGGAGGAACAGGGGAATGATGATCTCCGGCAAGGCCTTCCAGGAAGCAACCGCGGCTTTTTTGCCGTTGAATTTTCGTCGTTCGGTACGCACCTGTATCGAGCGCGCGACGCCGGTTCCGCCCATGGCAAGCACCAGCAGGGTACCCGGTATGAGGCCTCCCAGAAACATGTCACCGATCGTGAACACCGTGGAACCTTGAACGACGAAGGTGGCATTGATGGCATACACGATCACAGCCATGCTCGGCGGAAAGAGGAGCCCGACCGACGAGGATGCGGTCAGGTAGCCATGCGCAAAATCCTCACCATAGGAACCCGATCGGGTAAGCACGGTGGCCAGAATGCCACCGAGCGCCAGTATGGCAACGCCGTTGGCCCCGGTGAACGTGGTGAAAAATGCGCATACGAGTAGCGCCGCGTAGGCTTCACCCCCCGGCAGCCACCCGAACCATTCCCGGAATACGTCCACGAGACGGTGCCCCGCGCCTGATTCAGACAGTATGAAACCGGCCATCGTGAAGAGCGGAATGGCGGGCATGCTGTCGTTCATGAAGAGGTTGTAGGCTTCAGACGGAATCAGCTCGACAGGAGATCCCGCGCCAAGGAAGAGCAGTAGCGCGGACCCGGAAATAACCAGATACAGGGGCAACCCGGTAAACGCCAGTACTACGAGCAGGGCAACAAGGGGAACCGTTGCCAGATGGGCGACCTGTAGCGCCGTATCCGCCAGTACAACCATAAAATCCGGAAATGCCGCGAAACTTGAAAGAATGTTGCTTATGGCAGCGGATGAAAGGAATAACCCTACCAGTAGCCCCAGACAGGCCGCCAGCCTGCGCTTTCCTGTTGTCGCCAGGACATCGGCCATGGTCATGAGGAGAAAGCCCAAGGCCATGGGAGAAGCAAATATGGCCATGGGAATTCCGAACGCCTTGTCTGCCGGCTCGAATCCTATGAGCAGGAGCGAGAGACTGGCGCACAGGAGCGAGCTGTCGATGGCTGCAGCCGTACCGGAACGCAGGGCCGCGGCGAAATGCGTCAGCGGCGTATCCTTTGCAGGAACTGCCCCGAGGGAGAGGTGCTTGCCCCTGAACCCCGCCAGCGCCGCCGCAAGGAAGGCGAGGGCTATAAGCGCATGCTCAGTCAACGCTCCCGCTTCCGGCAACCCGCTCCACAGGAGCCGCGCCATGCCCAGATCCAGTACCGGCACCAGTGTGAGCACAGCGGCCGCAATCGCAGCGCCCCGGATCGCGATGGAATCCAGGATTGAGACGAGGTGCGCTCCTGTCACGCTATCTGCCTACCGCCGCGTTGACCGCCTCCGCAAAATCCGGTGAGAACCACGATGCTACCTGGCTACGTACCGTGCCGGCATACAGCGCGTCCCAGGCTACCTCGTCGGCAGCCGAGTACGGAGGAACGACGAGGCCAGACTTCTGCATGGCGATGATGGCCTGTGTTTCAAGCTTGTCTGCTTCCGCGCCTATTTCGGTCGCCACCTTGTCCGCTATAACGCGCAGTGTGGACCTGAGCGATTCCGGAATTGACTCCCATGCACGTTTGTTGAGGATGATTGCGCCAAAGAATGGTGCTACCTTGAACGGGCTCATGTGCGTTATTACCTTGCGGTACTGTGACCACAGCGCTCCCACGAAAAGCGGACTGGAATACATCGCGTCGAGGGCTCCGGAATTGAACTGCAGCAAGGTGGAAGACGCGTCTGATTTGACCGTCCTGATGCCGATGGACTGAAACAGTTTGACGAGCGCATCCTGGCTGCGGTTGACGCCGACCCTGACCTTACGCAGGTCCTCGGGTGTACGTATGACCTGGTTGGAGAAGAAGCGGACCCAGCCGGCCTTGGTGATGGTGACTATCTCGTAGCGGTCTGAAAGCCGCCGCCTGAGGATGGGCAAGCCCGCAGCGATGGCTCGGTCAAAGTCGTCATCGTCGTGTATCACCGATGGCATCGACAGCATGAAAAAATCCTGTTCGATGAAGCCCAGCCCCATCGTATCCACAACGATGCCATCAAGGGAGAACTTTAGCTTCTGAATGAGGTCGGTCTGGCTGGCGCTTGCAACACTTTTTGAAAACACCATTTTTACCTGGCCGCCCGAAGCCTTTGACCACTCGGCGGCTATCTTGCGGAGGCCGATATCCCAGGGGCTGTTGATGGGAGCCGACGAGCCGATCCGCAATACAAGCTCCTGCGCAGCTGCCGGGAGTGCGGCCATGACTGCCAGAAACACAGCCGCGATGGTAATCGCTCTCAAGCGTCTCATGCGTTGCTCCCTGCTAAAAGTATAACGCAATGTCGTCCAGTAGTCGCTCTGCTTTACGCCGGGCAAGCGAATCAAGGAGTGCGTTTTCTGGCCGGGACTCAAGCGCGAGGGCTTTTTCCAGCGCGGTCCTGAAGCCTTCCCTGTCCGCAGCCGCTACGCAGACAGCGGACGCATAGGCCACATAGGCTCCGGCCGACCGGAGTCCGTTGCCCGAACCTGCACGATCGAATGCCGCAACCGCCTTCTCCCTGTCGCCACCGAGATCGGCAGGCAACGATCCGTAGACGGTTATGGCCAGTTCGTCGAGACTGCCCGAGTTCCAGTCCGGATCGAGGGCGCGGGCTTGTTCGAAGAGCGCCAATGCACCGGCCATCCTGGCCGCGTTGTCAAAATTCATGGGGTCGGAGGCAAAAGCCGCCAGAATGGCCGCGGAAGTCCAGTACAGTAACGGAACCTCCTTGCGGCTCAAGCGCGAGGAAGCGCGCTGTCCGCGCTGGTATTCGCTGCGTGCTTCGGAGCTGGCTTCAAAGACTCCGGGAATCTTTGATTCGACAAAGGGAACAAGCAACGTGGTGGCCCTGAGGTAGAGCGCATTGGCACGGAGGGACAGCGCGCGCTTGTGCTCCCAGGCCTCATCGGGCAACAGGAATGCCTCGCCATCCAGGAAAGCGCTTGCGTACATGACATATAGGGAGGCCGTAGCCAGTGCCTTGTCGCTGTTGCCCGGGTCGGCGAGCAGGATGGCTTCCGTGGCCTTGATCATGGTCGGCAATGCAGCCCTGGCAAGGTCGGGGTCGCCTTCACGCATGAACGCTTCAGTGGCGTAATCCGCAGCTTTCAGGATTGCGCAGGAATAAAGCGAGATGGCTGATGACAGAATCAAAAGCAGGCTTCTGTGCACACCCTAACTATTGGCGCTGATCGGGATGCTGTCAACGGTAACGGTACAGGAACAACGTCGATCAGTATCCTGTGATATGGAAGCTCCAGATGCATATACAGCCAGAAAACCGTTGAAAAACATTTTCCTCCGGTATACGATCCAGCCATGTTCAAAGAATTCAGGACGCTGTTTCCATATCTCAAACAGTACCGTCTGCGCTATGTACTTGGCCTGTCATGCCTCATCCTGGTAGATGCCGCACAACTCCTCTTGCCCCAGTATCTGCGCAAGGCGGTGGATTCGATTGCAGCGGGTGGGCCACGATCTGCCGTGGTCGCGATAGGCCTCGCCATGATCGCCACGGCCGGGGCTATAGCCGGAGGGCGCTTCATGTGGCGCTACTTCATCCATGGCGCGTCCAGGCGCATAGAAACAGCGCTGCGGGACAGGCTCTTTTCACGGCTGATGACACTGCCCACGGCATATTTTCACGGCAACGCAGCCGGTGACATCATGGCCAGGGCCACCAACGACATGCAGGCCATACGCATGGCCACGGGCATGGGATTCGTTGCCTTCGTGGACGGCGCATTCATGTCTGTCGCCATACTCGTGGTCATGTTTGCGCAGAACCCCGGTACGACCTTCCTCGTGATTGCCCCGCTGCCGTTCATCACCGTGCTGATAATCATGTTCGGTACCATAGTGGGCAAGCGCTTCAAACGCTCGCAGGAACTGTACTCCGAGATGAGTTCGGTGGCCCAGGAAACGCTGCAAGGCATACGCGTAGTGCAGTCCTTCGTAAAGGAAGAAGAGTTTGCCAGGCGATTCGCCAAAGCAAACGACGGTTACCGCAGCGCCTCCATGGTGCTGGCCAAGGTGTTTGGTTTCTTTTTTCCATTGATATCATTTCTCGCGGGCCTGACGACCCTGGTGCTGATGGTCGCCGGAGGCTCTGCGGTCATTGAGAACAGGATGACCCCGGGCGCTCTGGCGGCGATGCTGGCCTACCTCGAGATGCTCATCTGGCCCATGCTCGGAGCCGGCTTTACCGTTAACATGCTGCAGCGCGGCGCCGCCAGCCTCAAGCGCGTCAACGAGGTGCTTGACACCGAACCGGAGCCCCGCTTTGCTCCTGGCGCAACCCGGACTGAAGTCGTGCCGGCGGGGGATGTGCGGTTCAGCGGCCTGACCCTCGACTATCCCGATACCCAGGCTCCCGCCCTTCAGGATATAGACCTGGCGCTGCCTGCCGGAAAGACCCTCGGCATCCTCGGCAAGGTAGGCTGCGGTAAAAGCACGCTGATCAAGACGCTTGCCCGCATCGTAGAACCGCCCCGCGGAACCGTGTTCATCGGCGGGCACGAGGTCGGCTCGTATCCCATCGAGGCTTTACGGTCGATCATGGGTTTCGTACCCCAGGACAGTTTCCTGTTCTCCGATTCCATACGCGCCAATGTGATGTTTTCTGATCCCGACCTGACAACCGAGCGCTTTGACCGCGCCGTTGCCATAAGCGCTCTGGACCGGGACCTCAGGCTGTTCTCGGACGGCTGGGACACGGTGGTAGGGGAGCGCGGACTGACCCTGTCAGGCGGCCAGAAGCAGCGCGTAGCCATAGCGCGCGCGGTAGCCAGGAACCCTGAACTGCTGGTGCTCGACGATGCGCTGTCCGCCGTGGATACCGAGACCGAGGAAGCCATCATAACGGCCCTCATGGCTGACCGGGCGGGCAAGACGACCATCATCATCTCCAACCGCGTCTCGACCCTGCGCAGGGCCGACCTGGTGGCGGTGCTGGACGCAGGCAGGCTTACCCAATTGGGCACCCCCGAAGCGCTGGCTGCCACTGACGGTTTCTACTCTGAAATCGCGGCCCTGCAGGCACTCAGCGAGACTCCTGCGCCGGTTGCTGCCGGGGAGGTTCGGTAAATGCCTGATTTCTTCGAGACCGACGAGATCGTCAAGAGCTACGACGGCACCATCGTCAAACGTATTTTTTCGTATGTCAGACCGTACAAGGCGCTGCTGGCACTCTCCGCGCTGACGCTCATGCTGTCCACCGTGGGCGAGCTCGTGCTGCCCATACTCGTGCAGCGCACCGTGGACGAAGCCCTCGTCGTGTCGTGGGCTTCCATCGACCCTGTTGCCGTAACCGATCCGCGGTTGCGTGGGCTCGATATAGCCGACACCGCGCCGAAGGTCGACGGCCGGCTCTACATCCGGGAAGGCTCCATCACCTCGCTGGCCCTCCGGGATAAAACCAGTCTTGAAGCGGACGGCTATCTGGATCCAGGCCCTTATTACCTGACTCCTGCTGGTGACGGCTTTGTACTTCCAGCCACCATACAGCGTGATCTGGGAACGGAAAATGGCCCGCGGCTTGCCAACGGCTGGTTCGTCGCCCCGTCCTCCTACATGCGATCAGTGACGCCCGCCGATGCGCGTGCCCTCCGTACAGCCGACCGGCTGGTTGTAAGCACCTACGGCTGGCTGCTCCTCGTGGTGCTGTTGGTCGTGCTCGCCGCAACCTTTGTGCAGGCCTGGTCAGCTAGCCTCATAGGCCAGAACGTGATGAAGGACCTCCGCATGGACCTGTTCCGGCGGACGAGCGGCCAGTCCCAGGCATTTCTGTCACGACAGCCGGTGGGCCGGCTCGTTACGCGGCTTACCGGCGATGTGGAGACCATCAACGAGTTCTTCACGAGCGTCATCGTAGCCTTCATCAAGGATGCCTCGGTGATGGCAGGCGCCCTGGTGGTGCTGTTCGCCATGAGCCCCAGGCTCGGTTTCATAGCACTCGCGACGCTGCCGCCGGTCCTCATCGCCACGGGCATATCACGGCGCAAGGCCCGCGATGCGTTCAGGCGGCAGCGCACCTGGCTCTCCAGGGTCAATGCCTTCATCGCCGAGCACATAGCCGGCATAGCCGTCGTCAAGCTGTTCGGCCGAGAAAAAGCTTCCGCCGCCGCGTTCGACGAGAAGGACGCCGAGCTGATGAAGGCCAACCTTGGAGAAATGCTCGTCTACGCGACCTTCCGCCCGTTGATAGAGTTCTTTTCATCGGTCTCCACTGCCATCATCCTCTGGTTCGGCGCGGGGCTCCACGACAAGGGCCTGATAACCCTGGGTGCCCTGATTGCCTTCGTCAACCTGATCCGCATGTTCTACTCGCCGCTGCAGGACATTTCAGAGAAGTTTACGATACTGCAGAGTGCCATGGCGGGCGGCGAGCGCGTGTTCAAGCTGCTTGACGCCGACGAGCGTATACCGGACGAGCCCCGGACTTCTCTGCCGTTACCGGTGCGGGGCCACATCGAGTTTGACCATGTCTGGTTTGCGTACAAGGGCGACGACTGGGTCATCCGCGACCTGTCGTTCGTGGTTGAACCGGGCGAGACCGTCGCCATCGTTGGATACACCGGCGCGGGCAAGAGTACCGTAGGAGCGCTGCTCGCACGGCTCTGGGATCCGCAGCAGGGTGAGATACGGCTTGACGGCATACCGATACGGGAACTCCCGCTCGCGCAGCTGCGCGCGTCGATACGGCCTGTCATGCAGGACGTGTTCCTGTTCTCAGGCACGGTCGCGGGCAATATCGATCTGGGGCTTGGCCTGGAACGGCCCGCTGTCGAGGCGGCCGCCCGCGCGGTGAGGGCCCATGGCTTTATAGAGAAGCTGGACGGCGGTTACGATGCGAAGCTGGGTGAAGGCGCAGCGACGCTGTCCTCCGGCCAGCGCCAGTTGCTGTCGTTCGCCAGGGTCGTGGCGCACAATCCGTCAATCGTCGTGCTGGACGAGGCCACGAGCTCCGTGGATACCGAGACGGAGCGCCTCCTGCAGGAAGGGCTGTCTGAACTGATGCGCGGCAGGACAACGGTGGCCATCGCGCACCGCCTGTCCACCATACGGCATGCTGACCGCATCCTTGTGCTGGCAGACGGCAGGCTCGCCGAGACGGGCGACCACGATAGCTTAATCGTCAGGGGCGGCATATACTACAATCTATATAAATTGCAGTATCAAACGGAGGCAACGACCAGATCATGAACGACAGCATACGGTTCAGCATACTCGCTCTGGTCGGAAGAAATACAGCCGCGGTCGTTGAAGACGCAGTAGAAAGCGTAGGCGCCTGCGATCTCCGCATGGATGGTGGCGAATCGGCGATAGAGGCCGTCAAGAGCGGTGACAAGGTCGATCTGGTACTCCTTGATCCGGAGGCCATGTCCATGGCCACCGCCGACGGCATTGCCTTTCTCAAGGCAGCCTGTCCGAGTTGCGAAATAGCCTTGCTGCTTGGCGACCACGACATCACCATGGACGTGGAACTCATGCGCCTCGGCGCCTATGATTCCCTGCCCAACCCGCCCTCTACCGCGGAACTCGTCGTGCTGATACGCGGCCTCATGGAAAAGAACGAGATGGAGCGTGAGAACCGCGCCATGGTGGAAGCCTTTGGACACGGCCGCGCCCAGACCATCATCTCGCACAGCCCGGAGATGGAGAAGGTCCTGTCCATGGCCGCCAGGGCGGCAAAGAGCGACTCAACGGTGCTCATTTCAGGCGAGAGCGGTACCGGCAAGGAACTCGTCGCCCGGG
Source organism: uncultured bacterium (assembly GCA_964293355.1). Lineage (GTDB taxonomy): Bacteria > Spirochaetota > Spirochaetia > Treponematales > UBA12059 > SZUA-370. The sequence goes on from CAXZAJ010000019.1 coordinate 9,766, forward strand.
CCATACACCTGGCCGGCCCGCGCAAGCACAAGGCCTTCGTGCCGGTGAACATAGCCGCCCTCCAGGAAAACCTGATAGAAAGCGAACTCTTTGGCCACGTCAAGGGAGCCTTCACAGGCGCCATGGCGGATCGCACTGGCCGTTTTGCGCTGGCAGACGGCGGCACCCTGTTCATAGACGAGATCGGCGAGGTGCCGCCGGGCATCCAGGTAAAGCTGCTGCGGGTACTGCAGTTTGGCTCCTATGAGCGGGTAGGCGAGAATACCCCCAGGGAATCGGATGTGCGTATCATAGCCGCCACCAACCGTGACCTCGAGGCCGAGGTACGCGCCGGACGCTTCCGCGCAGACCTCTATTACCGCGTCAACGTGGTGCCGGTATCCTTGCCGGCGCTCCGCGATCACCGCGCCGACATACCCTTCCTGGTGGAGTATTTCATAAAGAAGTACGCCACCAAGAACCGCAAGCCCATCTCCAGCATCACCGGAGAGGCGATGAGCAGGATCATGCGTTATCCGTTCCCCGGCAATGTGCGCGAACTGGAGAACGTTCTGGAGCGTGGCGTCGTCCTGTGCCGCGGAGAATACCTGACCGAGACCGATATCTTTTTGCCCATAGAGGGTGACAAGGGCGATGAAGCGGCACCCTTGATCGCGGGCAGCTATGACGAGGCGATGGGCGCCTTCGAGAAGGATTTCCTGTCCAGGATTCTGGAGCGCAGCGGCCACAACAAGAGCGCGGCCGCCCGTGAGCTCGGCATCAACGAGCGCCGGCTGCGTTACCGGCTCAAGGTGCTCGGCATAGAATAGACCCAGCGTACCAACGACGCCGGATTGGCACCGTGGTGCGGATCAGAAACCGCCGAGGAATTCGGTGCGCAGCAGTTCTTCGTAGGATTGCTGGGCGGTGCCTGCGGTTTTAAGCGCGTTGAACACGGCCAGATCGATGTACTTTACCGCCAGCGGACGCTCCACCGAGAGCCTCGTGGCATCGTCTGCCCAGACGCTTTCACTCGGCGAGAGGCTGTCAGGTTTGCCGTATTTTATGGAAAGGCTCGTGAACACCGAGTAGTGGTCCATTTCCTTCTCGTTGAGCGCGAAGATCATAACGAACAGTTTGCCCTCGTAGAACTGGAAGAAAGCGCGCCTGACGTACGAGATTCCCGAGACCTCTATGAGGCTCTCGTTGGGGCGCGGCAGAAGGCTGACGTCCGGATCGCCACGGTAGGCGAACACGCCATCGGCGGCGAGCAGCGCCTTGACCTCGTCCATTTCCATGCCCAGTTCTATGTTCCTGAAGGCGCGCGGTACGACGCGTGCTTCAGTGGCACCAGTGGCCGCGGCGGCGACCGGTGCAAGCTCCTGGGCCAGCAAGGAAAAAGGCAAAGCCAGCAGCAACACAGAAAGCAGTACGATTACAGCTGGTTGCCGCACGGCGGGCTCCTTGCGAAGGTTGTTGTGCCGCCCTCAAATGGCGCCTCCCTGATACTATCGGCAGTTCCCGGATCCTGTATGAGGCTTGCGCGGAAAGCTCCGGGCGTTTAGGCTTTGATTCTGTTGGAGGATCAGTGGATACAGCATTCAGACCGATACCGCAGCCACGCATCGTCTATGATGAAGGCGGCATCATCGTCGTTGCCAAGCCGGCGGGCATGCACTGCGCGCCTGCCGGAGAAGCGGGAACCCTCTGCTCCTGGCTGTTCCAGCTACGGCCCGAGACGGCGCTGGTCGGGGGACGCGCGCTCCTTGGAGAGCGAAGAACCGGTGAAGGCGGACTGCTGCATCGCCTCGATGCGGCCACGTCCGGCCTTGTGGCCTTTGCCACGGACGACGCAGCATTCGCATCGCTGATGGCTGCCGGCAAGAATGGCACGTTCGTAAAGTCGTACCGTGCGCTGGGGATTCCGTCGGCTTCAGGACTGCTTGGCTCCAAGCCGGAAGCATTGGCACCGCAGGGTGTGGAGCAGACCGCCTGGATGGCCTGCTTGAGGAGGGCCGATACGGTACAAATTGCCGGATTGCTGCCGGGCACGTCCATAACAAGCAGGTTCAGGCCATTCGGGCCGGGGGCTACCCGCGTGGCCTGCGCCGTATCCGATCAGCATGGCTCTGGCTACGATGCGGCCATGCTGGAGGGCAAAAAAGGCAAGGCGTGGACCCGCGATTTTTACCGCACCGACATCGTCGCGGCCCGGCCTTCCGCTGGCGGCGTCGTCGTGGAAGTCGCGCTGGCCAGGGGCTTCAGGCACCAGGTCCGAGCGCACCTGGCATGGCTCGGCCTGCCGCTCGAGGGCGACCAGACCTACGGCGATGGCCATTCCGGTGACGGCCGCGGCCCCACGGAAATGAGGCTGAGGGCGTGGAGGCTCTCGTTTCCCTCCCCAACCGGAACCGGAAACGTCGTCGTCGATCTTGACGAACTTGAACGCAATGCTTGCCAATAACCGCATGTCCATGTAGGATTGACAATTATGGCACATGAATCGACCTTCGAATCGCTTGCCCTCGACCTGAGCCCGGGTGAACGTACCGACATGCTCGAACGCCTCAGACGATCCTTCACCGTCTCCAGCGAACCGCTGTACCAGAGGCTTCCCACCGCGGAGCAACGCATAGACTACAAGGCCGCATACCGTGAACTCAGTCTGATCACGAGGATCATCATCACGGTACGATCGTGGTTCGGTGCCGGCACCAAGGAAGAACTCGTCAAGGAACGGTTTCTCAACGCCATCATCAGGGATATAGAAGCTACGAGCATGGGACTCATAGATCCTCGACGCAGGGTGCTCCAGGAAGCATTCTTCCGCGAGTTGACGACCCTGCGCAGTGCGGCCCGATATTTCTACGACCTCCTCGATCGCACCCTGGAAAAAAACAAGGCGGCATTTTTTGCGTTCCTGGGCTCGCTGGAATTCGAATCGGTGCATGAGGAACTGTCCACGGAGACCGACCCCTACGCATTTGTAAGCAAGAATTCCCTGGCCGGCGATTCGGACGTCAAGCTGGCGGTCAATGCGGCACTTGAAACGGCGATTGCCAAGATCGATGAAGACCAGCGTCGCATGATGTACAAGGACGTCAAAAACCTGTACGTCCTCAAGAAACTCTCGAGTTTCCTGTTTGACCGTTTTCTTGCGGCCTTTCAGACCAATGCCGCCGGGCTCAAGGAACTGTCCATGTATTCCGCCGCCGACCAGCTTGCGGAACTGGCTTCCATACTGAGTTCCCTGGACCAGCCACCCTCCACGCGCCTGATGGAGGCTATCATAGGTTTTGCGCTCAACGACGAGATAGGCCGAGAGGGTTTCAGGCTCGAGGAGGCCGTGAGCAAGGAACTGGCCAGCGCGGAGAAGGCCCTGACGGCGATACGCAGCTTCAACGCCCGCGTGCCGCTTGAAGCAATCCTCAAGGTATCAAACGACGACCCCAACTGGCAGTGCGCCTCCACAGGGGGCGGCGAGGACTGGTTTGCCATATTCAAGTCGTACTGGAGAAACCGGGTTGACCACCGATTCCAGCATTTTTCAGCCGAGCGCCGCATAGCCCAGCTGGAATCAGACATCCAGGCCATAGTGGGCAAGGAAACGCCCACCTGGTTCATGAACCTTTCCGAGGAAGGCAGCGAGAAGAGTCCCCCGGTCCGCTTCGCTCGCGCTCTCCGCTTTCTTGAAGCGTTCTACCACCAGACCTTCCTGGGCGACATCAACCGTTACCTCAAGATCGTGCTGCTCGATGGCGAATTCTACAAGCGCGACAACAGGCTGGATTTTACCGACGCGTACAACGAGATACTGCAGATCGGCGACCTGCTCAAGAAAATCGACGCCCGGCTCGGCATGGAGGGCGAACTCGGAGCCGCCTACGTGCAGGCGCGCACGGAGCTCTCCTCGATGCAGATCAAGAAGCGCAAGGTCGAATCGACGATCAAGGTTGCGGAGGTCGAGGCCGAGTCGATACTGGCACGTTCCAACAACGCGATTGGCAGGATGCAGGAAATACTCAAGGCCATCCTGTCCAGGGAGGCCCGGGGCAAGTATGATTCCCTCTCCAACCTTGCCCACATCGAGGGCAAGGCCAACAAGGAATTCCAGAAGGGCCTTGAAACGACCATGTACAAGCTGGAGAAGGCTCATTACCTGCTGGCCGAGCTCATGAAGGCCGCCGTAGGCAGCCTCGAACCATAATGGACTCCATGGCCATGAACATTGATGATTCCACCACGCTGACCGTTACACTTCCGGGAGCCTGTGCGCCAAGAGCCGTGATGAGCCTGGCCGCAGCCGGCGACATGGGCTTCGGAGACGACGGCAACCGGGGCCGGCGAAACCAGTGGCTTCGAGCATCGGGCTTCAACCCGGAGCATTCCGCTGCCATAGATCTGGTGCATTCCCGCATCGTCATCGAGGCCAGCAGCCTGGGTGATGTCTTTTCCCCTGGCGGAATCCGCAGGGAAGCCGACGGAATGGTGACCGCGGGGCTCTTGAGCGCAACCCGGTGTCATAGCACGACCCGGCGCCAGATCCCGGCCGGGAGTCAGGTGTATAGCCTGGTCATCACGGTGGCCGACTGCATGCCCATATTTCTGTTCGATCAGGGCTCCGGCGCCTATGGCCTCCTGCATTCGGGCTGGAAAGGCACGGGCATACTCTCTGAAGCCGTTTCCTTGATGCAGCGCCTGTACGGAACCAGACCCGCGGAGCTTGCCGTGACTTTCGGGCCAAGGATAGGTACCTGCTGCTATGTGGTGGACGAGGCGCGGGCCGCCACGTTTTCCGCTGAATTCGGAGCCGGGGCCGTGGTACGGACAGACGGCAAGCCACGGCTCGATCTGGTCGCCGCGAACCTTGCCCTTGCTGATTCGCTCGGCCTCGGATCGGTACAGCTCCTGGAGGGTTGCACGAGTTGCGACCACAGTTTCGGTTCCTTCAGGCGGCAGGGTGCCGGCCGCTTTACCAGGATGGCGGCTGCCATAGGCTATCCTGAGGAGCCGGTTTGAACCAGATTGCCGCACGCGGAGCCATATTCCTCTTCGTGACCTGTGGACTGTTTGCGACACCGGATCCTCTCCCTGCACAGATCTCCCTTGCACCCTTCTCGCCGCCTGCCGGCCAAATCATCGTGGTGGAACGCTCGGATTTTTCCAGGTACGAAGACGGCCGCTACATAGGCCACGTGTATCGCGAGTCTAGGCTTGATCTCTCCGTTGAGGCCACCGCTGCCGGTGCACTGCGCTACGACGGCGAGGCGCTGGTCCTCGAAGAGACGCTCCGCGACGAGCGCACGGTGGCCAGAAGGCTGGATACGGCGATACCGGTTTCGTTTTCAGTCGATGCGGGTGGCGCGGTACGTTTTACCAAGGACGATGGCTACCCGATACTGCGGGGCCTGCCAGATTCTCCGCCTGTTCCGGCGCTACCGGGACAGCGCTGGACAGGCGAGGGCACCGTAGTCGTCCGGCCCCGCGCCGGGTCGCCGGCCACCCGGATCGCCGTGCTCGTCGAGTATGAATACCTCGGCCCCACCACCTACGGATCCCAGAGCGCGGCGTCGATCCGGGCCCGGTATGCCATCCGCTACCGTGGTGGCGATCGCCTCGGTGACCCCGCCCTGACCGGCGCGTCTGGCGCCAGGACCGCGGACATCGTGCTCGATGCCCGCGATGGAGCCACCCTGTTCATACGCGAAACGGTGGACGAGACGTTCACCTTTGCAAGCGGGCCAACCGTGCGGCTCAAGGGCTTTATTCTGCACTTCCACCGCGGCAGCCTGCCAGGAGAACGTGACCGCATCGCGTCGATACTGTCACCACCGGCAAGCCCGGCATCAGCTACCGGGACCGGGATTCCGGGCTTTGATAAAGCCCCAATGGCCCCACCGGCATCTGCGTCAACCGCTGCAGTACCGGCCAGTGGAGCGAACGGTCAAGCTGTTGGCGTAGCCGGTCTGGCTCCGTCCCTGCCGCCCGGCGTTGCTGCGGGGGGCGCTTTCGAGGTGGCTGAAGGCAAGCGCGGCGTGATCCTGCTGCTGTACGACCTGCGGTTTGTGGCTGACGGTGACCAGCTCCTGCCTGAAGAACGTGGCCGACTCGACGCGATCACGGACGCCCTGAAACGCATTCCCGAGCGAAGTTTCCTCGTTGAAGGCCATACCGCTGACCTTGGCCGGCCCGCGGGTCAATACGAGCTGTCCGAACGGCGCGCCAGGCGCATCGTCGATGAACTGACCGCGCGCGGCCTGCCTGCCAGCCGTTTCGTGTACCGCGGCCTGGGCGCGGATCAGCCCATAGCGCCTAACGACACCGAGGCCAACCGCGCCCGCAACCGCCGGGTTGAAATCACCATACTTGACTGACTGAAAGTTCTTGATCAGCCAGCGGTACGAGGCTAGAGTAATCACATGAATCGACGTGAATATATCAGGAACCTCGCCGCCTCGCCGGTGGGCATAGCCTTGGGTGCCGTTGCCGTGTCGGTCGGCGGCTTTCTCGGAATACGTATAGGCCTGGTCGTGGGGCTCGTGTCGGGCGTGGCCACGCTGGCTGGATTTTTTCTTTTTCTTTCCATCTCGGGCATTGGTTCAAAACTGGCCGCGACTGAGCAGGGGCGTCGGATCTGGGCCTCCGCCCGACCACGACTGGACGCGGCCAGGGACGCCAGAAACAGGCTGGCCAGCCTTCGAATACCAGACCCCGAGATAAAAGCCCTGCTGGAACTCGTGGCGACACGCGGCACGACATACCTCACGGCTTGCGAAACGGCACGATCCCATGATCCGCTCGCTGAAGACGCGCTGGCGGAGAGCGTTTCAATAGCGGATGTATACCTCAAGGAACTCGACGGCGCCGCTACTGAAAAGCGGTTCGGCCTCTCCGACGCGGATCCGTTTGCTGACGCGAGAGCCCGGACCAGGTCCGCACTGCTGGCCCAGGCCGCGGTGGTGGAAAAGGCTGCGATGGATCTGTCCGGCGGCCTCTCTCCCGCTGACAAGATGGAAATCAAGGAGTCCCTATGACAGCGCGCCGGTCGGTGACGGTACAGAAGTTCGTGTCGATGCAACGAGCCCTGGAAACACGTGGAAAATTCCGCTGGAAACCCAGCCTCATGGTGCTCATCATCGTGTTCGCGGCTCTTGCCGCGGGAATGGCGTCCGCGGCGCCGAACGATCTTGTTTCAGTAGAAACGACCATCATGCTCCGGCCCGACGGCAAGGCCGAGTTCTACCACGTGGTGGAATGGAACGTGACGAGCGGCGACATGAGCGGATTTTACTACCAGGGCGAAGCCTTCAAGCCGGTCTGGAACCTGGAGCGCTGCTATGCGGACCTGCCTGGTGGCGTACGCCAACCCCTCGTCGTCAAGGACCTTGGTTCCGGCAGGTACGACGTGATACTGTCGGCCGGCAAGCGCTTTTCCGGTCGCGCATACTACGTGATGAACTATGCGGGCGATCTTGCGGCGGCCGGCCTCGTAGGACGCACGACCAGCGCGGACCATGGCGAACTGGTCTATGTTGACTGGGCTCCGGTGGAGTGGGACGAAGCGCTGGAATACCGCGCCGTGCGCCTGGTGCTGCCCATTACCGTGGCTGGCGAGACGCTGACCGATGACGAGCGGGCGGCCATTCCCATGTTAACCGAAACGTGGGTCAACGAGCAGAACCGCATAGACTATTACGGTTCCGATGGCGGTGACGGCAAGCATTACCTTACCATCCTGTTCTACCAGGATGCGCCCGGCGCCAACACGACCCAACGTCTTGGGCTGTATTTTCCAGTCGACTATCTGCCCTTGACGGTGGACCTGGAAAACCTCGCCGAGGTGGCTGATTCCGGCAGTTCCGACGAGAACGGATATGCCGAAGAGCCGCCGCCGCAGTGGCGTGACGCCCCGCTGGTGGCTTTCGTCGTTTTTTCACTCGTCATAGTGCTGTCCCTGCTCCTGTACCGCAAACGGGTGCGGACTCATGCAAAGCGCGCTGAAACCGTTGAAGGTATAGCGTGGGCCGGCGACGCCTGGACCCCGCCCAAGTTGTTCTCCGGTACCTACCAGGTTCCCGGCAAGGTGCCGGAAGACCTGCATCCCGTGGAGGCCGCGCTCTTGCTGGAACTCTCCTTGCCGCGCATAGCGTCGATCATGGTGGACGGTCTGGCAGCCCAGGGTCTCGTAGCCGTGGAAGGGGAGGATCCGCTCAGGCTGAGGTTCCTATCGGAACGCAAGGCCAGCGACGAGATTGAAGAGCGGTTCCTCGCCGCTTTCGACGCCGAAGGCAACGTGCTGCCGGGGTTGCTTGCCGATTTCTTCGAGGAATCGATCAAGCGCCTGCAGGAAAAGATCTGGGATTGCGACCTTGAAGCGACCAAGGCATTCTACAGAATGAAGATTCTTGAGGCACAAGCCAAGGCTGAAGAAGTTGACTCCTGGGACGAAACGAGGCGCCTCGACTATTACCGCCATAACCATGCCTGGATGTATTGGCGCAGCTACGGCATCATCCATAGTCGGCCCGCCTACATGGTCGGCATTCGGCTCCCTGAGGGAATGTCAGCGGGCTATGCCGACTTCATGCGCTCGGCGGTGTGCTATTCCGGCTGCTTTACGCCGGCAAATGTCGGTACGGTCGATGCCTGCCATTCTGCCTGCCATAATGCCTGCCACGACGCGTGCCATTCCGCCTGTCATAGTGCATGCCACTCGGCGTGCCACAGCGCTTGCCATTCCGCCTGCGTCTCGGGAAGTTCACATTGACCGGAACTCTGGAGCGCCTGGAGTGGGTGTACGGATTCTGGAAGAGCCTCTCGCCGTACGCGTATGCCCGCGTGGAAGACGAGGTTGTCATCCTGCCGCCAAACCTGGTCTTCAAGACGAACCGCACCGGCGCGCAGTTGCTCGACCACATCGGCTCGGGCGGCCGGCTGGAGAGCATACCCGGCTTTTCCGACGAGCGCGCCGCCGAGGTGGAAGCGTTCTTCCTGTCGCTCAAGGCCGCGTACGAGGGCAGGCCTGATCTTGAACGGGTGCCATACGGGTTTGACTTTACGAAGCTGCCCGTGCTCGGCGAGATAGCCATAACCTATCGCTGCAACAATCTGTGCCGTTTCTGCTACGCGGGCTGTGGAGATGCATCCGGCCTTGCGCTGGCGCAGTCCTCGGGTGCCGAGGAGTTGGACACCGCTGGCTGGAAGCGCATCATTGACATCTTCAGGGACGAGGCTAAAATCCCTTTCTTTTCCTTTACCGGAGGCGAGCCGCTGGTGCGCCGCGATGTGGAGGAACTGGCCGCCTATGCAGTCTCCCGCGGGCTCCGGGTAAATCTGGTCACGAACGGCAGGCTCGCCACGCCGGAGCGCGCCGCCAGCCTGTTCGCGTCAGGCCTGCACACCGCCCAGGTCAGCCTGGAGGCTCCCGCGGCCGCCCTGCATGACGAATTGTGCGGCGCGGCCGGTGCCTTTGATGAAACAGTCGCCGGCATCAGAGCCATGCTCGCGGCCGGCATCTCCGTGCAGACAAACTCCACGCTTACCCGCGCCAACCGTGACGCCCTGCTGGAACTGCCGGGCTTCGTGGCCGCCCTTGGCGTCAGGCGCATGTCGATGAACCTGTTCCTGCCTACCGGCACGGGCAGGGCCGCAGAAGATCTGTTCTTTCCGTATTCCGAGACTGGCGCCTTCGTGGACGAGGTCCGCAGGCGCGCCCACGAGGCCGGCGTCGACTTCTTCTGGTATTCTCCCGTTCCGATGTGCCTGTACAACCCGATAGCCCGGGGCTTGGGCAACAAGAGCTGCGCCGCCTGCGACGGACTGCTTTCAGTTTCACCCTCGGGCGACGTATTGCCCTGTTCGTCCTGGCCTGAGCCGGTTGGAAACCTGCTGACTGACGGATTCAAGGCCGTGTGGTTTTCCGACGCAGCCGCCTGGTTCAAGGAAAAGCACTTCGCACCGGAATCCTGCAGGAGCTGTTCGTCATTCATTGCCTGCCAGTCGGCTTGTCCTCTCTACTGGCGTTATGCCGGATATTCCGAGATACAGCATTGCATGGAGGCCCGACGATGATGGAACCTCGTTTCAAGTACCTGAAACTCGGACTGCGCTCCAGACTGGTAGCTGCCGGCGCCCTCTACGCGGTAGCCGTAGCCTTGCAGGTGGCACTCGGTTCCACGTTCGCGGGGCTACTTCCCGTTTTCGTGGCATGGTTCCTCCTTTCGCTCAAGCCGGCCACCAACAAGCCCAAGGACAAGGGCCTGGAAGAGTGGCGGGCCGTCTCGGACGGAGAGGTAGCCCGTATAGCGGACAACCTCTCCCGGTCAAAAAAGCTGCGCAATTCAATGGCTGGGCCTACGGTACTCAAACTGATGCTGCTGGTCGTCATGTTCTTCGCTGCGAGTGCCGCATCCATTGCTTCGCCGCGCGCCGGACTGGTCCTCTTCGACCTGAGCCTGTTCTGCCTGCCGGGCCTGTTTTTCGGCAGCGTCAAGGCGCACGTGCCATTCGAGTTTGATCTCAAGCTCGCCAGGTTCGTGGCCGCGATGAACGTACCTCGGCCGGAAGGCTTCGTGCTTACTCCGTACCTGCGCTTTGACAAGGACGAGCAGGGGCGGGATGTGCCTGAAGACCTCCGGCTCATGCTGGAACCACGGCGCAAGCCGGCTGACCTGGTTGGCATACAGTTCCAGGCGTCCATCAACAAGGGAGCCAACGGCAATGTGCCGTATATGTACGCCGTCGTTCTGACCAGGGGCCGGAACGGTCCGGCCTATGGCCGCTTCAGGACGATGAGCGCGCACGGCTACGAGGTGGAGGTGGGCGGTGACGACAACTATGGCACCGTGGTAGTTCGGCAGGACACGGGTTCGGGCGGCTACCATACCACCGACGACGATTGCGAACAGCTGATGGGCTTGATGCTCAAGGCGCTCAAGAATGTGGAGTCTGTCGCGTGAGCGAACCCGCTGAGCCGCACAAGAGACGGCCGCGCTACAAGGGTACGCATCCCCGTGCATACTCCGAGAAATATAAGGAGCTCGATCCATCCCGATACGCCGCCGATGTGGAAAAGGTCAAAGCCCGCGGCGCTACTCCCGCGGGCAGCCACCGCAGCATATGCGTCCAGGAGGTGCTGGAGGTATTGGCACCTCAATCCGGCGAGCTGGCCATTGACGCCACGCTAGGCCATGGCGGGCACTCGCTGGAGTTGCTCAAAGCCATAACCCCCGGCGGCATGCTGTACGGGCTTGATCGCGACCCGCTTGAAATCGCCAAAACAGAAGAGCGCCTCAGGCTAGCCGGGTTCGACGAGAAGGCCTTCGTCGCTGTACACATGAATTTTGCTGAAATCGGCAGGCTTTTTTCTGCAGACAGCCCTGTTGGCCAGCTGGATGGCGTCGATATGATCCTTGCAGATCTCGGCGTCTCGTCCATGCAGATAGACAATCCCGACCGCGGCTTTACTTTCAAGTTCGATGGCCCCCTGGACATGCGCATGGATCCTGAAAGCGGAACCAGTGCGTCTGAACTCCTCCGCACGCTGTCCGAGTCTACAATGCGTGACCTCATCGACGAATATTCAGACGAGCCTGAAGCCGCCATCATAGCCCGCGTGCTGACCCAGCGCCGTGGTACCATCGATACGACCAGAGCCCTGCGCGATGCCATCCGCTATGCGCTTGAGGGCCGGGTTGAGTCCGACGATGTGATAAAAAAGGCGATAAAACGTACGTTTCAGGCTTTTCGCATTGCCGTCAACGGAGAATTGAAAGCACTGGATGGCTTGCTCGCCGCTCTGCCCGGGTGCCTGAACCCTGGCGGGCGCACGGCCATACTCTGCTTCCATTCGGGTGAAGAGTTGCGTGTGGAGCGTGCCTTTCTGGCTGGGCTTGAGACCGGCGTGTACGCTTCGATATCCCCGGCAGGCATCCGGGCCAGCGCCGAAGAGCGTTACCAGAACCCCCGTTCCACTTCCGCACGGCTCTGGTGGGCGATACGGGCATAAAAAAGGTAGGGGACGGGAGGGTTCGGGCTTTGTTAAACCCGGGGGGGGGTTTTTTTTTTTAGTTGCCCTTGCCTCCGGGCAGAGCCATGTGTT
>CAXZAJ010000020.1:0-21642 GCA_964293355.1 uncultured bacterium
CGACCATCTCCGCGTACCTGCCCAGGCGCCCCTCCTGGTTGTTGATGAGCGCGCGGGTGGGGCTGATGTACAGCGCGCGCAGGCCCGGCTCTTGGTTGCGCAGGCAACCCGACAGTACGGGGAACATTGCCGCCTCGGTCTTGCCGCCTGCGGTGGGCGCCAGAATGACGCAGTTGTGGCCATCCAGTATCTCGTGCGCGGCCAGATCCTGCACCGGTCGCAGCGAGGTCCAGCCCAGGTTGGCTACGATCTTCTCCTGCAGGAGAGGGTCAAAGCGGCCAAAGGCACTCGATCCGCCGGCCGGCCGCGCGTCTACCATGTAAGGTTTTCAACTTTGTAGCCGGCCGGATCGCCTGATCCTTCCGCATCGCCAGCCTCGCCGGCGATGAGGCGCTCCTCGTCAGAGGACAGGCCGCCCGCCGTAAAGCTGTACGCGGCCTTGGGAACATACCCGGGAGCTCCGTCGCTGCCGTCGTTCTCTTCCACCAGGTCCATTATGTTCACCAGTTCGCGGAGGAACTGCCGGGGAATGACGCCCACATCCCCGCGGAGTCCGCTGCTGACCATCGCGGTCAACTGGTGGATAAAGTCGTCGTCCACCAGACGGAAGAGCCGGGTCGGATGTCTGGAGGGGTAGATCTCGCGCAGCTTGTAGGCAACAGACACCAGGCGGTCCATATCAAACGGCTTCAGTTCCAGCTGCGGCTGCTTGGGGCTGGAGAAGCCGCCTGATTCGCTGAAATGGATCCGGTCATGCAGGGGCTCAAGGCCTGCCACGCCCTTCCGGCTGTCAAAGAATTCCCTCGTCCCCGTAAAGATCCACAGCAACCCCGGAAAATCCTTGGCGGCGTCTATGATCTGCCTGAGCCCGTTGAGCGACTTGCCCCGGACATCAGTTCTGGTGCGCAGTATGGTTTCAAGCTCGTCCACGATGACGACCAGGCCCTTGTAGCCTGCCCGCTTGATGATGTTCAGGATGCCCTTGAGAAACAGCAGAGCCGAGCTGCTCGATATCTCACCCTTGATGCCGGCCCGCTGCTTTGCCCCGGCCGCGATGTTCTTTGAACCGCTGAGCCAGGCCACCAGGCCGGACGCCACCTGATACTCGCCCTGCTGCTTTGCTTCAAAGTACGCCTTAAGGACCGCGATGAACTCGCTCCCGGTGGCTTCCTTCGTCAACTCAGCCAGCTCAGTATCGAAGCGGGCCTTGACGCGCTCGTCAAAATCGGGAGCGTCGTCGCCGCATTCGGCGGCTATCTGATCCTCGATGCGGGCTATCCACCGGTCTATCGCGTCCTCGAGCGCGCCGCTCGTGGCAAGGGGCGTGCGCAAGCCGGAAACGATCTTGTGGTACACGTCGTCGAACTTGTGGAACTGCGTATCGTTGGGAGAGACGACGACGAAGGACACCGCGAAGTTCTGCCTGAGCGCTTCCAGCATCGTGTACTGGCACATGAAGGTCTTGCCGCAGCCGTAGCCGCCGCGCAGGAACTTGAAGACCCCCTCGCCCGCCGCCACCAGGTCAAGCTGACGCCGGATCTCGTTGAGCGGACGGTCGATACCTACGGCGAACTTGTCCAGCCCCTTCTCGGGAACCGTTCCGCTGCGCAGACGTTCAAAGATGTGTTCTGTTTCAGTCATCGTGCCATACTCCTAGCCATGTAACACTTTATACACTTTGCCTTCCGCGCTCAGTTCCAGCGTTATCCGGAACGGCAGCACGCCGTCCCAGTCCTGCACTTCCGACGCAAAGCGGCGGGCCTTGCGGGAACCCATGGAGCCGCCGCCAAGGCTGTTGGCGAGGAACGCCTCGGTCAGCGACTCATGCCGCGCCAGATGCGCCAGCGCCGCGTGGAACTCCGCTGGGATCGATTCGTGGAACGCTGCCGGTGAGGCTGGAACAGCCGAAGGCACCTTCCGCGGATGCGGTTCATCGCCGGAGGCAACGGTAGCTCTCCCGCCGGCTTCCTGAGTGCAGCTGAAATACGATTCTAGCGTGTCACCTTCCAGGACCAGCCCGGGCTGTACGGGCAGTATGCGGAGCTTCGACCGAGAAGCCGCGCCGCGCAGCGTGAACAGCACCTCGGTGGGTTCGCCCACGACCAGACGTACCAGGCTGCCGGTTATCCGGGCTTCACCCGCGTCGTCCACCACCACGTCGACGCCATCGTCAGCAACAAGGCGCAGTTCCAGCATCTCGGTAGCAAAAAGCTCTTTTGGCTCCACCAGAAGCTGGATGCGCTGGTGGCCGAGCACCGGCTTGAGAGCCTTGTCCTGCAGCCGGTACGCCGGGCCAGCATGCTTCGCGTTCCGTGGACTGACCAGCTCCAGCACGGGAACGACCATTTCCTGGAGGCTGGTACCGCCGTGGTAGAAGCCGGTCGTCCCGACGTTCGTCAGGCAACCCGTTCCACGTCCGAACACAAAAGAAGCGCTGCCTTCAGATCCCCGGTACCCGAGCCGCTCGAACGGTACCGCCAGCAGGTCGTCGCCCGAGCGAGCCTGTCCAACCGCATACCGACGGTCGGCAGCGTCGAGGCGTGCTCCGTAGCCGTTCTCCATGAACTCGTCGCCCAGGAGGAAGCCATGGTCGGCGGTAATGAGTATGCGTTCAAACCCTGCGTCGCGCAGGCGCAGCACGGCCCGCTTGATGCCTGCAAGGACGTGCTGAAAAGCGTCAAAACCGAACTTGCGGACGTCGTGCTCCCCCATCTCGTCTATCTCGCGGCTGGCGACGACGAGCACGCCGTGCCCCGCCAGGCGCTTGAGTTCGCGATCGTCCAACTTGAGCAAATCGTCCAGACTGCTCCATCCGCAGTCAGCGTTGCTGGCCTCACGCAAGAGCGCCAGCCGTGAGACAGAGCCGTCCACCTGCCGCTGGCCCACCCGCACGGCGCGCACGAGTCCGCGCGCAGAGAGGATCGGCTCCAGCTCGCCTGAATCCGGCGGCGAGAACAGCACGTTCATGCCGATGGCGGTGATAGTCGGCAACTCGGCCAGCATCCACCCGGTACGGCAGGATTTCCAGCTGACGTCGGAGACGAGGGACTCCAGCTCCTTGCCCAGTTCAAACCGGAGGGCGTCTGCCACTATGACGGCGACCTTCTGCCCGGCCTTGACGGACTGGGCCATCCAGTCACGGTAGAACTGGCGCTGCCGCCCGATGCCGTTCCAGGTAAAAGCGTCACGCTCGCACACGGCGCTCCAGCCACGGCCCAGTGTCTCCACATGCTCGCGGTACAGGCTGGCTAGTGTCTTCTTGACTGTAAAAAATCCCCTGATGTCCATGCTGGCAGCGCCTGCGGCATAGCGGTCAGTGTGGAGCGCAAAGCGCCTGTGCAACTGGTCAACCTGCCACCAGCGGCCGGTATACGCATCCAGCCAGGTGGTCGGCTCATCTGCGTTGCCGCCGGAAATTCCGCCGGCAGGCTGCGACAGCGCCAGGCCGAGCAGGGCCGCGGCGTCGATCCAGTCCCATAGCCACTGCCGTTCCTTGTCGTTGACCAGCCAGAACGTCCGCGACAGATCCTCGCCCCGCCTGCCGGGAAGGCGGGTGCGGGCGATCTCGTGCGCGGCAGACCAGTCGCTGTTGGAAAGCAGCTCGAGAGCCGCTCGCAGGAAGAGGTCAGCCTCAAAACGGAACGTATCCAGCTGCCCCAGCACGCGGTAATCCAGGTCCTGTTCTTCCGGCGTAAGACTGTCCTGTATCCTCAGCGATAATTTTATATAAACACTGGGTTCGGACTGCCGGAGGTCCTGCAGGCAACGGCCAATACGCTTGCGGTAGGCCGTATCCACCGCGGCGAGACGCGACAGGCGTTCGCCGGGAGGGCTGACCGAAAGGTCTCCCGTGTACTCGACGCAGAGCATCCAGGCTGTGACAAGGTCGGCCAGGTCTTCCACCCGGTCCTCGCTCCAGCCCGACCACTCCGCGGCCCAGCCACTGAAAATGCCAAAATAGCGGTACAGATAATCCTGCAGGAGAGGAACCGCAACGGCTCTGTCCACGCCGAGCGCGTCACGGATCGCCTGCGGGTCCTTGAGGAATTCTGCCACCAGGCCGCTCTCTCCATGCCTGGTCAGGAGCGGATGTATTTCCAGCGGAACCTCGGACAGGCCCTGGAACGCGGCCTCTGCCCGCTCGAGGGTCAAAGGGCCGTCGGCAAGCACATGCTCGACCTGCTCGGTGGAGAGCCTGCCTGCCGCGCACTCGCGCACCACGGATTCAAGCGATACACGCCAGCGCTGGCCGGCGCAGTACAGTTCGTACAAAGGAGTGGCCTTGATGTCCTCTTCGTCCATGCACGGGACGTAGACTACACAACGGGGCTTGGACCTGCCGCCGAGCGCGGCCTGGCTCCGGTCCATGATGTCCAGAAAGGAGCCCCGGTAGCAGAACACCGGCAAAGCGGTCCGGGAAGCGCGGGCTTTCTCTTCGAGCACGGCAGCGATCGACAGGTAATCGCCGTTGCGGTCCAGCCAGACCAGAAGGCCCCTGTCCCGCGCATCTAGCTCAAGCTTTTTTACAATAAATTCAGTGATAACGCCCATGCGTCTTGCCCCGTTTTCTGTATGATTGGGCTAGTATAGCACGGTTTGGCAGGTTGGCCCGACAGGCCCGCAACAAGTTCTTGCCACGTGTCGGGAGGATTGCCCCGCTCGAGCATCAGCTTGAATACTTCGTATGGATCGGTTCTGGAACCCGCATTGCGCAAGGTCTGTGTATCATTCACCCAGGCGTAGACAATGATTTTAGTCGCGCTGTCGTACCGGTAGAAAAGGCGAAACCGCTGCCCCACCTTGGCCCGCCGCCAATGCCTCCACCGAGGCCCCATGGTCGTACCCTGTCTGTATTCGTCCTTGCCTGGATCAAGGGGGATGGTCTCCAGCATGAGACGGGAGAGTGCCGAGAAGAGCTTGCAGTTTGCGTTTGATTCATAATGCTGAGGATCGCTGGCCTTGGCACGCTCCACAGCCTTGGAAAGCCTTCCAAGCTGATCGACCAGACATGCATGGAACAACAAGGTCCACCCATACCGCACTTTCACAGGGCAACGTCCCCGTCGATGTCACCATCGAGGGAAGCTGCCGCTGCCGCCGACTCCATGGCATGGAGCAAGGCTTTATCCACGGCCCCGACGTTGCGGCCGTGTGCAATATCCCGTTCGAGCACAGAAAGGAAGCTGTATATGGCGGGGTCTTCATGGACCTCTTCAGCCCGGCTGACAAGCACTCCGCTGTCCCTCACGTCAAAAGCGACTTTTCCGCCCCTGTCCACGCCAAGAGCCTGACGTATAGCCTTGGGCAAGGTTATCTGCCCTTTTGAAGTTATGGTAGCCGTCTCATGAATGGTTTGCATACCTGATTGCCCTCTCTGGATAAAGAGTAAGGATTAATCCTTACGATGTCAAGGTAAAATA
Organism: uncultured bacterium; assembly: GCA_964293355.1. Classification (GTDB taxonomy): domain Bacteria; phylum Spirochaetota; class Spirochaetia; order Treponematales; family UBA12059; genus SZUA-370. Next base: position 5,421 of record CAXZAJ010000020.1, read on the forward strand.
ATTCTCCAGCCCGATCGTGATTTTTATTATCCAAGCATGGATCGAACACCATTACTTCCTTACTTGACGCCAGTAAGTTTTTCTACTAAATTTGACCATGGAGGGTTCCATGTTGTGCAAAATGACCTCGAAGAACCAAATAACCTTACCTAAGGAAGTCCTGCGAGACTTTGGAGGGCGAGAATACTTCAACGCTCGGGTTGAGGATGGCCGAATAATCCTTGAGCCTATGATCGTACGCCCCGTGGAAACCAGAATGCTCTCGGACATCAGGGACAGAATTCAGGCTCAAGGACTGTCTGAGGAGACATCCGCATCATTGATTGACGAAGCCCGACGTGCTCGCGGTTCTTGATACCAACGTCCTGGTTTCGGCCCTACTCTTCAGAGGAGCGGCGTCCAATATACACCGCATGATCCTTGAAGGCCGGATACTTCCGCTCATCTCGCCGCCAATCCTTGATGAGTATACACGGGTTCTGACTTATAAAAAATTCGGATTGACGCAAGCAGAAGTTGATTATTTGATAGAAGAAGAAATATCTCCGTGGTTTGAATTGCGCGCCATTCCACAAAACACTGATAACTGGATTCCGGACGATCCTTCCGATGACATGTTCATGCATCTTGCCCTGACCGAACCATCGGCTGTCCTCATAAGCGGAGACCGCCATATCATCGACAGGCGTAGTGACCTTCCCTGCAAAGTCCTGACGGTGCAAGAATGCATCGAGTTTTTACATTGATCCTGCTACCCCCTTCCCCAACTCCCCTCCACCAGTATCCTTCTTTGGCAACACCGTGCTCCACTACGCAGTTTAATACGTAGTTTAAGCATTATGGGTACTTAGTTTTATCCCATTGTGCGCTGCGGCCTGTGCCGAGGGCTTTTATTGCCCCCTCCTTCCTCATATCAGAGAGCACGCTGCGTATAAGGTCGATGCCGACTCCGGGGCAGGCTTCCCGGATGTCTGCCACTCGGAAAGCAGAGGTTTGCCGTTCGACGGCAGCCCGGACCGCTGCAGTCTTTGCACCCCGAGGACTACCCAGTTGGCCAACCTTGCCCTCGAATTCCTTGTTGGCAGTAACCAGTACATACAGAAGGAAGTTGATGGCGGGCCATGGGTCATGTGTGCCTTCGTGCCAACCCACGGAACTCTGCTCAAGCACTTCGTAATACCGTTCCTTATTCTGCTCGATAATGCGCTCAAGGCTGATGTAGCGCCCTGCTTCCATGCCACAATGATAAGTTGCAAGCAGGAAAAGCAGTCGCGATACCCGACCGTTGCCATCGCGGAAGGGGTGTATGCACAGGAAGTCGAGATTCAATGCCGCTGCAAGAATCAGTGAGTGTACCAATGCGCGAATCGTCGACCGTAACCCCCTCGATGCGGTTGGATGATACCGCGCTCTCTATGAGCGCAAAATCGCGGAGCACTCTGAGCTTTTCGGGGTTTTGGTGGGTATACATTTTTTGCCGCCCGATTGCCTCCGCCAGATCAGCCAGATACCAGACAGTCTGCGCGGGAATGGCAGCCGGTCGGGCTGAAAGTTGCAACAGAGATTTCATACGGCTATACCTCCGGAGTGCTCCAACATGGATGAACAAAGCAATAGTACCAAAATTTTTACAGTGACCAGGCTACCCCTTCTTCGGCCTCTCCGCCACCTCCCACCAGCCGCCCTTGGTGGGGCCGTTGTGGCGGAGGAGGCCGGCGGCACGCAGCTTGTCCAGGTGGTACTTGACCCCATCCGGGGTAATGCCCAGCCTTTCGGCAAGCTGGGCACGCGTCAGGTCCGGATTGCCGCGCAGCAGCGACAGAACCCGCTCGTGCATCGCCAGCGTTTCTTGGGTAGTTTCTTGGGTAGTTTCTTGGGTAGTTTCTTGGGTAGTTTCTTGGGTAGTACGGTTAATGGACAGTGGTTCGGCATCGGTGGCGATCAGAGCGGAATCTCCAGGCCGACGGAACGTCAGCGAGAACCAGAAGCGATCCGCCCGGACATCCGGCCCGCTCTGGCCAGTCTCATGCATGGCAGCCTGCATGCGCTTGAACCCGGAGCCCGCCTGCTCGACGAGCGACAAGCGGTACATCAGCCCAAAAAGAACCGGATTCCTCGGTGCGCTGACGGTTCCAAGATCCTCAAGAGTCATGCCGCCTACCAACCCCCCCGGATTTAGCACCTCCACCCTGTCCTCAAAAATCTGTACCTGCACGGCTGCGCTGCTGCGGTAATCTCTGTGGGCGATGGCGTTCAGTACCGCCTCGCGAAGAGCTACCTCCGGCAGCTCCAGCTGCTCCGTCCGCTCTCCTGTAATGATGAACCGGGTATTGAGGTGCGCCTTGAGATAGAGCAACGCACTCTGGAAGCTGGAGAGGATATCGTCCTCGTACACCTTCTGGTCCAGAATCGTCGTCTTGCCCTTGCCCTGGAACACCGTGCAGATGATCTTGGCGCTGACTAGGAATCTGGTCACGGGCCGCCCCAGCGCCAGCACACCGGCATTGCACAAGCGCCCCTCCGACAGCAAGCCAAGGTTGCGCAGCACCTGGTCGCGCTCCAGGCCCTCGGGCAAGCGCGCGGCTCTGGAAAAATCCTTCCAGGTTATATCCAAAAGGTCTTCGGGATAGCTGAAGCCTTCGGCGGGCATGGCGTCGAAATACCGAAGCCCTTCGCTGAAAAAGAAATCGCGCAACTGCTCACGGGACATCTTCTGGGTGCTCGCGCCTTCGCGCAGGTAGAACATTCCTTTTGATGAATGGGGCTTGTTCCTGCTGGCAGGCACTTCAACAATGAGCACGCCAGCCACCTGCGTTACGCGCACCATGACCGGCGGGTCGCAATTCCGCGCCACATCCTGCGCCTGGCTCAAGGCCCGGTTCAGGTCTCCGATCGGAGTGATGCTGCCATTATCCGCAACGCCGATCAGCACCGTGCCGCCGGTACTGTTGGCAAAGGCGCACAGCTCCCGGCCCAGGTCTTCGGGCAGGGACTGCTTGAACTCGAGGGTCTGGCCTTCGCCGAGGAGGATCAATGATGCAAGCTCAGGCATAGTCACCTTGCAACTCCTTAATGGCTACCGGGCGCTCTCCTGGTCATTGCCCCGTATCGAATAGAACACCACGTCCTCATCATCACCGGGCAGAAAGGCCAAGAGAAAGGTACCGTTGCTTTTTGCATAGCGCCTGACCAACTGTTCCAAGGTATCCCTGATTGTATTGTTTTTATAATAAACCATCAGCTTGATATCCGCGTTGGAAAGCAGCAGTTTCTGAAAATCAATCAGGATGCTCACATCATCACGATCCCATTCCGACTCAACCACGAGTTCCGTAGACTCAATCACATCGTTGCTACTATTGCCAGCATAGCGGAGCACTACCAGATCGTACAGCCACTCACCCCAGTCAGCGGAAGGAACCCCGCTGCAACAGGCGTAGAACTTGTTTGCATGGGCAAGCTCTACCAGTTTATACTTTATGTTCTGAGTCCATTCCTTTCTGGAATGTTGTCGTTTCCTTGATTCCTGCATGGCGCTTGTAACAGCAACTTGTATCGACTCAATATCCATACGACCTCCATATAACCACCCCTCCCCCGCATTGGCGCGTCACCACTGCTACGATACCCTAGCTCTTCGCTGAAAAAGAAATCGTGCAGCTGCTCACGAGACATCTTTTATCCCAGGTCGTTGGGCAGGAACCGCTAGAACTCGAGGGTCTGGCCTTCACCGAGGATGATCAGGGATTGCAAATAAGAAACGGGCATTTTTTACCTCCCCTGCTCGAACGCCACCTAAACCGCGGAACGGCCATAATGCGTCCCGCATTTTGGATATTCGATCATTTTGTTGATCTCAGCAAGATGCTCACGCAATTACTATCCACTATACCTCTGTTTAATATGACGGCTTTAGGTACGCTGCAAAATATCAAAACCAGATTTTTTTTCTTTTACTGCAGTCTGTAACGCTTGCAGCACTTGTTCCAGGCTGGTCAGTGATTGCTCATCAAAGCTTGCTTCTGGGGACGAATCTGAAAATGCTTCCTCTAAGAATCTGACACGAATTCTTTTTCGCTCAACCAAATATATCAGCGTGCGGCCTGATATTGATTGATGCAACTCGATGTCGAACCCGATGTAGTACTTAGAACAGCTATTCTTATTGCTGCACTCAATCTCGTTAGCTTTCGGATCATCATCCATGCCAGGGATTATGTACAACATGTAATCAATAATTTGGTTTCTACAGGCGTCGAGCAATACCATAGAGCTTGTACGATACACGCCATCAAACAGGTACACTAAATTCGGATCGGCGTCGTAGTTATTGTACTTTTTTACAAGCTTGCTTGAAGAATGCGTCAGCATGCAATCATCATTTTTAATCGGCTTGATGAGTGGATAGAGCCACGGATATTCAGTATTCAATGCATATGAACAGCAAAGCGATTTCATGCAAGCCTGTATATCTTGTATATCCTGAGCACCTTTTTCCATGGCATAATTAATCAACTTTTTGAATTCATCCCTTAACCATTCTTGCTCATTAATCAGAACACGCCAGTTGGAAAAGGGACCGTTTGCTAAATTGATCGCATTCGATTTCAGAATATCTTTAGACAGGAAAGTCAGAGTTGCCCTAATCCAGAGATGGTTGGCGCTAAAATCGTTGAGTTTTGTTTCGTCAATAATGTGTGAGGCTATTCTAGATTTTCTCTTGAATACTTCTAAACTATTTTCATTGCTGTCTTCAATAAGAAACCGAATATCACCTTTGAAAAGGAGGTGCCTCTCAGCCTTCCGAATGGCTTCTTCCCAGTTTCCATCAGACAAGATCAACTTGGCCTTGGCGATTTCGTGGTTGAATAGCTTATCGGTAGAAGAATTGCCCTCCGCTATTTTACAGTTCGCCAGATAATTATTGAATGACAAGTTGTTAGTACACTTTTTAAATTCTGACAGTGTTGTATTCACAATCTTCATAACCCTGATCATTGCTTCATAACTACGAATATTTGGATCTATTGCCAGATTCCACGTGAAGCGGCTAATCTGCTGTAATGCAGTTCGTCTCCAGGTCGGACACTTTCCAGGATGCGCTACAACCCAATGCATGAAGGCGTATAAAATAATACGTGACCGGAATTCCTCGCCACCATCTGAAACATTGGGAATAATGATAGTTTCGTTTTCCGGTGAAATGGCTGTAGTGAATGGTGAAATGGCATCATTCACAATATCTGCAAATTCCTTTTTGCATAAAATATCGAACGCAGTAAATAGTGTGTCAAAAAAACACAATGCGTCAATCTTCATATGACCATTAGTCTCAAGCTCTATGCCTTCGAACATATCTTCATAAATTGAAAATGGGATATGCAGATCATTAATATATGGTTGCCTAAGTGCAGTGGAAACTTCTTCTATTGTATGAGTTTTTTTATTACTACTTAAGACGTTCTCCTTTGCATCAGAAGTATTGATTCCTATGTCCCATTCATTCAGCATGCTTCTTCTGAAAAAAGCATAAAGTACGGTATCTGGTGAAATTTCTTCTTTACCATCTTTTGCGTTTATTCGGCTCTTGGTTTTATTCCAGAAGTAGTCGAGCCAGATGCCATCGATTCCATTGTTGGCTACTTGATCGCAAGAGGTGGTACCTCTGAAGCGATCTAACAATGCTTTCCATCCATCTCGATCTTGCTTGCCATTGGATTTGAACGAAAAATATTCTTCAAGGCTCGCTTTAAAATTCTCGAATGGCGTAAGCATCTTGCCGCGCGCATTCATCTTTATGTATGTGGAGTCAGACAATTTATGTGGACCCATATTGACAAAATGAAAGGTTATTGGACAGTCCTCTTTGTTTATTAATTTCACGGCAGCTTGGTTGAAATCAAAATTATTACCGAATTTGCTATGAATGGCGTCGAGCATGGTAAGCATTCCTATAACCGTTGGATCGTAACACCATTCTTCATAAAACCAAGATTGGTCTTTTACAAAACAAGAGTATTTCTTACCCGCAGGCTTAATATTATGCTGGGTAAGGCATGCACAGAATTCACGAGCCGATTGCCGAGTGTTATAGGTAAAGCGGGATAGCAAGCTTTTATAGTTCTGAGGTTCAGCTGTATGGTCAAAAATATACTTATGTACAAGAAAGATTGTGGTAAGTCGTTGCTGCCCGTCAAAAGGCACAAAAGTCTTAAAAGTCTCACTAGTCTCATCTTCAATCTTGCCAAATACGAAGTCCAAGAAAAGCTGCTCTGTAGATTTAGGTACAAGACAATTATACAGTTTTTCAACAAGGGCCTGGCGGACGTCTTGTGCTTTGGCCGTATCGCGACCCTGGGCATAATCCCGTTGGATTATTGGTATATCAATTTTGTATTGCCAAATCAAGTCGTAAAAGCTATAGATGTCACTCATGTTCGTGCTGCACCCTTCTTAAGTGTATTAAACACTATGTCGTTATTCTCTTTAATTGCCTCAAGGCCAGTATACAAGGCCACCGTCTGTACAATCGTGTTCAGGTAGGCTCTACCGTCGGCTTCATCCCATAGAAAGGGGTTTATCGATCCGGGAGAATAATGCTTGAAAAATGCGTTGCGAGTGCAGATCGGTATAAATACCCTGCGCTGATGTGTGGAGTTGTCATAAAAAGTGGTCTCATAGTTAGCGATGATTACTTTTTTCTCGGGATACAAGCGATCGTTGAGTTCGGAGTTTTTGTCTCCTTGCAATAAAGCGAGATTCATGATCGACTCATCATACCAATCATTTTGGCTCGTATTCGTATACGAGAAACTGCCATCATCATTCTTTACAACATCTATTACTCTGTTACATTCAAACGCATTTACAACAGCGGCATAACAGGCAGAATTTTCCATCTGAAGCAGGCCTGGGGTGATATGGTCTGCCAGTTTGGCATTCCCCGTCTTGTTAAGATATTTTTTGATAACTTCTACTTCTTCTTCTTTCCACTTGGCTCTGCGTTCATTCCTCGCATGTATGTGCTCAAGCGACCAATGTTCTTTGCGGTGCAAGTCAAATGGATAACGGGATTGTTCGCTTTCCTGAAACTGGACAGTCGCAAGGTTGAATAGCAAAAGAATATTTTCGATAAGCCTGTAGTCGCGATTTTTATCACTATACTTCAGATTGCCGACATCAAGCGCTTCTTCAGTCTTGCCTTTGATTGTCGAGGCGCACTTCATCTGCAATTTATTCTTAAATTCACTGTGCAATCCCGAAAACTCCAGCAAGTCAATGACGGGCAGCAGGCTTTTATTCTTTTCGCGGGCAACTAGATAGCCTATGTAATGATAGTATTCTCTGTTTTTATACCAGCCGTATAGTTTGCGATAGATAGATTGAAGGTCACTCCAAATAAATTCTGCGTTTTTAGCTTCTTCACCCTGTTCCACAAAGCTGGAAAACATAAAAAAAGCGTAATACTGGTTACCTATGCGCTCTTTGTTATAAGTACGTATCCCAACACGATAAGGCGGATAATCAGCAGACGTTTTACTGCCTGCACACATCATCAGCTCGAACAGAAAGTCAATGCGGGTAGCATCATACTTTGGGCTGTACGGATCCGGATTTATAAAGTACCAGAACGCATCATCATGCAAGCGTTGCTCAATACGATCCCATTCCGCAGCCTTCTCAAGTTGACTTAGCTTTGCTTCTGCCCCGGAAAGGCCAGGTAAGTTTTCGCCGTTCAACAACAATCCTTTAATAAGCTCGGCGTTGCTAAGTGGTATTTTCCCTGAATTAAGACGCTTAAATGCTTCGTGGGGCTTGGAGTCTGCGATTTCGTACCAAATAACCTTCGCGCGATTGCGTATCGTAGCGAGCAGGCTTTCCTGTTCACATTTTTCAATTTCGTCCATGAATTTCATTACAGTGTCTTTTGCCTTGATCATATAGTCGAAATCTATGTTCTTACTACCATCGCTGTTTGTGCGTATTCCGGCAAGAAAATTTTCACTCTCGGGGCGGGTTTGATATCGTAGAGAATGGTAGTTGCTTTCAGACATGCAGTTGAGGATTATATAGATGGTTGTCAACCGCTGTTGTCCATCGATAACCTCAAACCACTCATCCTTTGCAGAAGGACTATCAGTCCACTCAAGCTCAGCTAGCCGTCCCTCAGTCATCCTCATCACAACGAGCGGTTGCAGACAGTACCAAGCATCCGTATCCTTAGACGAATCCAAATGGAATTTTTTTAAATCATCGAGTAGATCACGAACTTGGCGCGGTGTCCATCGATACCCACGCTGGTATGAAGGAATAAAATAGTGATCCCCAAGTAGTTCACTAACACTTCGAATGGTTATCTCTTTACCTTGTTTACTACTCATCTTTAAAACCCATCCTCCCCAAATAACCCCGGCCCCTCGACATCCTTCCTCGGCCTGCCCCGCCCCCGCTTGGCCACGGCACCACCGCCAGTATCGCCCTTGCCAATGACAGATTCAGTCACCCCCGCCTTACGCCCTCGCTTCCCGCTGCCCGAAACGCTACTACTACCAGCCGCCCTCGCCGCCTCCTGCTCCCGCCACTTCCTCGCAGCATCAGGGTGCAGTTCCGCAAACAGGTCGCGCCCGGCAAAGGCGCCGTAGTCAGAGTGGGCCACCGCCAGCGACGGGTCCTTCTTCACCTTGGCCATAACGCGCGCTGGCCAGTAGCGCATCGCCAGGTGCGACCAGTCAAAGTCCTTCTTGCCCGCGGGCTCGGACAAAGACTTCCACCACTCAAGCGGCTTCTTCCACAGGGGCCGCACCAGAACGCGCAGCGCCCCGGCGTTGACCATCACCCCGTCGTCCAGGTCCATCACAAAAGGCGCCTCAACTTCCTGCACCCCCGGTTCCGGCCCCCGCTCCGCTACCGTGGCCACCAGCGCCACGAAGTCCGCCAGCTCCTCGCGCAGCTTGTCCAGGGCAGACACCTCCGCCTCCAGCTCGTTGCGCTCCCGCGCCGCGCCGGACCGCGCCACGTCCTCGCGCAAGCGCCGTATCCGCGCCTCCAGCAGCGACAGGTCCGGCCGCAGGTACCGCGCCAGCGCCGCCTGCAACGTGCCGTCCGCCCAGCGGTGTATGTTCACCCACACCAGAAAACTTTTCTTCGCGGAGCACAGCGGAACATAGATGGGCCGGTTCTCGTACAGCGCCAGGTGCCGCGCAAACGCCTCCTCGCGCCGCCAGCGCCCCATCGCCGCCTCGTCGTCGCCCCCGGCCAGCACCGCGCCAGCCTCCGCCCACAGCGCCGCCCCGCGCTCCGCTCCCCACTTTGCCGCAAGGATATCCCGCAGGCCCGCCAGACAGCGCCGCCCGGCATTGGGCGGCAAACTTTCCTGCCGCGAGCGCAGGCTGTCCACGTCGTCCAGCGCCGACAGGTACAACAGCCCGTCGGGGTTGTCAGGGTTTGCTGGTGATTGGGGGCCTGCCGCGTCCGTGCCGGCCGCGTCACCGGGCTCTGCGCTCCAAGTCCTCGCCGGCCTGGCGGCCGTCTCCGGGCTTTCCGCTTCGATCCCTGGCCCGTCTCCTCCGGCCAGTTCCCGGAGTCCCCCGGTGGCCAAGTCAAAGCGCCCCAGCAGAACCCCCAGCGCCCAGCTGACATGCTGGAAGGCCCGGTCGGCCCGCCGGCTCTGGTGCTCCAGCCCTTGGTGGCGCACGATGGCCAGCACGCCGTCGGGGTGCAGCCGGTAGCGCTGGCTCAAGGAGAGGATGGAGTCGCTGTCCTGGTAGGCTTGCGCAAAGTCCTCGGGAATAGAAGAGCCATCCCAAACGGGGTAGTCAAAGGGGCTCTGGCCCAGTTCGTCGTAGATGGCCGCCACCGTGGCGGGTTTGAAGTGCGCAAATATTTCTTTATCAATCTCGTCCCGTATCCGCGCCTCCTCCACCTCAAAGGCCTCCGGGTCTGCCTGCTCGTAGCGGTACTCTATGTTCGTCTCGGTGGAACCAAAGAGCCGGTCGTACAGCGCGCGGGCGCGGGAGAGGTAGACGGTATGGTCGGTAAGGAGGTCAAGGACGGGTAAATTTTCTATATCGCCCACTTGGTTGTTGATGGTGGGGTTTATTGACTGCGATACATAGCCGGAAATGCTTGAACTCAGGAGCACCTGCATTTTTTCCGGGTCGTCGCAGAATATGGACGAGCCGGAAACATCGAAAATGGATTTATACTTGCGCAGGCGGCAGAGAAAGCCGTTGGTGCCGATGTAGCTGAAGGAGAGACCTTGGATTTCATAGAATTGCTTAAAAGGGTTCTCATTGCCCCCAGATCCATTTGTTTTATAATCAATGTATTTTTCTTTTCTATCGCCTTTGACATTGAGAACGAAACTAGGACTCTCAAACCATCTTTTGCCTTCCGCACCCTTAACATAGGGTGCCCATGCTTTTTGTGGCTCATATTGGACAACAAACGACTTCGAGATAAATATTTTGTTAAACAATACTTCCCAGATTGATCTAAGGAATCGATTATTATCTGCTGTTGCTAAGCCCTGTTTAACACTGCCAATTTCAGAAAGTTTTTTTGACTTGATATAGCTCTCCCTAAACTCCTCCGGCCACCAGTAGATCATGGGCGAGCCGGGAATCTCGGCAAAGCGCTCCTGGGCAAAGCGGTAGCTGCGGGATTGGGCTGGTTTCAGGAGCTGCCTGCTTTTCTGAAAATTGGTGTAGCTGTTTAGTCGGCAATACCAGCCAAAGTTGCCAGTTCGCTGTTTGTTCTGCCACACGAACATGGTCGTTTGCATAACCTTGTCAAAGTCGGCCCAGTCGGTAAATCCGCCACCTCGGCCAAGATGCGCCATAACGTGCAAAGCATTGCGGGACAAAAATCGTTCCCTGAACTCCTGGTACGATGACAGATACATCCAGGCGTGCATGTTGATAAAGGCAGAATACCCATGAGGCTTGCGGAGTTTGTCTGCAAGCGACATGAACAACGCAAAAAGGTCTCCGCTGGCAGCAGGGTCAAATTTTGATAGCGCTTCGGAAAGCTTAGGCTCAACCTTGCCCATGCCCAGATACGGCGGATTGGCCACTATCACGTCGTACTTTTGGCCCAACAGGGCTATGAGGCGCAGGCCCTTGTCCAGCTGGTCGGCAAGGTGACCTAGGCCCAGGTCGGTGCCGGAGTCGTGGCGGCGCATGAAGGCGGCCAGGCTGCGCAGCACGTCGCCCTCGCCCGCGCCTTCGCGGGCAAAGTAGTCGGTGGCGTAGCGTATGGTCTTGCCCACGTCCAGAAGCGAGCCCAGGTGGTCGGCGCCTTTCAGGTTTTCTATTATAAGCTTGGCCGTGTGCTCCTGTATGCCCGTCTCGCGTTCCAATCCACGGTAGAAAGCCGCCAGGCCCGGGTCGTCGCTCTTCAGACTGCCCAGGCCCAGGTCGGTGGCCACCAGGTTGAGCCTGCGCGGGCGGTAGCCCGGCGCCTTTTCGCGCGCCTTCAGGTACAGCGCCGCCGCCCCTATCTGCACCGCCCTGTTGTCTATGTCGATGCCGTGCAGGTTGTGTTCCAGTATGCTCGCGGTGGCCGCCTCAGCGCTAAACGGTACGCCCTCCAGCGCCGCCTCGTCGCGGTACAGTTCGAACAAAAAGTCGAACACGTACACCAGAAAGTGCCCGCTGCCCATAGCCGGGTCCAGTATCTTTATGTCCGCCAGCCGCTCCGGCCCCGCCAAAGGCGATACCGCGGGCAACTGGTCCACGTAATACTTCCAGAACTCTTCATCCATTTCTATTGTTATATTAATTTTTTCTCTTTGTTCTTCCTCCGTGTCTCCGTGCCTCCGTGGTCTGACTTCTCCTGCACGCGTCTCTTTACGCTTGATTGCCAGCCCGTCCAAAATGGCGCGGGCCTTCGGGGTCTGACCCTTGCGGGCACACAGGGCCAGCCACTGGGCGCCCAGGCTGTTCTGTACCAGCCACTCCACCATGTAGCGCTCGGTAAAGAGCTGGGTTTTGGCGGCCAGCTCGTGCGCCTCCACCTTGCCCGTGGTGGTGTTGAGCTTCTCGTCCACCGCCTTGCGGTCCGGGTCATTCCAGTACTGGTACAGCCAGCCCAGCGTGGTGTCGTCGGTCCAGGCCCCGGACAGCTCCGGCGCTGCCAGCTGGTCTATGGCCCACAACAGGGTCGGCCCGGACAGGGGTATCCATTCCAGGTGCTCGTGCCGCGCGAACAGCGCCGGCAGCTCGCCGGACAGCTGGTCCCAGACCTGGTCCAGCACATACGACCAGCCCCGGTCCTCATCGCGCACCAGAGCCTGGAAGAACTCGGTGTAGCGCCCGAACTCCGAGCCTTCCACGCCGCGACTCACGAGCTTTATCTGCCGCAGGCCCCGCGCCTCCAGCTGGAACAGTATGACCAGCCGGTTTACCAGCGTGTGGGCCCGCTCCTTGACCAGGATGCGCAGATTGGCGTCCCTGTCTTTGTGCGGGCGCTCCGGCGACGCCAGCCAGGCTTCCAGCTCGCGCCAGCGCTCCGCGTCCAGCGCGGAAAGACGAATCTTGCTGCGGTCCCGTATACCCGGGCTGTAGCGCCGCTCCACCGCTTCCAGCAGATCGACAAGCAGGCGCTCGCGGAGGCCGTTCACGGTACTGCGGAACGCCGCCTTGGTGCTGTCGGACAGGCCGGCCATTACTCGAACCTCACGCGAGCGCCCTGGCGCAGCTGGGCCAGGCACTCGTCGCGCAGCCGGGCCAGGTGCAGATCCAGCTCCGCTTCGCTCGTCACGACCTTGTTGCGCAACTCGATGCGCACCGTATGGATGGGTGCCGCGGAAACGCGGCCTAAGCCCGTTCCGTCGTCACCGTCACCGTCGACTGTCGAGGCCAGCCTGTCCAGCGCGCGGTGGGCGCGGCTCAGGGCCTCGGCCATGCGCGACGGCACCTGCGCCAGAAGGAGGAGGCCCGGTTGAACCGCCAGCGCGCCCGTGTCCTGCCGTAGCTCGCGCAGCGGCTTTAGCAGGGCAAACTGCCCGTCTTCGTCAACGCTTGCAAACTCCGGCCGCAGCTTCAGTTCGTCCATCGCCGCTTCAAGGCTCTCGTCCTGCCGGCGCAGCAGCTCCGCCCGAACCGATTCGTACTGCCGGCGTATGGCCGTGGCTGCGGGCCTCACATCCGCGTAGCCGCGCCAGGGAGCGGCGCCCTTCAGGTGGGCCTCCAACTCGTCCCGCTGTGCCTGAACTGGTGACAGCGCGTCCACCTCGGCCAGCTGGGAGGCGTGCACCCGCAGGGTGTCGCGCAATTCGCGCAGCGCCTCTTCAGTCGTGCTGGTCATACTGGCCAGGAGGTCTGCCAGGCGCGGGTAGCCGTCGGTCAGCGCGTCCAGGTTGGCTTTTACGCGACGCAGGGCCTTGTCCACGTGCCGGTCGCCCAGGCAGTCGCTTAAAGACCGGTCCAGCGCAGACAGCTCCACCGGAAGCGCCAGCCCCAGTGATTCCAGCTTGCGCCGCGTCTCTGCCACGCTGTCCTTGATGCGCACAAAGTGCTTGAAGGTCAGGTCGGCCAGCACGTCCGAGGCGTTGTCCACGTTAGAGAGGCCCAGCACGCGCTCGAAGAACTGCCTGATGGCGGTGCGGTCGCGGCTGCCCAGTTCAACGTCACCCTGCCGCCGCTCCACCTCGGCCTTGTTGAACTCCCGGTCGCTCTCGAAGGTGTTGCGCGCCCCCGGGTCCATCACCGAGCTTATGTCCGAGCCATTCTCGCCCCGGACCAATATCTTCTCGTCGCGCAACAGGCCCACCACCGCCGACTTTATGACCAGGCGGCCGTAGCCGTACGGAGGCCCCGCGAAGAAGGCCACCAGGTTCTCGCCGGACAGGTAGCTCTTCTCCTCTATGGCCGCAAGGATGGCCTTGGGCACCGCCCCCGCGGGCGAGAACACGATGCGGCTGCCGTCCTGCGCCGCAATGCCCAGAGACCCCGGCCGGTCCAGGAACACCGTGGACAGGCCCGCCGTGTCGCGCTCCAGAAGCTGGCGGAAATCGCCGTCCTTAATGTCGATATTGCCCTGCTCGAACTGGTGATAGAGCCGCCCCAGCCGCCCCTCGACCTCGCGCTTGAGCGCGGCCGCAAAGCCGCCGCCGGTCTCCGACGGGTCCACTTCCATGCCGTCAAAGTAAAAGCGGCCTTCCATCCAGACGGAGCCCATGTCCTTGCGGATGCGGACGTGGAGGCGCTCGCTCTCCGCCTGCTCGCGGTACAACAGCTGGGTCTGCAGAGGCTGCAACTGGCCCTGGCTGCGGTAGCGCGCCACCATCTTTACGGAGCGGCACCACTCGCGCGCCAGCGTCTCCAGGCCGCTGGTGTCGCCGCTAACCCAGTGGACGCGCCTGGCGTCCTCGCGGCTCAGGGCAAGCCACTCGTCGGTGCGCTGCCGCCTGCTGGCGTTGCCCACCCAATGGAAGCACAGCGCGGAGCAGGTAGGCTCGTTGCGGCTGCTCAGGCGCTGTTCGCGTCCCCACCAGACCACCAGCGGAAAGCGCGCGCCCAGCCAGGTGGGCTGAGCCACCGATTCGGCCAGCGCAAGCAACGCGTCTTTCAGCTGGTCCTCTATTTCGCTCAAGGGTACGTTTATTTCAGCCTTCTGCCGGTTCCAGTCCTGGGCGGCGTTGTTCTGGATGCTGAAACCGGTCTTTTCCTGGAACTGTATCCAGCCTTCGGCCTGCAGCGCCTTGAGCGCCGCCTGCACTGCCTCAAGCACCGGTCCGCTGCCCAGGCGCGGGTACAAGAGGCCCGCCAGGAGCTCGGCCGTTACCGGCAGCTGCTCGCCGTTCATCTCCAGGAGGGCTATGGCCTTGACCGCGCGGCTTTCCATGCTGTCTGCGGGGTGCTTGTCAAAGATGCGGTGCAGGGTCAGCTGCACGTCGCTGTCCACGCTGGAACCGATGATGTCATACAGCTGGTCCAGGGTCACGAGGTCGCCCAGGGGCCTGTCCTTGAGGCTCACCGGCGGGCGGTTGAACAGGTCCCAGATGTTGTTGAGCACCGAGCGCACGCCGCCCGAGTCGCTCTGGGTGCGCGCCGAGGTGTTGCGTATGCTCTGGGTAATGTCCATGAACAGAGGAATGTGTCCGGGCAGCAGCGGATAGTTGGCCAGCACTTCGTCGCGCTTCACGGAGGCGCAGTCGTACGCGTACAGGCGCAGGCCGTCCAGCGCCGACTCGGTCACGATCGTCTCCAGCTCGCTCCCGGGTCGCTTTTTAAGGAGGCGGCGCTCCACCACCTGGCGCACGTTGGCGCGGTCCAGGTGCACCCGCAGGGCCTCCGGGAAGCGGTCCTTCAGCTTGAACAGCACCGACTCGCTGCTCTCCTCCTCCAGCTTCTCCTGTCCGGTCACGAGGAGCCACAGTCGGCTTGCGCCCGGCCTGGCCCTGCCGCCCAGCTCGGAGACGAAGGACTGCAGGTCCAGCATCTTGTTGTGGTCCTTGTTTATGTACTGCGACACTTCGTCCACCACGATGAAGACGGTGCGCCCCTGCGCCCGGCGGTCCATCGCGCGCAGGAGGTTGTCCACCAGCTTCTTTATGGGCAGGCGGTGGATATCCCAGGTGCTCGTCTCCATCAGCTCGTCCTGTTCGGGATACAGCGTCTTGTATACCGTGCGGAATTTCTGCGGCGCCAGCCCGGAGTGCTTCTGGCCAGCCCAGTCCTTGCCGTACTGCGCGCGGTACGCCGACTCGAACTCCGAATATCGACCCTCGTCTTCCAGCGCCAGCTCGAAGTGGGCCACGCCGTCGTGGCTGGAATAGCCCAGCTTCTCCATCACCTGCCGGTAAGCCGTGTGGGGTATGCTCTCGTTGTTCTTGGCCGCCGTGCCTATGTCAAAGATCACGGCCATGCTGTCCACCGTAGCGGCCAGCGCGTCCCAGGCGGCGCGGAGCTCGGCCGCCTTGCCCGTGTCGTCGCGGTCCAGCAGGGCGTGGTCCATCGTCGTGCCGTCGGGCAGCACCATGCCGTCCAGGGCCAGCCCCAGGAGCTTGGCGAAGCTTGACTTGCCCGAGCCAAAGAAGCCGGATATCCACGACGCAGGCAGCTTGCGCCCCTCGACGACGGCAACCCGGATCTCGGAGACAAGGCGCGTCATCTGCTCGTGTATGCCACCACCCTGGTAGTTGGCCCGCGCGGTCCGCACGGGAAAAACGGAGTCGCGCACTTCCTGGGCCCCCAAGTCTGGGTCCCGCTGCTGCAAG
>CAXZAJ010000021.1:0-21162 GCA_964293355.1 uncultured bacterium
CCGGGGCTTGCCGGGCCATCAACGGCTTCGGCAAGTCGGCCGGGCTGGTACAGGTGGCGGAACTCGGCACCCTGGAGTCGCCCATACTGCTATCCAATACCTTCTCCGTGTCCGCCTGCATAGACGGCGGGCTGGACGTCCTGCTCGAAGAGAATCCCGACATAGCCATGACGACGGGCAGTGCCAACGTGGTCGCGATGGAATGCAACGACGGCCACCTCTCGGCGATGCGCCGCCGTGCCGTTACCCGCGACCACGCCCGCGAAGCCATCCGGCTGGCCCGCGACTCCGCCGGCTCGCCGTTCCGCCAAGGCGCGGTCGGCGGGGGCCGCGGCATGAGCTGGTACGGCCCCAAGGGCGGCATCGGCTCGGCGAGCCGGGTCGTTGGCTCGGGTTTATCAGGACCCGGTGAACAATTCACCGTCGGGGCGCTGCTGTTGAGCAATTTCGGGCGCCTGGCAGAGTTGGTGATTGACGGCAGGCGGGTAGGGCGGGAGATCGTGGCTCTGGGCTCGGCCAATGCAACAGGACAACCTGAATCAGCGGTTTTGGAAGCAGCCCGGGCAACGGTGGCCACCGCGGGGGATGCCTCTGGTGGCGGCGCGCCTGGTGCCGGTTCGGTGATTGTCGTGCTGGCCACCGATGCGCCTCTGGATGCGCGGCAGTTGCACCGCCTGTGCATGCGCGCCGCCAGCGGTCTGGCCCGAACCGGCGCTGCCATCGGCAACGGCTCCGGAGAAATCGTGCTGGCGTTCTCTACTGCACAGACCGTGCCGCACTACCCTGAAACGCCAGTGTCGCAACGGCTGGCTCTCCACGAGGATTGCCTCGATCCGCTGTTCCAGGCCACTACCGAGAGTGTGGAAGAGGCTGTGCTCAACTCGCTCTTCAGCGCTGAAACCGTTCGCGGGCGCGACCACCATGTGCGGCGGTCGATACTGGATTTCGGGCTGTTCAGCGAAGACGGATCCTGAACCTCAGACCCTGGGGCAATAGCTCTTGACATTGAAACGGATGGTACAGCCGAGCCCTTCAGTACGCCTGAATTCAATGGAGCCGCCAAGCTGCGATCGCACCATCGAAACAACCAGCTGCAGTCCCATGAAGCCGTCGTCGTCTATATGGAGTCCGAGCGGCAGGCCGACTCCATCATCGGCTACCACAAGTTCAATGATGTTTTCACCGGCAGCATGAAGCCCGATGCGGATCGATCCCGTGCGATCGCCGGGAAAGGCGTACTTGATGGCGTTGGTGACCAGTTCGTTGATTACGAGCCCGCAGGGGACAGCCAGATCAAAGGGTATGCGGACGGGCTGAAGGTCGAACAGGAGCTTGATCCTGTCTGGCGAGACCGCATTGGTCTGGGAAAGTAGCTGGACGACTTCAAGGATGTACTGGCCCAGGTCAAGGCTGGAGAGGTCTCCGGTTTCATACAGTTTTTGTTGCACCATGGCCATCGTATGGATACGGGACTGCAGTTCCCTGAGGTAGCGCTTGAATCCGTCATCGTGTATCGACAAAGAACCAAGCTCGATCATCGATATGATGACCTGCATGTTGTTGTTGGTGCGGTGGTACAGTTCGCTGATGAGCGTTTCCTTCTCTGCCAGGGCCTTGTCGAGGTGGGCCGTGCGTGCGGCTATTTTGAGCGTGAGTTGATGTGTCCACAGGAATACGACGCCGAGAAGCCCCAGCAGGCAACCTGCCACCACGACGATTGCGATGAACAATTCGCGTCTGCTCAGGCCGCCTTCGTTCTCAAGATTGATCCATTTCCTCAGTATCGCCGCATGCTCGGCCGGGGTTATCGAGTCCACGGCCCTTGCGAGGATCGCATTGAGTACCGGCCAGTCTTTCCTCGAACCAATGGCCAGGCGTATGGGATACCCCACGTCGCCGGCTATCTGGATGTTGGGTATGCCTTCCTTTTCAGTCAGGTAGGAGGCCGTCGCCAGATCGAGCACGGCTGCGTCAGAAATTCCGTAGGCCACGTTGAGCAGCGCCTGGAGGTCAGTCTCCACAACATCGCAGGCGCAGTCTGCAAGCTGTTCCGCAAGGAATCCGGTAACGGCGTAGCCCTTGACGACTGCCACGCGCAAGCCCGCCAAATCTTCCAGGCCGTCAATGCTCCGCTCCGCCTTGCGCGTCACGATGACGTTCTTTACCTCGATGTATGGCTTGGTGAACAGCAGATACTCTAAGCGTTCCGGTGTGGCGGTAGCGGCGTTGACCACGGAAACTTCATGCTTTTTGGCCAGTGCGAGTATGTTGTCAAAGGATGGCGCCAGAATGCGACTGAACCTGAGCCCCAGCTTGCGTTCCACGAGCAGGAAATAGTCGTGTGCCAGGCCTTTCGTCAGGCCATCCTTTGTGTCGGTAAACTCGAACGGGGCATAGAACGGGTCCGGCGCGAACATGAGGTTGCCCCGGTTGGCGTTAAGCCAGGCTGTCTCGTCCGGCGTCAAGTGTATCGGATTTGGCGCCGCGTTTGTGCCGCATGAGACGCACACTGAAATCACTGTCGTGAAGAAAAGCACAGGGAGTGTCGTTGCTCGATGCACGGCTGAACCTTTCCACTTAGTCCACCCGTTCAGACACGGGACGTATCTTCCAGAATATACGACCAGCGGCTAGCGTCAAGCCGGAATAAATTAAAAAGCTGCGGGAATACCGTCCGGAACCTCAAGGTATCCGGACGGCATGGCGCGTCAAGTTCTTGTCAGGTTCTCAGATGTAGCCGAGTTTTCGTGCCTGTGCCATCAGTTCCTCGCGGAATGCTGGCTCGGCCACGGCTATGAGCGCAAGCGTTCGTTCCTTGACGGTGCGTCCGCGGAGCCTTGCCACGCCATGCTCGGTTACTACGTGGTCGACGAACGAGCGGTGCAGGGTCACGGCGCTGCCTTCAGGCAGCATCGGCACGATGGTGCTCAGCGTGCCGGCTTTGGCCGTGGAATAGCAGGCTATGATGGACTTGCCGAGGCCGTCGAAGCCGGCTACCGCGCCTTGGGCCGTGTCCGACTGGCCGCCCGTGCCCGAGTACTGTTGCGTGCCGATGGATTCGCTGGCCACCTGGCCGGTGAAATCCACGGTGAGGCAGGTGTTGATGGAGACCATGCGGGAATTCTGCGCCACCACCGCGGGATCGTTGACCCAGCGTCCCCGCTGGAATTCCACGGCCACGTTGTCGTCGAGCCAGTCGTACAACTTGCGGCTGCCCATGGCAAAGGTGGCGACGAATTTGTCCTTTTCAAGCGACTTGCGCCGGTTGGTGATGACGCCCAGCTCGTAGAGTTCCATCATCGAATCGACGAGCATTTCCGTGTGCACGCCCAGGTCCTTCTTGCCCTTCAGGGCCATGGCGGCGGCGTTGGGTATGCCGCCTATGCCAAGCTGGATGGTCGAGCCGTCATCTACCAGATCCGCTATGTAGTTGCCGATGAGAATATCGGTGGCGGAGGGCTGGGGAGCGGGGAGGCTGGGTACGTCCTGTTCGTGCTCTACGAAGTACGTAACCTGGCTGATGTGCAGGTGAGTGTCGCCCAGGGTGCGCGGCAGGCGCGGGTTGACTTCAAGGATGACGTACCGGGCCGCTTCGAGGATGTCCTTCTCGTAGGTGATGCCCAGGGAGAGGCTGACGAAGCCGTTTTTGTCCGGAGGCGTGCAGGTGCCGATGAACACTTCCGGCGGCCTGGCGTGGATCCTGTCGGTGGCCGCGCGGTGCAGCATGTTGGGAACGAAGGTGACCGTGCCGGTACCGGCCTTGAGCGCCTGGCGGGAACCCGGCGCGTGGAACCAGCTGGCCAGTTCAAAGTGGCCCTTCATCTCCGGTTTGAGGTAAAAATCGTAGGCCTTGAGTGTGAGCACCGATAAGACCCGCACGTCGCGGACTTTGGGTGCCAGAATGTGCAGGCGGGCCATCGTGCCCTGTGGCTCGCTGGCGCACTGGCCCACGACGACGTCGTAGCCGCTCTCGATGCACTGGATCGCTTCGTCTATCGGGCGAAGCTTTGAACGATACATATCATCCCACTTGGACATATAAACTCCTCTTCTTTAATCCTCTTCAGTAAATGAACAGGTTGGCGCCGACGGCGAAGCCGGCTCCGCTGGCGCAGAAGACTATCGGGTCGCCGCGCTTGACCAGGCCGTCCTTGATGGCGTGGTGAAAGGCCATGGGCACGCAGCCCGAGCCCGTGTAGCCGTAGCGGTCCATGACCATGGGCGCCAGTTCCCGCGGCCTGCCCAGGGCGTCCATGACGTCCATGATGACGCTTTTGTTTATCTGCGTGAGCACGAAGCGAGCGACCTTCTCCAGCGGTATGCCGCCTTTTTCGCAGAGCGCGCGGATGATCGGGGGCCAGAGCTTGAGGTTGCGGTCGCCGGGCAGGCGCTGGAGGCTCTCGAGACCATAGGTGCCGGCATCCAGCAGTTCTTTTGTCACGGGCTTGCGGGTGCCGCCGGCGTAGACGCCCACGTAGTCCCACTGGGTGCCGTCCGAGACGAATTTGCCGGTTACATAGCCGGATGGATCCGAATCCTCCACGCGGGAAAGCACCACGGCGCCGGCGCCGTCGGCGAAGATGGACCAGCCGAAGGCGTCGCCGATGCGCACATGGGCGGGCATGTTGTACACGCCTATGACGACGGCCGTGCGCATGGCAGGGTCTCCGGCCATCATCCGGGCCGCCGCGTCCAAGGCGGTGACGAAGCTGGCGCAGGAGGCCGATACGTCGAAGACCACGGTGTCGCGCTGGCCGGCCTGGAGGCGGCCCTGCACGAGTATGGACGTGGCCGGGCTGACGTATTCGGGAGTGTCGGTGCCGACGATGATGAGGTCGGCATCCATCGGGGTCAGCCCCGCGTCGGCCAGGGCGGCACGGGCTGCCTTCTCGGCAAAGTCAGCCGTGCTCTCGTCGATGCCGCGCAGGCGGGCTATGTGCCGTGTCTTTATGCCTATCTTGCCTTCAAGCTTCTCAGCGTCCAGCTCCACGCCAGCGAGCCGTATGAGTTCATCGTTGCTTATAGGCTTGCCTGGCGCGTAGACGCCTGTTCCTATGATTTTTGCTTTTGCCAAAGTATCCTCCTGCGGAGCGTCTAACGGCGCCCGATCAGACCATGTATGAGGTAGTCGCCTATGCCCTCGACGATGTCCCGGGCATTGTGTGGTGATCCGTCAAAGGCAACTTCCATGCCGTAGTAGTGTGAAATGCCGAGCAGGTATTCTACGGCACTGTCCATGTACCCGGGGTCTGCCGTGATAGCTGCGGCGTCGAAGCCATTTGAGCCGCGCTTGAGGTAGCCTCGCCTGAATGCTTCGTAGTACTCCTTGACTGTCGCCAGCGAAACGAACTCGCCTTCACGGACAATGTTGTAGCACCAGGGATCCAGCGAAAGGTACACGCCGAACAGGAATATGCCCTGCATCTCCTCTTCCAGCCGATTGAGGCCCGGGGTCATGTTTGCCGCTATGAATTTGCGCACTTCATGGCCTACCGAGGTAATCTGCTCTCTGAAGAAGCTTTCCTTGCTCTCGAAGTATTTATAGAAGGAACCAACAGCCAGATCGGCCGCGTCGGTAATCTCGTGGATGTTGACGGCGTGGAAGCCGCGCTCGCCGAACAGCCGCTTGCCTGCTTTCATCAGCCGCTCGCGGCTCGTTTCCCCGAAGCTGATAGCCGGCGGATTTATGGTCAGGTTGAAGACCCGGTCGCCATTCCAGCTCAGGCCGGGAAAGGCACCATAGGCCACGATGTCAGCCAGTGCGGTAGATGAGACGGCAGAGCCTTGCAGGGCTGACCTGACCGCGGCAAAGCGTGGACCACCGACCGCCGTCAGGTATTCCGGAATGCCCGCTGGCCTGCCGAGAACCTTGGAGAGTACGCGGCGGTACATGTCCGTGAGGCGGCGCTCGTACTCGAAGTACCGGTACTGACCTTCCCTGAACACGGTTACCTGGTCGGGATGCTCGAACGAGAACCGTACGATGATGTCTGACATGCTCTTGAGGCGGTCATACATGCTATCGCCCTCTATGCCTTCGAGGGCCTCGCCGATGCGGGTGATGACATCTTCAAGGATGTGCAGGACGAGGGCTTCCTTGTTGTCGAAGTATCTATAGAAGATACCGTTTGAAAGCCCCGCCCCGCGGCAAATCTCCGCTACGGAAACCGATGAATACCAGCGCGCTGAGAACAAGGTTATGGCGGTATCCAGGATCTTGGTCTGTGTACCGGTGTCCCGCTCGGCCATGTAGGTGCTCCATGTGTGGTGTAAATAGTGAGAGCTGATTCAGTGTTCTCGCGCCGAGTATAAGGCCTATACCTTGATATGGCAAGATACAAGTTGAAATGTGCCAATGATTGCACCTGACATGCAGAAAATTGCATAAAATCACTTGACGGAATCAGAAAAGCGGTACATTTATTAATGAGAGATGATTCACTGTATTTAAGGAGCTGCCTTGCATGTCGGAATCATCGGCAAGGGAACGTATGTGCCGAATACCTATATGAGCGCCGCCGAGCTTGCCGCCGCAACCGGAGTGCCGGAAGATGTCATCGCGCTGAAGTTCGGAGTGAAACGCAAGCCGGTGGCCGGTCCTGAAGACACGACCGCTGTGATGGGCATCAAGGCCGCCAGGCAAGCCATGGCTGAAGCGGGTGTTGAGGCCAAAGATGTCGACCTGGTGCTGTGGTGCGGAGCCCAGCACAAGGAATATCCGTGCTGGCTCGCGGGCCTGTACGTTGCCAACGAACTGGGCGCGTCGAACGCCTGGAGCTTTGACATGGAAGCCATGTGCGGCTCCATGATGGCGGCCCTCGATGTTGCAAAAAGCATGATCATGACGCGGACTGACCTGAACACGGTCTTGCTGGTTTCTGGATATCGAAACAACGACCTCATAGATCTCGCCGAGCCTTCTACGCGCTTCATGATGGACATCGGTTCCGGTGGTTCCGCCTGTGTGCTCAGGAAGAATGCCGGCAAGAACGTACTGCTTGGATCAGCTTTCAAGGGCGACGGCTCGTTGAGCCTCGACTGTATCGTGCCGACGCTGGGCAGCAAGGCCTGGCCGCCCAGGGATGGCGACCTGGAAAAGGCGCATTTCTTCGTTGCTGACGAGCCGGCCTTCAAGGCCAAGCTCGGCGAGAAGACCATGCCAAATTTCTACTGGGTCATAGACCGCGCGCTCGAACTCTCCGGCAAGGGGCGCAAGGATATCGGCTACCTCGCGGTGCTGCATTTCAAGAAGAGCGCCCACGACGCGATACTGGCTGAACTCGGGATAACCGACGCCAGAACGACGTATCTGGACGAATACGGCCACGTGGGGCAGAACGACCAGCTGTTGTCCATCAAGCTTGGGCTGGCGGCAGGTAAAATAAAAGACGGCGACAATTTGGTGCTCGTCGGAGCCGGCCTCGGGTTCGTCTGGGCGGCCAGCATCGTGCGCTGGGGTACATATACAGAATAGGACAGCCTCGCCGGAACGCGGCGGTTGGTACAAGGGAGATCAAAGATGGTCAGGATGATGGGTAAGGTTTGCGGCGTTACGGGCGGCGCTCGGGGCATAGGCCGCGGTATCGTTGAGACATTCGCCCGGGAAGGCGCTCTTCGCGTCTGGGCTCTCGATATGAACGCTCAGGAACTCGAGAACCTGGAGAAGGCCGTGCCGTGCGCCAAGGGCGTCGTGGTCAACGTTACCGATGGCGCGGCGGTAGAAGCGTTCGTGCAGAAGGCCAAGGCCGAGTTTGGCCATATAGACGTGCTCGTGAACAACGCCGGTATCACCAAGGACGCGCTCATCCAGAAGATGACCGAGTCGGACTGGGATGCAGTGATCAACGTCAACCTCAAGGGCCCGTTCCTGATGACCAAGTACATAGCCCCCGTGATGATGGAAACCGGCGCGGGTTCGATCGTTTCCATCTCAAGCGTGGTCGGCATGGATGGCAACATAGGCCAGACCAATTACGCCGCGACCAAGGGCGGCGTCGTCGCGATGACAAAGGGCTGGGCACGCGAGTTTTCCCGCAAGGGCGCGAAGATACGCGCCAACTGCGTGTCGCCCGGCTACACCCGCACCCCGATGATCGAGACGGTGCCGGAGAAGGTGCTGGAGCCCATCATCGCCCGTACCCCGCTGGGCCGGCTCGCCGAGATCCAGGACATCGCCAACGGCGTGCTGTTCCTGTCCTGCGATGAGGGTTCCTTCGTCAACGGTCAGGTGCTCCGCGTGGACGGTGGCCTGACGCTGTAACATCAGGCTTTCAGTAAAGGTTTCTTTCGGCGAAGAACGGCAGCGCGCCGCACTTCGCCGTGGCGATATCCGGGTGCTTTTGCGCCCGTCAGGTACAAGGAGGACAGTGATGAAGAAAGCATTAGCGGTTGTCGCGATCATGGCGATGGCCGTCCCCGTGTTTGCCCAGGGGACCATCAAGATCGGTGGCACCTGGCCGCTCGGAGACATCACCGGCAAGCAGGGCAGCATGGCCGCCCAGCAAGCCGTTGACGAGATCAACGCCGCCGGTGGCATCCTCGGCAAGCAGCTCGAACTGATCATCATCGATGACGAGCTCAAGGCCGACAAAGGCGCAGCCGCGGTCGAGAAGCTCGTAACCGTAGACAACGTAGACGTGCTCATGGGCGGCATGGCTTCGGGCGTTGCGCTGGGCCAGGTTCCCGCAATGAAGAAATACGGCAAGGTCGTCATAGCGACCGGCGCCGCTTCCTACAAGGTTGAAGAAGCGCTCGGCGCAGATGCCAACTGGTACTTCCACCTGCATCCCTGGGACTACAACCAGGGAGCTTCCTACGCCCAGGGCTGGGAAGAAATCCAGAAGAAGTACAGCTCGGTAAAGATCAAGAAGATCTTCCTCGCCTATGAAGAAGGCGCTTTCGGCAAGTCGTCCTGGGATGCCACCAAGGTCCAGTTCGGTACCGGCGGCCGCTATGCCATCGACGGTGCGCCCTTCAAGAGCGCTGCCCTCGGCGGCGGCGACTACGGTTCCATGCTCGAAGCGGCAAAGGCCTTCAAGCCCGACCTCTTCCTGTGGGCCGGTTACGATGCTGACGCCCTGCCGATGCTCGAGCAGGCCAAGGCCATGAATTTCAACCCCGGCATCTACCTCGGAGCGCCCCCCGGATGGCCGATCGGCTTCCAGAATTCCAAGCTTGCCAACAACGTCATGCTCTACGGCATGTGGGCTCCGTCGATCAACGACATCAGCGCTGCCAGCAAGAAATTCTATGACGGTTTCGTGAAGAAGTACAAGTCCGAGCCGGCCACCTACTTTGCTCCGCTGTCGTACTCCGCGGTCTATGTGTACGCCGACGCCGTCAAGCTCGCCGGCACGACCGAAACCGCCGCCGTGATCAAGGCCCTCGAGGCGACCAAGTATGCCTCGCCGCTCGGCCAGACCATCACGTTCACCCCGTCCAACATCATCAAGCACCAGGGCATCAAGAACCAGAAGATCCTCCAGTGGCAGAATGGCCGCCAGGAAGTCATCTGGCCGTTCGAATCCGCAACCGCCACGCCCGTGTATCCCTTCCCCAAGTGGAAGAATTACCGGCCAGACCCGGTCCTGACCATCGCCGGCGGCCCGGAGGGCCCCCCGGCTTATTCCCGACTAAAGGTAACCAGATGGCGAACAAACGGAACGCGACGATCACCGTCGCGCTAATAACAGCGGCGGTCGCGGGCATCCTGATCTGGCGCCCGACCGTAATAATCTACGGCCTTCAGTCGGCCGGCCTGTATGCCTCCATCGCGATCCCCATGGGGCTGATCCTGGGCATCGTGCATATCGTCAACCTCGCGCACGGCGAGTTCATGATGGTGGCCGCTTACGCCACCTACATGCTCTGTTCGGCGACCGGCATGGATCCCTTCCTCGCCATGGTGCCAGCCGCGCTCGTTACGGCTGCCTTTGGTTTCGTGATTTACAAACTCACCATAAAGCAGGCGCTCAAGGCGCCTGAACTCAACCAGCTGATACTCACCTTCGGTATCGGAATCTCAATGACCCAGATCGCAAATCTTTTCTTTACATCCCAGACCCGCAAGCTCTCCTTTGATTACGTATCTGCCTCGGTTGATATCGGAGACCTCTCCTTTGGCATCTACAAGTTCGTGTTCGTAGGGATAGCGCTCCTGATGATAGTAGGACTTAAACTGTTCCTCACGAAAACAACGACCGGCAAGGCTGCCCTCGCCGTCGGGCAGAATCCCAAGGGAGCTGCCATCGTCGGTATCGACGTGGACAGAACCTACGGGTTCGTCTTCGCGCTGGCCTCGGCGCTCGTCGGCATGATGGGTGCTGTTTTCATCACCAGTTCCTCGATCTTCCCCGCCGTCGGAAGCCCCTTCACCATGAAGAGCTTCTGCCTCATCGCCATGGCGGGTGTAGGCAACATACCTGGAATCCTGAGCGCCAGCATCCTGCTCGGAGTATCAGAGAATTTCCTCAAGGCCTTCCGCGGAACCCGCGGCTGGGCTGACATCGTTTTCTTCGTCCTGATCATCACGGTGATACTCGGACGCTCGATCAAGGGGAAGAAGGGATGAAGCTTAAAACCTCGTATATCGCGGCGGCCCTCGCCGCTGTTGTGCTCATGGCTTTTCCGGCTTTTCTGGGCGCATATTACCTTAACGTGGCCCGCAGCGTGATGACCTACATGGCGCTGGCGATAAGCTGGGACATGCTCCTGCGCTCCGGCCAGATTTCATTCGGCATAGCTGGGCTCTTCGGCCTCGGCTCGTACGCATCGGCGCTTGCGGTGTTGCGCGGCGGCATGAATCCATTTGCCAGCATCATCTTCGCGGCGGTCTTTGCCGGGCTCATGGCCTTTGCTCTCGGCTTCGTGATACTGCGCCTCAGGTCGATGTATTTTTCCATAACGACGCTCGCATTGATGGAAATATTCCGCATCGTCATGCATAACCTCCACGATTTCTCCGGCGGACCGGAGGGCGTCGTGTTGCCGGCGGTCATTTTCAACGGTGATGCACCAGGGTTGTACTGGCTCTGCCTTGCCGGGCTGATCATCACCATCGGGGTGTCCTGGTACTTCGAGAAGAGCAAGATGCACCTTGCCCTGACCGCCATACGCAATGATGAAACGAGCGCGCGCTCCAACGGCGTGGACATCTTCAAGTACCTGCTGATCGCTTTTGTAGTAACGTCCACGCTCCAGGGCATGATGGGCGCCATCCAGGTACAGTCCTACGGATTTACAGCACCGGATACCGCGTTCGATGCAAACTTTACGCTGCTACCGCTGGCCATGGCATTGCTCGGCGGCATACACAGCACCATCGGCCCGATGGCCGGAGCCATCCTGCTCGGCATCGCCTCAGAATGGCTCAAACTGCAGATCCCGTACGGCCACCTCATCGTCTACGGAGTAATAATCATCCTCGTCATCCTGTTCATGCCCCAGGGACTCTTTGGCATGGCGCGCAGGATGATGCGGGCGGGCCGCAAGGCTGGAGCTACCCATGAGTAAGTTGACAACCACAGGTCTGACGAAGCGCTTCTCGGGCCTCGTCGCGGTGAACGACGTAACGTTCAATATGGAAGAAGGCGAGATACTCGGCATCATCGGGCCGAACGGAGCGGGCAAGACTACGTTCATCCACCTGGTTTCCGGAATCCTCATGCCGACCTCCGGCACCATCACGTTCAAGGGCAAAGACATTACCTATGCGCCGGCGCACGTCCGCAGCCGCATGGGCATAGCCAGGACCTACCAGCTGATCCATCCGCTGGAGAACCTCAAGGTCATAGAGAACGTCATGGTCGGAGCCGTCTTCAGCAAGGACAAGAGCCTCAAGGAAGCGCGGAAGTCAGCGGAGGCCATCTGCGCCGAGCTGGAACTTGGCCGCCTTGAGCGTGATACCGCCCAGTTGTCCATACTTGAAATAAAGAAGATGGAGATAGCGCGAGCCCTGGCCAACGAGCCTGAAGTGCTGTTCCTGGACGAGGTGATGGCCGGCCTCAACAGCGACGAGACGAAGCAGTTGATAGCCACCGTGCAGCGCATCGCCAAGGAACGGAACATGGCCGTGGGCGTCGTGGAGCACGTGATGGGCGTCATCAGGGAACTGACGCACCGGGTCATCGTGCTTGAGGCGGGAGAACTGATAGCGGAGGGAACCTACGAAACGGTTTCAAAGAATCCCCGCGTTATAGAAGCCTACCTCGGAGGAGCCGCATGATACTTAAAGTAAAGAAACTGGAGACCGGTTACGGCAAGCTCCAGGTGCTCCGCGGCATCGACCTTATGGTGGGCAAGGAATCGGTAGGACTCTTCGGGCCGAACGGCGCCGGCAAGACCACCATCATCAACGCGATCATGGGCATCGTGAAGCCCTGGGCCGGTTCCGTGGAATTCGAAGGCAAGTCCATCGGCGGCAGCCCGACCCACATGGTCGCCAGAGCCGGCATTGCGCTGGTGCCGCAGGAGCGCGAGCTCTTCCCGGGCATGAGCGTGGCGGACAATCTGGAACTCGGCGCGGCCTATGTGCCGCGCGGCAAGCCCATCATGGCCCAGCAGCTCGAGGTGGTGCTCACCCTGTTCCCGATACTCAAGGAGCGCTACACGCAGCTCGTGGGCACGATGTCCGGCGGGCAGCAGCGCATGGTCGCCATAGGCAGGGCGCTGATGGCCAACCCGGCATTGCTGATACTCGACGAGCCGTCACTGGGGTTGCAGCCATCCATAGTCGCGGAGGTCTTTGACCGGCTGGCTATACTCAAGAAGGACATTGCCATCCTGGTTACGGAGCAGAACGTGCGCGAGAGCCTCAAGGCCATAGACCGCGGCTACGTGATAGAGAACGGCATCGTGCTACTCGAGGATACGGCAAAGGGGCTCGCGAACAACCCGCACGTCATCTCGGCTTACCTGGGAATATAAGACATGGCCCGCGCGACGATAGACGGAACCGGCATCGAATACGCGGTTGAAGGCACGGGGCCGGAAACGGTGGCCCTTCTCAACGGCATAGCGATGACGATAGCCCACTGGAAACCGGTGGCTGCCCGTCACGCCGCCGCGGGGTACCGCGTGCTCATGCACGACATGCGCGGCCAGCTTCTGTCTGACAGGCCGGACGAGGCCTACACGCTGGAGACGCACGCCCGGGACCTGGCCGCGCTGCTCGGACAACTCGGCATCGAGCAGGCGCACATCGTCGGCACTTCGTACGGCGCTGAGGTGGCCCTGACCTTTGCCCGCGATTTTCCGGGGCTGTGCGCCAGCGTCGTGTCCATCGACGGCGTGACCGAGTACGACGCCGTACTCGGCGCCACGGTGGAATCCTGGAAGGCCGCTGCGCTCTGCGACCCCAGGATTTTCTACAAGGCCATACTGCCGTGGAACTACTCGGCCGCGTACATCTCGTCGCACAAAGACCTGCTGGCCAAGCGCGAGGACGCCGTGGCGTCATTGCCGCTCGATTACTTCGTCGCGTTCGGCAGGCTCTGCGACGCGTTCATGGCCATCGATCTGACGAAAGACCTGCACGTCATTGGCTGCCCCTGCCTGGCTCTAGTGGCTGATCAGGACATCCTGAAGCACCGCGGCTATTCCCGCATCATAGCTGATGGAGTGCCTGGCGCGCGTTACGAGGAACTACGGGGGGCAGGGCATGCGGTGGTCATCGAGCAGCCTGAGGTGGTGGCCGATTCGCTGCTCCGCTTCCTTGCTGAAATTAAAGTTACATGAAACGATCAGTGGCATGGCTGCTGGTAATCATCGCGCTCGTTCCAGCCACAGCCTGCGCGGCAAGCGGCAAGGAGAAAACCATGAACGGAAAGACCGTGGAAGTCCTGGGCAAGAAAATATACTACGTTGAAAACGGAACGGGTACGCCCGTGGTGCTCGTGCACGGCAACACCGGTTCTTCAGCCTGGTGGAGCCAGGTCATGGATCTGCCCGGCTATCGTGTCATCGCTCTTGATCTTCCTAATTTTGGCCGCTCCGAAACCCTTGAGGTTGCCGACATCGATGTGTACGCGGACCATCTGGCCGCCTTCATTGCCGCTCTCAAGCTCCAAGCGCCGGTCGTCGTGGGCCACAGCCTCGGTGGCGGCGTCGTGATGTCCATGGCGGCGCGCAATCCGAATGTGGCCAAAGCTATAGTCCTGATCGACAGCGCGTCGCCTGCCGGACTCGTGACGCCGGAAGCACATTACCCGTACATAGAAATGTTCAAGACGAACCGTGACCTTCTGCGCCAGGGGCTTGCCGCTGTAGCTCCGACCATGAAGAACGATGAGCTCCTTGACCGCCTGACCGATGACGCCATGAAGATGGCTCCGCTCGCGTTTGCCGGAAACGCGCGCGCCCTGGAACGCTTCAACTATGTCGGCCGCGCAGGCGCTTTCAAGAATCCGGTGCTGGTCGTCTGGGGCCGCAAGGACGCCATCATCACCGAGGCTATGGCCAGGGAGACCGCGGCCGCGTACGAAAGCGCCGCGCTCGAGATCCTGGACGGCGTCGGACATTCAGTGATGGTGGAAGATCCTGCCGCATTCAAGCGCATCGTCGGCAGATTCCTTAAGGCACTGAGTTCGTAGCGTTTTTTTACCGCAACGCTTCGACACGCCGCCGCTCCGCTGACGACAGTTTGCCTTCAGACAGCAGCCACGCGATCATATCGCTCCGCTGGGCACGGAGCACCCTGTCGTCAGCCTTGCCCTCTAGCATCGCGAGCAAGGCCGCAAGATCTGGTTTGACGTATTTGCCGACCTTGAAGAATGCGGGTAGCTGCGAGAAATAAGCGTACCGCTGGAACCTGATTTCAAGCGATGCGGGATGCTGTTCGACCAGACCCTCCCAAGCTTGTATGGATGCGTTGACCCGATCAAGTATATTAAAAACGTTGCGCGAATATTTGCCCTCCAGGCCCATCAGCGAAGCTCTGTACGCCCTGACGATGGCCGGCATGGAGTTGAAGTTCCCCGGGAAGCGGGATTCCAGAAAGGAGATGGCACGCTGAGTCGCTTCCAGAGAACCAGCTGCTTTTGCAAAGACTTCACGCAAGCGTACGAGAGTGGGTTCATCGATGCCCGCGTAAGCTAAAGCAGTGCTGTTTTCTGGTATGGACTGGGCGTTCGCTTTTCCAGGCATTATCGAAAAACCCAGCAACAGCAACAACGCGGAAATTCTGACTGGTGTCATCGGGTTCATGACTGACGTTCCAGGCTGTACGCGACCAGTTCCCTGAATGCCTGCGCGGGTTCAGCCGGAGCCGCGCGCAGTATCGGTTCAATGCGGGAAATCGCCGCATCTGCCCGGGACTGCATCATCGCGGTGAGTTCGGCGCGTACGCCCGATCGCTCCAGTTGGCCGCGGACGAATCCGGCTTCAGTAGCGCCTGCGGCTGGATTGCCGAACATTGATTCAAGTTGGCATCTGGTTTCAGTATCGGCCCTAGCAAGCAAGCGCTGCCTGAACAGTGTTTTTTTATTTTCCCGTATGTCCGCGCCTACCGGTTTACCTAAAATTTTCTCATCGGCAAAGAGACCCAGTTCGTCGTCCTTGAGCTGGAACAGTATTCCCAATTCTTCGCCGGCTTTCTCAAGCGCGAGACGATCATCCTCCGTGCCGCCCGCTATCGCGCAGCCCAGCGCCAGCGGAAGGCTGAAGGTGTAGCGCCCGGTTTTGAACCGGTATAATTTTATAACGTCTTCTTCAGATGGATCAGCGGGAGCATCCCTGAACGGGTTGACCGATGCCGGTCGGGCTGCGCCATTGGCGACATCCTGCATCTGCGCGATGCCCACGATACACAGTTCCCGTGCCGCGATGTGCACTGCCTGCACGGCCCGGGAAGCAGTTGCCGGCATTTCAGACAGCAACTGGAATGCGGCGAAATACGCCAGGTCTCCTTCGCAGATGGCGAGTGCTTCGCCGTGGTGAGAAGGGTCGTTATACCCGCCGCGCTCCAGTGTGAGCTCGTAGCCCACGTGCATGGTAGGTGCGCCGCGTCGGACCCGGTCGCGGTCCATGATGTCGTCGTGTATCAGGAGGCCAGACTGGAAGAGTTCCATCGCGGCTCCTGCCAGCAAGATGGATTCCATCCCGGATTCGGTCTCGGAATCCGGAGTTGCCACGCCCTCACCGTTGATCAAATCGTAGCCGAGCCGCACGAGGCAACCGCGCAGCATCTTGCCGCGCGAGGTGAATTCTTCCAGCCTGTTGGCGGCATCCCTGCCGAGATCGCAGGAGACTCCTCCAAAATCCTCGCCATACGCGTGGAGCGCTTGCCGGATTCTAGTCTCGAGCCGATCCCTGGTCCTGGTAAAATATCCTATCATGATGAACTCCTCATCTCTTTCATCGTGCAATCACGTGCCTGACCGCCAGGCTCGCCAGAATGTGCCCCGCCGCCTGCGGGACGAATGGGCCGGAACCCTGCACCGCCCGAACCCGTTCCCCGTTTACCGTGTCTCCTGGGATCGAGCCGTCAGCCGGCATCGCGGGCGGTACCGCCGGTTCGTCCGACCAAACGCATTTAAAGTCAGATATAATAATATCACCAGTGGTTGCCGCGTCCTGTACTGCTTTTCCCGAACCAAAGCCGAGCCGCCGCAGGCGCTTGCGCACCGATGACGACAGCGGACAATCGTGCGTGTCCCACAGCGAGCCCACCTTGAGCCGCTCCGGCGCGAGCCTGCCCGCGGTGCCCATGCTCGACACGAAGGGCAAGCCTTGCCGCGCCAGTTCCGCCAGCAGGTTGACCTTGGGATTGAGCGTGTCGATGCAGTCCAGGTAAAAATCGCAGCCCGCTGGAATGCTGCCCGCCGCCCCGGCACCGCGCACTATGGAGCCAATCGCCACAATATCCACTGCCGGATTTATTCGGCGGGCGTACTCGGCGAACACTTCCACCTTGGGCTGGCCCACACCGTCAGAGTAACCAAAATATAATCTGTTAAGATTTGATTCTGTAATAATATCAAAATCAATGACGACGAGGTGCCCCACGCCCGCGCGCACCAGATCCATCGCGGCGGTAGCCCCCACGCCGCCCAGGCCGAATACGCAGACGCGCGCGCGCGTCAGGAGCTCGGCATCCGCCTCGCCTAACAATAGTTTCGTCCTGTCGTTAAAGGGCATCGCCGAAAACCTCCAGAAAGTTGTGCTCCACCTGTGCCTCGATTGCATCCGGCCTTTGCCCGCGCAAAGACGCCAGCTCGGTCACCACCCGCGGCAGATCGGCTACCGTGGAGTAGGCGCGCAGCAACGGCCGCCTGTCGCTTGGTGCATCCGAAGCGCCGCGCGGAGGCTGGTACGGTGCGTCTGTCTCCGTCAGGATGGCCGTAGCTGGCAGTGACGCCGCGCTTCCGCGAACCTTCTTGTTGCCGTTGACAATCGGCAACCCGAACGAGAACAGCGCCCGCGGGCAGCGTGCAAGGAAATCCAGCGCCTCGTTGGCCGGACCCGGCCATGAATGCAGCACAATCGCCCTGAGGGCCGAGAGTCGCTTTGCATACTGGAACAGCAGGTCCGTTGCACGCCGCAGATGCAACACTACAGGCAGACCGTAGCGTTTTGCCAGATCAATCTGGAACTCGAAAGCTTCGCGCTGCGCGCGTTCGTTTTCAGGCGTCCTCACCAACTCCGGCGCGTCCCCATAAAAATCGAACCCGCATTCGCCAATGGCGGCAAGCTCGCCCGATACCGCGCGCCGCTCCAACTCGTCCGCTTCGTCCATGATCGCCAGCTGCGGGTGTATCCCGAACGACACAAGGTAACGCCCCGCGTCCGCCATGATCCGCCTCGTCGAGGAGAGCCCCGCCGTATCATGAATTGACGCCAAGCCGAGCATTCCGGTTCTGCGGTAGGCCTCCGGAAATCCCGGATCGAGGGTGTACAGGTCGTCAGCGTGGAAATGGGCGTCTATGAGCACAGCTTACAATAAAGGTGCGGGATCATTGTGGCAAGCGGATGATAAGTGAAATATGTATTGACAACGTACAAACAAAAGAGTACTTTTATGGCATGATCTTTGATTGGGATCCTCAAAAAGACATAACAAATCATGCTAAACACGGGATATCATTTTCAGAAGCTAAAGAGATCTTTGATGATCCCCTTCATCTCTCATACTTGGACTATCGCTATTCCTATTTTGAGGAGCGATGGATCAGTATTGGACAGACAAAGAAGCTGAACCTGGTCGTAGTGGCAAACCTGTTCTTTACCGCCGACGGTGAAGAAATCGTCCAGATCATTTCAGCACGGGAGGCTACCCAGAATGAGCGAAGACAGTATGAAGAAGTCTGAGGACGTATTCGAGCTGCGTCCTGAATATGATTTTTCAAACGCGGTGCGCGGCCGCTTCTACAATCCCAGGAAGATCTCTACCTCCATCCGCCTGGACGACGATATCATCCTCTTCTTCAAGAAAAAGGCCAGCGAGTCAAAAATAGGTTACCAGACACTTATGAACATGGCGCTGCGCGAGTATATAAGCCAGAATCTCAAGTAGGCACCATGCGCGCAGGGTAATTTTCAGCAAAACCGTAATGGTTTTACCGGAAAATGGTTGATTCGTAATCGTTTTAGCTGAGAAATAATCGTTTTAACGACTCCTACAAAAAAACCGCCGCCGGATTTCCGGTGACGGTTTGATGTCTACAATATCCGCTGAAGTATTACAGGCTGGAGAGCAACGTTTTGGCGTCGGCGAGTACGGCGGGATCGTCGAACCAGCCGGCATTGATGGCTTTCTGGAGCAGCGCCTTGGCGTCGGCGGAAGCACCGTAGCGGGCGGAGAGCGTGGCGAGTGTCAGTGCGTAGGAACCGCGGAGTGCACCGGCATCCTCAGGCGCGGCGGCGCGCAGCGCTGACAAGGCGCGTGCACCGGAACCGGTGGCGATGGCGGACAATGACGCGCTGTACGCGGCGCGGGCCGCACCGGTGGGGTCTGACGCGTCCACATAGAGCGAGAACGCTTCCATGTACAGGGAATATGCGCCAGCGTGGTTCCCGGCCTGCGCCGCCTGAAAGGCTTCCTTGGCTGCTTCGTCGGCTTCAACGGTGCCGCCTGCCCACATCGTCTCTTTAGCCACTACAGCCTCGGAGCCGCGGACGCCGGCCACGGTCTGGTCAACGGGGCCACCCTTGGCCAGTTTCTCCAGCTTGCCAGCAACCGTCGCTATGGCGCTGGACTCGGTTCTGGGCTTGAACAGCGTATCGACCAGATACGTCCCTGGCGCTGCGATCGTTACCATGGAGCCGTTCTGGGCCTTGAGTTCCAGCACCGCTCCGGCAACCAGCTTGACCGATTGGGCCGAGTCGAACTTGTCGTCAAAATCCAGCTTCTTCCAGGCGGCACCCGAGAGTACCTGCACCGAGCCGTCTACGAACATGACCAGTACCGGTGCCGCGAAGGCGTTGGCCGCTACGACGAGCGACACGGCAAGAACGACAAAACGATTAGCTTTCACTGTTGCTACCTTTCACGAGGCCGCGCTCAGGAAGCGCCGCCTTGACTTATGGATCAATCATCATACTATAGCGCGCCCGGCACCATAGAACCACCCGGCAACGACGCTGCCGGGTAAATTATTCAATCAAGATTCAACGACTTCTTCATCCTCGGGCTTGCCGGTGGCCTTGGCCGGCACGAGCATGGCAAACGGCGTTTTGCCGGAACCATTCCTCCTTGGAACAGCCGGAGCCTCGGGTGCCGTTCCGCTTCCAGAATGTGCGCCGTCTGGTATCGAGTACGAAACAGTTATCTCGGAATCGCCGGCCATTTCATCAGACGAGCTAACCTGATCAAGGTCTGATTTCTGCTGTATCGATAAGCCAGTTTCTTTGGCGGCGACAGATGCACTGACCGGAGTTGCGATGAGTTCCGTCGATGCGGCACTTCCTGCTGATACTGGGGCTTTGGCCTGGTCAGCTTCTGCTTGAGTTGATGATATTGCTGTTGCCTTTGTGGTGGTTTTACCAAGCCCGATCACACGAGTTTGCTGCGTAGCTACTGAAGCAATCCAGGATGCGGGTAGGGGTTGGGTATCAGTTGCCGTTGGTAGGGTAAACAAGGAGCGGGTTGATCGTGGGGATCTGAAGATTGGGGATGTAAGTGTTGACGGCGTTGTTGAGACTGTTCTGGCGGTGACGGTGCGGGTGGGGGAGGAGAGGGAGCGGGAAGTAGCAGCGCTGTAGGAAGAACCATTCCAAGTGAACACATATGAAATGCTTTCATATGTCGTTGATGACTTTGTTCCTGAAAGGCAGAAGCCAAAGGTTTTATTACCTCCTAACAGTGTAGAGAGATCAAGCGAACCATCGACATCAGTTGAGGATAAAGCACCCGCTGGTTTTGTGGTATTTCCTGCCCAGTAGTAGAGAGTGTTTAAGGTCCCGTCCGTGAAGGTAGCGATATATGTTAGTATTGGGCCGGATTCGATGCTGATATCGCTGAGCGTGAGGGCGCTTGCACTTGGAGTGGCTGTTGCAGAAATACCGGTGGATTGGTTGCCAGCAGCATCGATGGTTTTGAGAGTGAAGGTATACACAACTCCGTTTGTTAAAACTGGGGTGGTATAGGTTTCAACTGCAGGTCCAAGTATAATCGAACCGGTTACTTCAGCCGCTTTTTCCCATGTTAAGAGGACTGCTGTTCGGGTTAGGTCGGTCTCATTTTTCCAGGTGATAGTGACTGTTCCATCTAAATTCAGAGTAGCTTCTGGTGCCTGAGCTGTAGGAGTTGAAACAACTGGTAATGGTGGAGTTTTATCGAAGATAAGACCGGAGCCGCTTGAAGTGGATGTGTTGCCGGCATTATCGGTGGAACCAATGATATAGGCTATCGCACCTTCTGAATCTCCGGCCACCATGGTATAGGTGGCTGTGTAGTTAGATCCGGAAAGGGTTGCTGTTACGGGATGTCCGGCTATCTGGGCATTAGTGCTCGTGTCTGCAAGGTCGGAGCCTCCTGTATCGGAAGCAGCGTAGGTCAGGGTAATGATGCTGCCCACCCGTGCGTATGATCCGGTGCTGCTAGCGAGGCTCGTAAACGTGGCGCTGGGATTCGTCTTGTCGAAGATAAGACCGGAGCCGCTTGAAGTGGATGCGTTGCCGGCATTATCGGTGGAACCAATGATATAGGCTATCGCACCTTCTGAATCT